>DATMQV010000001.1:0-5735 GCA_035566615.1 Xanthobacteraceae bacterium
AAAGTCTGCGATGCGTTCGATCTCGCGAGGGTCGAGCGTCGTACGCAGTGGCCGTTCAGCTGTTGATGCCTCTGCATCTGCAAGGACGCGGTCAAACTCCATCAATACTGGAGGTGCAAGCCGCTTGGCCTCTTGCTTGTCCTTCGTCCGGAGAGAGCGTTGCAGCCAGGGCTGACGCTTCTTGCCGTTTCCGAGAACGGTGGCCACCGCTTGCTCAAGCGCTTTGGGGACCTTCTTCCTGACGCACCACACACTGTGTTCGTTTTGAAAAAGCGACATGCCTACCCGCATTGTTGATACCACCGCGTTATACCAGTGCGGCAGGCTCAACCAACTGGAATTTCAAATCTTTCAGGAGTTGCTAGAGGTTCGGAGAATGCTGGCGCGCCCGAAGAGATTCGAACTCCTGACCCCCAGATTCGTAGTCTGGCGCTCTATCCACAACTCACGAAACCGCTCTACCGGTAATCAATCTCCAATCCATCTGCAAAACGACGGGCGAGCGACCGGAACGTCAATCGAACATTCTGCACGGATTTTGCACGTCGCGACGAGCCATGTTCATGCGCCGTTCTTCCGCGGATTGCCGGTTGCTATTTATTCGAGCGTGCAAAAAGGCGTTGAAAACTGAGCTTTTCCGTGGTGGGCGCTGTAGGGATTGAACCTACGACCTCTCCCGTGTGAAGGGAACGCTCTCCCGCTGAGCTAAGCGCCCGGTCCTGATCGCCAGGGCCAGATCGGCCCGGTCACAAATGCCCGGTCCAAGTCGCGCGGATTTAAGGAACGGCCCGGCAGGGTGTCAAGCGAATGGTCATGCGGCTTCCGCTCGCCGGCAAAAGCGGGGGCCGAAAGGCGGCTTGAGCGGCGCCGGATCAAGACGCCGCGCGCGAGGCGGTGGTCTGCAAAGCGCGGATGCGGTCGGCGAGCGAGCCCTTGCCGTCGTCCGGCGTGTCCCTGCCGTGGCCGCCGCCTTCCCCGCTTGTGCCGTTGAAGTTCGGCACGCGCGCGCCTCTCGCTTGACCGCGTTCGGGAACCGCTTGCGCCAGGATGGTTTCGATCGGCGAACCGGGGCCTTCGAGCACGGCCGTCAGCCGGGCGACCTCGGCGGCGACGTCGTTGATGCGCTCGCGCAACAGCGCATTCTCCACCCGCTCGGCAGCCCAGGTGGTCTCTGCATCGCGCTTCATGGCCGAAACTTCGCGCTGCAACCGGCTGCGGTCCTCGATCGCGGCGGCGAGCTGCGCCTCCAGTTGCTCGATGTCGGTGCGGAATTTGTCGACGGCGCTGCTGCTGCGGCCGCCGGCATTTTCGATCTCCGCGCGCAGATCGTTCTCGAGCTTGGCGGCCCCTTCGAGGTCGCTGCGCAGGCGCGCGATCAGGAAGTCGCGCTCCGCCAGGAGCCGGCCTTGTTCGCGCAGCCGCTCCTCCAAATCCTGCACCCGGCGGCTCGTGACCTCGGCCTCGGTCTTGTGCACCATCAATTGCTGTTCGAGCACGCTCGCCCTTGCCGAGAGGTCGCCGAGCTTGCCGCGCTCCTCGTTCGCCTGTTTGGCGGCCGCCTCCGCTTCGGAGCGCTCGCGCGCCAGCCGCTCCTCGGTCGAGCGCACGGCGCGGTCGTAGTCGGCGACGTTGACCTTCATGGCCTCGATCTGAGTGCGCAAGGCCGCGAGCTCGACCCGCTGGCTGTCGGCCAGGATCGAGCGCTCGCCGAGCTCGGCAATGATCTTGGCGAGGTCGGCCTGCTTGTCGGCGAGCGTGCGCTCGGCTTCGTGCAGAGCGGTCGATTTGATCTCGAATTCCTGCTCGGTGGCGTGCAACTGGTCGCGCAGGTTCTTCTCGCGCGACTCGAAGGAGAAGATGGCGGCGGTCTTTTCGCCGAGCTCTTTCTTGAGCTGATTGATAGCGTCGGTCTTCTTGCCGATCTCGGCGAGCTGGCCGGTGGTCTTGGCCTTCATCTGCTCGACGCTCATTTCGAGCCGCCGCGTCGACATGGCGAATTCGGCGCGCAGCTGATCCTTGTCGGCGCGGATTTCGGCGATCGACAACGGCGTCGCCGCTTCCAGCCGCCGCATGGTCAGCCGGACGGCGCGGTTATGGACCAGGGGGACGAACAGCAGTCCGAGCAGTGCGGCAACCAGAAACCCGATCCCAAAAAACATGACCGGTTCGATCATGACACCACTCTTTGGAGGCACTTGGAGCCGCATACCAGGCCCGACGCGAGCCGTTACTTTGCCACGCTCGGGCGAAGCTTAACATCATCCGCAGCCGTTAACCTAAACCGAGATCGTCCGCTGCGCCATAAAGACAACAGACCGATGGCGACAAACCTGTGACGATCTCGATTTTTTTGGACGCAATGGAGGCGGATGCTCAGAAGGGGTTCCAGGTGGGGCGCGTCGTGAATTTCAGATAGCCGAGATTGGCGCCGAGGCGCAATCCCACGCCGGAGCGGATCGGCACCACCACGATGTCATTGGCGGTGAGCGCGGTCATGCCCAAACCGCCGACAAAATAGGCAGAGCCGGCGATGCCGCCGAACCGCTCGAAGATCGCCTCGGTGCGCGGCAAGTTGTAGACCAGCATCATGGTGCGGGCGCCGTCGGCGCCGGCATCGAAGCCGAGCGAGGGCCCCTGCCAATAGACGCGTACGTCGCCGGCATTCTTGGTATAAAGCGTGCCGTCGCCATAGCGCAGGCCGCCGATAAAAGCGCCGCCGGCCTCTTCACCGAGGATATAGCCGTTCGGTTGTCCCCACTGATTGCCGGCTTTCTCGACCAGCGCCGCCAGGCCGCGCGAGACGCCGCCGAAGAAGTGGTGCCCGGCATCGATGACCTCGTTGGCGGAGAACTGATTGCTCGCCGGCGGCTGCGGCGGCGGCGGCGCAACCGGTCCAGTCGGCGCCGGCGGCGGCTCCGGGTTTTGCGCCAAGACTGAGTTTTGCGCCAAGACCGAGTTTTGCGCCAAGACTGAGTTTTGCGCCAAGACCGGTACGCTTCCTGGCATGCTCGTAAGCATCCCGAGCCCGGCCAATATCAATGCGACCACCCCAAACCGTGCGGCAGGATTCATCGAGCGTCCCCAGTTAACCCCTTGCTCACAGGCGCCGGCTAAGTCTTGGCCTCTAAGTCTTGGCTTATAGCGTTTTTTCGGGCGCTGCGAATCAGCCGATGGTTCGCCGAAACTATGACCGCAGCACGGCAACAACGGAAGGAAAGGCGCGCGCGGATCGCGGTTTTCGCGATCATCGTCAGCCTTTTTGCCGGTCTGCCGCTTGGGGCGGCTGCCGGCGGCATCACGGAAAGGATCGTGGTCGACCGGCACACCGGGCTTGCCATCGGCGGCTACGATCCGGTCGCCTTCTTTACTGACGGCAAGCCGTTGCCGGGCAGTGCGGATTTCGAATTGCAGTATGGCGGTGCGGTCTGGCGCTTCTGCAATTTCGGCAATCGCGCGGCGTTCGCCGAACGGCCCGATGTCTATATGCCCCAGTTCGGCGGCTACGATCCGGTCGGCGTCGCCCGCGGCGTAGCCGTAGCCGGCAGGCCGGACGTTTGGCTGATCAGCGATGGGCGGCTCTTCCTGTTCTACGACTGCCATCGGCTCGAGACGTTCGCTGCCGACCCAGATCGCTTCTCCAGTGCGGCGGAGCGAAAATGGCCGGAAATCCTGCGCACGCTTAGTCCTTAGAGCTTGGCCGGCTGCGTTGGCGTTGGGCTGCCCCAAGCCAGGAATTCCGGAATCCGAAGCTCCGGGGTGCCATAGGCCAGCGCTTCGCCGTTGCGGCCGACTACGCTGCCTCCGGCCGCCACGAGGATGGCGTGGCCGGCCGCCACGTCCCAATCGTGGGTCGGCCCGAGCCGCGGATAATGGTCGGCGAGCCCTTCGGCCAGGCGGCAGAACTTGATCGAGGAGCCGCAGGCGATCAGGCGCGCATGCGGCAGTCGGTCGATGTAACGCTGTGTGCTCGCATCGAGATGCGAGCGGCTCGCCATCACGACCAATGCGCCGGCGGGCGGCGCGCGGGTGTGAATAGGCTCCGGCAGCGACATTTGCCCCGCGGCGAATTTCAGGCGCTCGGCGCCATGGCCGACGATGCCGCGCCAGATGAGCCCGAGCGCCGGAGCCACGATAACGCCGAGCGCCGGCGTGCGGTCGGCAATCAAGGCGATATTGACCGTGTACTCGTCCCGGCCGGCGATGAATTCGCGTGTGCCGTCGAGCGGGTCGACCAGGAAATAGTCGACACCGGCGGCGGGCGGCGTCCGCTCCGCCTGTTCCTCGGAGACCACCGCCAGGCCCGGCGCAAGCCGCGCGAGGCCTTCGCGGATGATCGCTTCCGCGGTCTCGTCAGCCGGTGTGACCGGCGAGCCGTCGGCTTTGATGCGGACGCTGTGATCGGCGCGGCAATTGAGAATGGCCTTGGCGACCGCGACCCCGAGGGCTGTCAGGCCCTCCAAGAGTTTGGCGCTGGTAGTGGGGTCGAAGCTAGGCACAGCACTCCTTACATTGGTCCGAGTTGCGGCTTTCCGGCCCGTCCGCAATCGGGCCAAGGTGTCGGTCTAGAGCATGATCCGGAAAAGTGGACACCGGTTTTCCGGAAAGATCATGCTCCACCAAAGATCTAGAGCGCGACGTCCATTCAACTCAAAGCCAACGCGCTCTAGGTACCATACATGCCGGCGTCGGCCCGATTGCCGAATCGCGCGCGCTGTGACACCCAAGCCTCAAGCGTAGCTGAGCGGAGTTTCTCATGTCCGCCCCTGTTTCCGGTCCTCTTGCCATCGGCGCCCTCGATCTGGCGGCGCTGTTGTGTTCGCGCGTCTGCCATGACCTGATCAGCCCGGTCGGTGCGATCGTCAACGGCCTCGAGGTGATGGAGGAAGACAAGAACGAGGAAACCAAGGCGTTTGCGCTCGAGCTGATCAAGAAGAGCGCGCATCAGGCCTCGGCCAAGCTGCAATTCTGCCGGCTGGCCTTCGGCGCGGCCGGCTCTGCCGGCGCCCAGATCGATCTCGGCGATGCCGAAAAAGCGGCGCGCGGCCTGATCGAGGACGGCAAGACGACACTGGCCTGGAATCTTCCGCGCGCGTTGCTGGCCAAGAATCGCGTGAAGCTCTTGCTCAACATGGTGTTGATCGCCACCGGCGGCATTCCGCGCGGCGGAACGCTGACCGTCGATCCGGTTCCCGGCGACGACGGTGTCGCCGGCTTTGTCATCACGGCATCCGGCCTCAACGCCAAGCTCAATCCGACCACCGCCGAACTGTTGACCGGCAATTCGGCGCACACCGTCGATGCCCACGCCATTCAGCCCCTCTATGCCGGCATCTTGGCGCGCGATTGCGGGCTCGTCCTGTCGGCAACCGGTGACGCGGGCGTGGTCACGTTAACGGCTCGCTAACGGTATTTTGTTGCCGAAAAGCTGCGGGTTTCCGCTGGTATATGCGGTTCGCCGCAACCGAAATTAAACCCTTAAGCAACACACTGGCCTCGCATTGAGCAGCGCCCCGGCCTGACGGCCGCAGGGCGCACGCTGGCTTGCACGCCGCCGAATAACGGCCGGCAAAAAGCCTGTGGGAAGAGGCGCCTTGATGGACGACCTGTTGCGTGAGTTCCTGACCGAGACCAATGAAAGTCTCGATCGCGTAGACGCGGAACTCGTGCGCTTCGAGCAGGAGCCCAATAACGGCGAGATCCTCGGCAACATTTTTCGTCTGGTTCATACCATCAAG
>DATMQV010000002.1:0-2182 GCA_035566615.1 Xanthobacteraceae bacterium
CTCGAGGACAACGAAGCCTCGGATCGAGGGGGAGTCCAGCGCGCACGCTGAAAGTGACGCCGCCATTCGACGGCTTCTATTTCGTCGACCTCAACGCCGACAAACTTTGAGCCATCTGCCGGCTCGGCCTGATAGAGGCGACGTGTTCGGGGACAAGCGGCTTAAAGTCGGAGCTGTTTCGGTCGCTGCGGTACTCCCGACCGCTGGCGCCGGTAAGTCAGCCTATCTTCACACGATCAAATCCGCGCGGATTCGGTCGCGAACGCGACATCGACAGGTTCTTGGACGAAATTCAGGACCATTGCCCCGATGGCGGCAATCACAACAGCGGCAACACAGGCGATAATGAAGCTGCGCATTGCGGTCCGCCCGCCTGGGATCATTGTCTAAAGTAAGATATCGGAACTTTCGGGACAAGCGCGGTCCACCGGCAAGGGCGGTGGGCCGCCATGATTTGCCGTTCGACGAGGGGGTTATGCTCCGGCAGCAAAAAGCACCTACCGCACGAGGTTGAGGAAGCGCCTCTCATGCGTTTGATCGGTTGCGCGGTGCTGATCGGGTTGGTGCTCGCTATTACGCCAACCCAAGCGCAATTGAGCGGGCATGGCGGTCCGATACGCGCGCTGGCGATCTCTGCCGACGGCGCCACGGCGCTCTCGGGCAGCTTCGATACATCGGCGATCCGCTGGTTGCTTCGGCGCAACACCGCCGAACAGGTGCTGCGGTTGCATCAGAGCGCCGTAAATGCGGTCGCGATCCTCGCGGACGGTCGCGCCATAACCGCTGGTGAAGACGCTCATATTGCCATCTGGACGCCGGGAAAGCAGCAGCCGGACAGGGTCCTTGAGGGACACGAGGGTCCGATCGTTGCGCTCGCCGTGTCACCCGATGGTACGACGCTCGCATCGGCGTCGTGGGATCGCACGATCCGTTTATGGCCGCTCGCAGGCGGCGTGCCGCAAGTGTTGGAGGGGCATAGTCAGAACGTCAACGGTGTTGCCTTCGCGCCCGACGGCACAAAGCTGGTCAGCGCCGGGTATGACGCAACCGTGCGCGTCTGGTCGCTGCAGGGATCGGACGCGCCGCTGGTTGCTACGCTGGCTTCTCCGCTCAATGCCGCGGCGGTGGCACCGGATGGCGAAATCGTCACCGCCGGAGCCGATGGCGAGGTGTACTTCCTTTCGCCGGCCGGAGAAACGCGTGGCGCGGTCGACGCGTCGCCCACGCCGATACTCTCCCTTGCGATATCCGCCAATGGTGAGCGCGTCGCGGCGACGACCATCCGCGGTTCGGTCGCCATCATCGATCGGAGGACGCGAAGGCTCGCTCGCACCCTGGTCGGGCCGGGAATGCCGGTCTGGTCGGTGGCGTTCTTTCCCGACAACCGAATGCTGCTCACCGGCGGCGCGGATCGCATGATCCGGAGCTGGGATTCCGAAACCGGCGAGCCGATCGGCTCCATCGCAAGCGGTGGCGTCGAGGATCCGCTCACCGCCTATGCCGGCGACCCGGGCGCGCAGGTGTTTCGCGCCTGCATCGCCTGCCATACGCTCGAGGCCGACCAAGGCAACCGCGCCGGCCCGACATTGCACGGCATCTTCGGGCGGCGCATCGCCACTCTGCCGGGTTACAATTTTTCGGAGGCGCTCGCCCATCTCGACATCGTGTGGACGCCGGAAACGGTGGCGAAGCTGTTCGAGATCGGCCCCGCGCACTACACCCCGGGCACCAAGATGCCCGAGCAGCGCATCGGCGCGCCGGAGGATCGCGACGCGCTCGTCAGGTTTCTCGAAAGGGCGACGAAGTGATTACGATTCCGACTCACTCTCGCGCTCGCGCAAGTAATCATCGGTCGTGCGCGGCTTCGGCCGCGGGGGAGCGCCGTAGGGGTCGAAGCCCTCCTCCGTGACGACGGCAACGCGGCAATCATCGCACATCTTGATCACGTCGAGGCGGCTGGGCGAATTCCGGTACATCCAATGCTTGCCTTCCAGCTTGGCAACGACACGGTCTATCGTGCTCTTGACGCCAAACGGCTTGGCGCAGCGGATGCAAGGGAATGGCTCCTCTTGCTTCAGCACCCGCGCCGCAACAGTCACATCGCCGAAGGCAAGGCGCGGCCTGAGGCTGATGACTTTTTCCGGACAGGTCGCCTTGCACAGGCCGCATTGCACGCAAGCAT
>DATMQV010000003.1:0-2189 GCA_035566615.1 Xanthobacteraceae bacterium
ACCAATTTTAACTAAGTGCTTGATCTCGTGTAACAATAAAATATTCCATAATATACCTTATGCGAATTCGAGATACGAGCCTCACGGTCTCACCCGGCGGCCGCGACAACGAAACTTGGCGTCAGTGCATCAGTCGCCCGCCCGCGACATCGATCGTGGCGCCCGTGATCCACGAGGCGCTGTCGGAAGCTAGGAACAATGCGGCTCCCGCGACGTCGGCTGGAACGCCAAGTCTGCCAAGCGGGTGAAGCGCGGCAATCTGCGCTCTTTTGGCTTCGGGCAGATGCAAGGCCGTGCGTTCGGTCAGAACGGCCGAGGGCGAAACGCAATTGACGCGTACGTTGAACGCACCGACCTCCTGGGCCAGATGCTGCGTCAGCATGATCACGCCCGCCTTTGCCGCCGAATAGGCCGGAGACGCCGGCGATGGCGATCGTCCGGCGGTCGAGGCCATGGTAACGATGGCCCCGAACCGCCGCGCCTTCATGCCCGGAAGGAACGCCCTCACCGTCAGAAATGTCGCGGTTAGATTGTGATCGAGACCCGAACGCCAGTCGCTCTCCGTGGTCGCCTCGACAACGGCCGGCATCGCGGTCCCGCCGCCCGCGAATGCGATGAGAATGTCGGTCGGGCCGAAACGGGCGTCGACGGCGGCGCGGGCGCGCTCCAGCGAATCCGCGTCCGTGCAATCGGCCGGGATCGCCATCGCTTCGGCGCCCCGTTCCGTCAATCCAGCAACAACCCGCGACAGCGCCTCCTCATTGCGTCCACTGACAGCGACTTTTGCGCCATTGTGGGCAAGCCAGCGGCAGGTTTCGCTCCCGATGCCACCTGAGCCTCCGGTGACGAAAGCCGTCTTGCCTTTCAGGTCGGAATAGATCGGCGTGCTCATGGCTTCGTCCTCAGGTATATCGGGCTGCCGCCATGCAGATCACGGCAATCGCCAGCAGGCCGGCCGCCGCCCGCTGCGCAACGCGATCGCGCAGTGGCTGCCCGCTATCCTCCGTCGACATCCGATGGCTGCGGGCGAATATTCCGGACCCCAGTTGGACGGCAGCCGCGATCAGGGCGCAGAGCGCGCCGATTGCCAGGACTTGTTCCATCGAATCGAACGAGTCGGCGTGAAGCAGATCCCAGAGCCCTGCCCCGGTTAGAATAGCGGTGAGCGCCGCACCCAACTGCGGCCAACGAAAAGCGGTAACCTGCGCCCCACCTGTCCGCGCCAGCGAAAATGTCGTTCCGGCCCAGAACACGGCGCTGAGAACGTGCAGGGATACCATGGCAATAACTATGATCAGCATGAGTCCGTTCTCCTCGGTAAAATCTGATATACATATTGTATAGTCAAATTTGGGAGTCAAGAGGTTGACCCGTCGACCCTACCGCACGCCGCCAGATCGCCTCGCCGCCGCCGCCGACACCCGTGAACGGGTGCTGGTTGCTGCCGCCGACATGCTGCGCGAAGCCCAGGGCCCAAAAGGCGGATTTTCACTGGAGGGAGTGGCGAAGGCCGCCGGCGTCACACGTCTGACCGTTTACAATCAGTTCGGCTCGCGCAGAGGGCTGCTCGAAGCGTTGTTCGATCATCGCGCGCAGGAAGGCGGACTGCATCGTCTGCCCGCGGCCGTGCGCGATCCTGATCCGAGATCGGCGTTACGCCGTCTGGTCGAGATTTTTTGCGACTTCTGGAGTTTCAACGGTAACGTCATCGCCCGTCTGCACGCGGAGGCGCTGAGCGATCACGAACTCGCCCAGGCCGTGCGCGATCGCAACGCGCGGCGTCGAGGCGCACTCACAGTGCTGCTCGGCCGCATGGTGGATGCAAAATATCTGGAGGCAAGCGAAGCCGCCGATCGCATCGACGTTTTGATGGCGGTGACGAGCTTTGCCTTCTATGCCGAATTGGCGGCAGGCCAGCCGGAACGCGCACGGGTTCGTGACCAGATCGTGAAGTTGGCGATCAACATCGTCGAACCGGGTTGAACGAGCCAGGCCTGCGCCCTCACCGTCCCCTGAACCGCGGCTTGCGCCGCTCGAGAAACGCGGCAACGCCCTCCTTGTGATCCTCGCTGAAACTTGCCAGCGCGAACTGGTCGACATCCATGTGGCTGGCGAGATCATCAAGTGCGTGCGCCAGCCGATTGACGGTGAGTTTTGTCATCGCGACCGACAGCGGCGGCTGCGCAGCA
>DATMQV010000004.1:0-5385 GCA_035566615.1 Xanthobacteraceae bacterium
CGGACGCGCAGCGTTCGCGCGGCGGGCGAGGGCCCGGGCGGTGCGGTCGACTTCGGCGGTGCTGGCTCCCGCGGGCCCTCACCCGGCCACTCGCTGCGCTCGCGGCCGTCCTCTCCCGCGCGGGGAGAGGGGAAGAGCAGCATCGCCGGTGAGATGCGTCGGCGAGCCCGTGCGTTGCGCGCTCGCATAACCGACGCCGAGCGCAAATTGTGGTTCGCCCTGCGTGACCGCAGATTCGCCGGCTTCAAGTTTCGCCGCCAGGTGCCGATCGATCGCTTCGTTGCGGATTTTGTTTATTTCGAAGCGCGTCTGGTCATCGAAGTGGACGGCGGTCAGCACGCCGGCTCGTTGCAGGATCGATGGCGGGATCGCTGGTTTGCGGCGAACGGATTTCGCGTGATGCGGTTCTGGAACAACGAGGTGTTATCGAATCTCGAAGGGGTTCTGACCGTGCTTTCGGCTGAGTTGGAGCAGTGTCGATGATCGCCCGCCCGCAAACAGAGCTCGCCATGCGGCCGATGCTGCCGACCGATGTGCCCATGCTGGCGGAGATCTTCCGCGCCAGCATCGAAGAACTGGCCGGTAAGGATTACAGCGAGGCGCAGCAGGAAGCCTGGGCCTCGGCGGCCGACGATGATGAAGCCTTCGGCGCGCGGCTGGCGCGCGATCTCACGCTGGTCGCGACCCATGCCGGCGCCGCAATAGGCTTCGCCTCGCTTGCCGACAATACGCGCATCGACATGCTTTATGTGCATCCCGCCGCGGCCGGGCAGGGGGCAGCCGCCATGCTCTGCGATGCGCTGGAAAAGCTCGCCGCCGCCCGCGGCAGCAAAGAGCTCACCGTCGATGCGAGCGACTCGGCGCGCGGCTTCTTCGAGCGGCGCGGCTTTGTGGCGAAAACCCGCAACACCGTGCCGCTCGGCGGCGAATGGTTCGCCAACACCACGATGGTGAAGCAGCTCGTGGCCGCTGCATCGGGGAGGCCGCAATGAAACGCGACGACCTGCCGTTCCAGCGTCATTGGCTCTATTACGTGGTGCTGAAATACGCGGTGATTGCGGCTGCGGTCGTGGTCGCCCTCTACACGGTCTATCGGCTCTATTCGGGTTGAGACAGGATTAAAAGCACATGGCGCGCGAAATATTCCTCGGCATGCGGACCCATCATATCGCGATTGCGCTGATCGCGATCCTGGTCGCGGTGGCGTTGGCGGCCAACTATTATCTGTGGTGAGTTTGATGTCCCGCGAGCGGCTTTATTTGTTCGACACCACGCTGCGCGACGGCGCGCAGACGAACGGCGTCGACTTCACGCTCGCCGACAAGGTCACGATCGCGCGCATGCTCGACGAGCTCGGCGTCGACTATGTCGAAGCCGGCTATCCCGGCGCCAATCCGACGGACACGAGCTTCTTCGCGGAGCGCCGGCAGGCCCGCGCGAAAATAACCGCGTTCGGTATGACGCGCCGGCCGGGCCGCTCCGCCTCGAACGATCCGGGTCTCGCCGCCGTGCTGGACGCGGAGGCCGACGCCATCTGCTTTGTCGCCAAGTCGTGGGACTATCACGTCCGTGTCGCACTCGAAACGACCGAAGAGGAGAACCTCGCCTCGATCCGCGACAGCGTGCGCGCCGCCAAGGCCAAGGGCCGCGAAGTGCTGCTCGATTGCGAGCATTTCTTCGACGGCTATAAGGCCAATCCGGGCTACGCGTTTGCCTGCGCCAAGGCGGCATACGACGAAGGCGCGCGCTGGGTCGTGCTGTGCGATACCAACGGCGGCACGCTGCCGCACGAAGTGGAGAAGATCGTCGGCGAGGTGTGCAAGCAGATCCCCGGCGATCATGTCGGCATCCATGCGCACAACGACACCGAGCATGCGGTGGCGAACTCGTTTGCCGCCGTGCGCGCCGGCGCGCGTCAGATTCAAGGCACGCTCAACGGGCTCGGCGAGCGCTGCGGCAATGCCAATCTCATCTCCATCATCCCGACGCTGAAGCTGAAGGCCGAATACGCGCAGACATTCGAGATCGGCGTCTCCGACGAGGCGCTCGGCCATATCGCGCGCATCTCGCACGGCCTCGACGATATCCTCAATCGCGCGGCCGACCGCCACGCGCCCTATGTGGGCGAGAGCGCGTTCGCCACCAAGGCCGGCATTCACGCCTCGGCCATCATCAAGGATCCGGCGACCTACGAGCATGTCGCGCCCGAGCAGGTCGGCAACAAGCGCAAGCTTTTGGTGTCCGACCAGTCGGGCCGCTCGAACCTGCTGGCCGAACTCGACCGCATCGGCTTTGCCGTCGACAAGGATGATCCGCGCCTGCCGCGGCTCCTCGACGAAGTGAAAGAGCGCGAAGCCATCGGCTACGCCTATGAGACCGCCGACGCATCGTTCGAGCTGCTTGCGCGGCGGCTCCTCGGCAAGGTGCCGCGCTATTTCGATGTGGAGAAATTCGACGTCACCGTCGAGCAGCGCATCAGCGCCAAGGGCGAGCGCGTCACCGTCAGCATGGCGGTGGTGAAGGTAAAAGTCGGCGACGAGGTGCTGATCTCGGCCGCCGAAGGCAACGGCCCCGTCAACGCGCTCGACCTCGCGCTGCGCAAGGATCTCGGCAAGTATCAAAGCCACATCAACGGACTCGAGCTCAGCGACTATCGCGTGCGTATCCTCAATGGTGGTTCGGAGGCCGTGACGCGGGTTTTGATCGAAAGCTCCGACGAGACTGGCGACCATTGGACGACGGTCGGCGTGTCGTCCAACATCATCGACGCCTCGTTCCAGGCGCTGATGGATTCGATCGTCTACAAGCTCATCAAATCCGGCGCGCCGGCGTGACACTTTCCCTCCCCCTTGTGGGGGAGGGCAGCAAGGGGGTCGGGAGGTGGTGCGAGAAATCGACGACGGCACGTGCTTGTGTCTTCGCTTTCGCAAGACCTCGCGACCCCCATCCCTAACCCCTCCCCACAACGGGGAGAGGAACTGAGGGGCGGAAACAACATGATCGATCACATTTCCATCGCCGTGCGAGATCTGAAAAAAGGCGAGAAGTTCTACACCGCCGCGCTCGCGCCGCTTGGCTTGTCCAAACTGAAGGAATGGCAGGGCGCCGCGATCGGCTTCGGCAAGAAATATCCTGAGTTCTGGATCAACATACGCGAGGCGATGGGGCGCGTGGCCGAGGACAGCGGCGTGCACATCTGTCTGCGCGCGCCCGATCCGGCATCGGTCGATGCTTTTCATGCCGCCGCGCTGAAAGAAGGCGGCGCTTCCAACGGCGAGCCAGGCCCGCGGCCGCACTATCACGAAGGATATTACGCGGCCTTCGTCCGCGATCCCGACGGCAACCGCATCGAAGCGGTGACGTTCGTGCGGGACAAGGCGGAGTAGCCGTCATTCCGGGGCCGAGCGCAGCGAGGAGCCCGGAATCCATATTCGCTGACTAATAGGCTTTATACAGAGTGCAGCCGGTTGGCGCGTGGGTATGGATTTCGGGCTCGCGCCTTTCGGCGCGCCCCGGAATGACGGACGGCTACAACCGCTCGGCCGGCACCGCCATTTGCTTTTGCGCTTCGCTCACGCCGCGCACGGCTTCATGCAGCTTCGGCAAAATGTCGCCAACGCGCTCGACGACCAGCAAATCGACGCCGCGCGACGGCGGCGGCACGAGCCCTGCCACGCGCATGTGGGCAAGCAACGACAGCAGCGGGTCCCAGAAGCCGTTGATATTGGCGATCAGGATCGGCTTCTTGTGACGGCCGAGCTGCGCCCAGGTCATTTGCTCGACCAGCTCTTCCAGCGTCCCGATGCCGCCCGGCAAGGCGACGAACGCGTCGGCCCGGTCGAACATCGTGCTTTTTCGCTCGTGCATGTCGCGGGTGATGATCTGCTCCTGGGCGAGCCGCCGCGGCCGCTCCTTGGCGGTCAGGAATTCTGGAATGATGCCGGTCGCAGCGCCGCCGTGCTCGATCACCGACGACGCAATGGCGCCCATAAGGCCCACGGAACCGCCGCCCCAAACCAGCCGGATGCCGCTATGGGCGAGGATTTTGCCGAAATCTCGGGCGGCTTCCACAAAGGCTGGGTCAGTTCCGGGGCTTGATCCGCAATAAACGCAGATCGCATTGATTTTGCTCATAGATACCTACTCTCGAAACGATACATGTGGCGGCGATTCGCTCCCGGCGCAAGCCATTTAGGCCTAGTAGAGCAAGCCCCGTGCCGGTGCGGAAGCGAGGAAGAATCTTTATATGAACGAACGGCGGTAGCACGCCGGTCGTGCTTCGTGCCCGCCTTCAGTCCCCGCATCACCATTTCGCGCTTTGCATATGAGAGAATTCGCGACTGCCCCGATCCGCCAGGACCGCCATGTGAAGGCCGAGGGCTGGTCTCTATTCTCGACGCTGTTCAACCTGTGGCCCTATATCTGGCCGTCCGACCGCGCCGATTTGAAGGCGCGCGTTCTGTTCGCGACCGTGCTGATTTTCGTCGCCAAGCTCGCGACCATCGCGGTGCCGTTTACCTTCAAATGGGCAACCGATGCGCTGGCGGGCCACGGTACCGCGCCGATCGGACCCAACGACTGGCTCGCCTGGGCGCTGGCGACGCCGGTGATGATGACGCTTGCGTATGGCGGCATGCGCATCCTGATGGGCGTGCTCACGCAATGGCGCGACGGCATTTTCGCCAAGGTGGCGATGAATGCGGTGCGCCGGCTCGCGTTTCTCACCTTCGAGCACATGCATCTGCTGTCGCTGCGCTTTCATCTCGAGCGCAAGACCGGCGGGCTGACGCGCGTGCTCGAGCGCGGCCGCAACGGCATCGAGACCATCGTGCGCATGTTGCTGCTGCAGCTGATGCCGACCATCGTCGAGGTGGTGCTGGTCGGCTGGGTGCTGCTGTTCCACTTCGACTGGCGCTACCTGGTCGTGGTTTTGCTGACGGTCGCGCTCTATGTCGGCTTCACCTTCTACGCCACCGAATGGCGCATCAACATTCGCCGCTCGATGAACGAGAGCGACACCGACGCCAACGCCAAGGCAATCGACTCGCTGCTGAACTACGAGACGGTCAAATATTTCTCCGCCGAGGAGCGCGAGGCCAGGCGCTACGACCGCTCGATGGAACGCTACGAGGTGGCGAGCGTCAAAGCCTACACCTCGCTTGCCGTGCTCAATGCCGGGCAGGCCATCATCTTCACCATCGGGCTGTCGGCCGCGATGGTGCTGTGCGCCTACGGCATTCAAAGCGGCACCAATACGGTCGGCGATTTCGTCATGATCAACGCCATGATGATTCAGCTCTATCAGCCGCTGAATTTCATGGGCCTGGTCTATCGCGAGATCAAACAGGCGGTGATCGACATCGAGTTCATGTTCTCGATCCTGTC
>DATMQV010000005.1:0-3687 GCA_035566615.1 Xanthobacteraceae bacterium
AGAAAACCTTGCGGCCGGTCGGCTGCAGGACGACGTACAAGCCACGCTGATGCTGGTCGGGGATTTCGCGCCGGACTGTATCAGGCTTCAGATTTCGGATCGCTATGTCGGTCAGCCGCGCCATGGTACCTCGCTGGGTTACACGTGGGTAACAGCAATACCCCGTCTGCTACTGTTACCCAGAGTTACCACCAATAGGCACTATTGCGCGATATGGCAAGCGAAACGTGATACGACGCGTTACTACAGTCATCAAGAGTGATAAAGAGTCACCACCTGATTTAGTTACGGGGGTAACGCGCCGCCATTGCAAAGCTTCATCAGTCACGATCGCCCCGTCGGAGAGGAGGGTGGAATGTTGAACGAGCAGAAGACTCATTCCCCGTTTGAAGCCATTCGGCAGTGGTATCGCGGCTTGACCCGTTCGCAATCGACGCTCGCGGAGTGCGGCGCCGAAGGGCTGGAACGCATGGCGCACGATATCGGCGTATCGAGCACGGAGCTCTACAGGCTTGCGAGCCGGGGGCCGGAATCGGCCGATCTTTTGTGCCGCCGCATGGAGGTGCTCGACCTCGACCAGAACGAGGTTGCGCGCGTCGAGCGCGCCACATTCCAAGATTTGCAGCGGGTTTGCAGCATGTGCGACTGCAAGAAGCGCTGCGCCGGCGATCTTGCGCGCAATCCTGCCGACCCGGTCTGGAAGGATTATTGCCCGAATGCGCAGACGCTGACCGCGCTGAACACGCTGCCTTGGACCGCGCGGCAAGAGTGGTGATTTAACAAGCTTGCGAGGGGAGGGCGATGGGCGAGGTGGTGCTAGCCGCCAAGGTTACGCACGTGCCGTCTCTCCTTCTCTCGGAGCGGGAGGGCGCGCTGAAAGGCCGTCGCGCGGCCGCGATCGAGTCGCTCAAGGAGATTGGCCGGCGTGCCCGCGACAGGCACGCCGATACGTTCCTGATTTTCGATACGCACTGGCTGTCGAATTTCGGTTTTCACATCAGCGCCAACGGGCACCACGCGGGCAGCTACACCAGCCACGAAGCGCCGCACATGATCCAGGATTTGAGCTACGACTATCCTGGAAACCCTACACTCGCCGACATGATTGCCGTGGAAGCGGCGGCCGACGGTCTCGAGGTCCATGCGCACCGGGTGAAGAGCCTCGCGCTCGAATACGGCAGCATCGTTCCGATGCGTTACATGAATGCGGATGGCGCCGCGAAGGTATTGCCGGTCGCTTCGCCGCTTTTCGCCAGCATCGAGGAGAACCGCAAATTCGGCGAAGCCTGCCGCCGTGCGATCGTACGCTCGAACGCCAATGTTGCGGTTCTGGCGAGCGGCTCGCTTTCGCACAAGGTGATCAGCAATCGCCAGGTCGGCGAAGGCCAGTGGGACGTCGTCTCGAGCGAGTTCAACCGGCAGATGGATCTTCGCGTTCTCGAATTGTGGGACGCCGGCCGCTATCGGGAGTTCGTCGGTCTATTGCCGGAATACGCCACCAAGTGCAGCGGCGAAGCTTTGATGGCCGATACCGCGATGCTGTTCGGCATGCTCGGCTGGGAAGACTATCGCGGTACTGCCGAGCGGCTTTGCGACTATTTTCCGTCCAGCGGCACTGGGCAGGTGAATGTCGAGTTTCATCTGCCCTGACGCAAAGCGCCTGACCGAGTAATGGATGCTCCAACGGCCACACCGGTCATGATGCCGAGATTGAAGGCGCTGATCCTCCGCCTGCTCCACGAGCATCGCGTCATGACCATGGCGACGCTGCGGCCCGACGGCTGGCCGCAAGCGACGATGGTCGGCTATCTCAACGACGGCTTCCTTCTGTACTGCTTTGTGGCACGCAGCACGCAGAAATTCGCCAATATCCAGCGCGACCCGCGCGTTTCGATCGCGATCGGCAGCGATGCCGCAAATCCCATGCAGGTGCGGGGCTTGTCGCTCGCCGGGCATGCCAGCGAGGTCAGCGACCGATCCGAGTTCGACGAGATTGCCGCGCTGCGGCTGCAAAAGTTTCCGGAATATGCCGCCTTGCCTGCGCCGCTGGCGCGGCAAGACGGCCACCTGCGTATTGCGCCGGCGCCAAAGCCCACGCGGGTCGCGCTTCTGCGCATCGCGCCGGACATCATCTCGGTGTTGGACTACGAGCACGGCTTCGGCCACAGCGAGCTCGTCACCTTTTCGGAACGCGATCTCGATGTGCATCTCGAGACCCGGAGCCACCCCTGGAACGCGGTCGACGGCATCAAGTGACTGACGCGCCCGCTCAGTGCCGGCCGAACAATTTGTCGAGCAGCCAGGTATCGAGGCCGCCGCGCTCTTGCTGCTGCGGCCGTGCGGGCGCTGCGCCCGATTGCGCGCCCGTGCCGTAGCCGTTCGAGGCGCCACCGAACGAAGGCGCCCAGCCGCCGCTGCCGCTTACGCCGAGCAGGGCGGAAGGCGCGGTGCCCTGGAGCGCCGATTTCATGAACCGGCTCCAGATTTCCACCGGCAGGCTGCCGCCGGTCAGCTTGCGAGTCGGCGAGTTGTCGTCATTGCCGAGCCAGATGCCGGCGACGAGCGTGCCGGTGTAGCCGATGAACCAGGCGTCGCGGTAATCCTGGCTGGTGCCGGTCTTGCCGGCTGCCGGCCAGCCGGGCAAATCGGCGTGACGCGCGGTGCCGCTCACCAAAGTCTCGTGCAGCATCCCATTCATCATCGCCACATAACGTGCATCCACGATCCGCCCCAGTGCCTGGTTCGGCCGCGTATAAAGCAGCTTGCCGTCGGTCGAGCGCACGCGCGCGATCACATGCGGCGAGATCGCAAAGCCGCCATTGGCGAATGGCGCGTAGGCGGAAACAAGCTCGATCGGTGAGACCTCGGAAGTGCCGAGCGCGATCGATGCGTTGGGTTCAAGCAGGGAGTTGATGCCGAGCCGATAGGCGGTGCGAATGACGGCGGCCGGGCCGAATTCAAGCGTCAGGCGCACCGAGACGGTATTGAGCGAGTTGGCGAGCGCCTGTGTGAGCGTCACCGGTCCCATATATTCGTGTTCGTAGTTTTCCGGCTTCCAGCCGCGCACCGCGATCGGGCTGTCTTCTCTGACGGTGTCGGGCGTTAGGCCGTGCTCGAGCGCCGTGAGATAGACGAAAGGCTTGAACGCCGAGCCCGGCTGCCGCTTGGCGGCGATGGCGCGATTGAATTGGCTTTCGGCGTAGCTTCTGCCGCCGACCAGCGCCCGCACCACGCCGTCCGGCGTCATCGCGACCAGCGCGCCTTCGCCGACGCCGAATTTTTCACCCTTCTGCGCCAGCACCTCCGCAAGCGCGCGCTCGGCCGCGGCTTGCAATGGCGGCTCGATCGAGGTCTCCACGACGATATCCTCATCGAAACGGCCGATGACGTCGTTGACGGCATCCATGACCCAGTCGGCGACATAATTGACCGAGCCGGTGGTCGCCGATTTCACCGCGTGCGCGGGATGCGCCAGCGCGACCCGTACGGCATCCTCGCTCGCGAGTTTTTGGTCCGCCATATCGCCGAGCACGACGCGGGCGCGGTGCTCGGCGCCGTCCGGATTGTGGCTTGGAGCAAGACGCGAAGGCGATTGCACAAGCCCCGCCAGCATTGCGGCTTCAGCGAGCGTCAGGTGGCGCGCCGACTTGCCGAAATAACGTTGCGCGGCGCCTTCGACGCCGTAGG
>DATMQV010000006.1:0-16809 GCA_035566615.1 Xanthobacteraceae bacterium
CAACGTCGTGCTCAAGATCAGGGCGCAGAACCCCGACCTCGTCATACCCGCGAACTACTACAACGAATATGTCCTGCTCGCGCGCACGATGCAGGAGCAGCGGGTGCGGCCCAAGGGCATCTACTCGGTGCTCGGCGGCGCCGCCTCCTCCTACAAGTTCGTCAAGGAGTTTCCCGATGCCGCCAAATACATCATGGACTGCAATCACTGGTTCAATCCCAAGAGCGCCAAGGCGCAGGAGCTGAAGAAGAAGGTCGAGGACAAGGGCCAGTTCTTCACCTACGAGCTTTATCTGAACTACAGCGCGGTGCTGCTCGTGGCGGACGCGTTCGAACGCGCCGCGTCGCCCGATCGGGCGAAAATCATCGCGGCGTTGGAAAGCTCGACCTTCTCCAGCCCGATCATGCCGTATGGGCCGACCAAGTTCGTCAACGGTCAGAACCAGGGCGCGGCGCCGGTCAACACGCAAGTGCTCGACAACGACATCAAGGCCATCCTGCCGCCCGAATTCGCCATCGCGAAGGCGGTGTTCCCGATGCCGGCGTAGGGGCAGGCTTTGTCACGTCATTGCGAGCGCAAGCATAGCAATCCAGCCTTTCGACGCGAGGCTGGATTGCTTCGTCGCGGCGCTTGTCATCGGGCCGGCCGCTTCGGGCCGAACCCGTTGGCTCCTCGCAATGACGAGTTTGTACAAAGCGGCGTCAGCTAGTTACCAACGTGCTCTCTCCCGTCATATTGCTCACAGCCATCGTCAACGGCCTGATGACCGGTGCGGTCTATGCGTTGGTCGCGCTCGGGCTGACGCTGATTTACGGAGTGCTGCACATTATCAACTTCGCGCATGGCGCGTTGCTCAGCGCCGCGCTGTTCGCGGCTTTCTTCGCCTTTCAAAAACTCGGCCTTGATCCCTACCTCGCCGCATTTCTGATCGCGCCGGCATTCTTTGCGCTCGGCTATGGTTTGCAGCGTTTTGTGATCGGACCGGCATCGCACGGCGATGATCGCAACATGCTGCTGGTGACGCTCGGATTGGCGGTGCTGATCGAGAACGCACTTCTTTACGCCGTCCACGCCGACACCCGCACGATCGATCTTGCTTACGGCTTCAAAAGCGTCGATCTCGGCTTCACCTTCATTGCGCTGCCGCGGCTCATTTCCTTCCTGGCGGTTTTTGTCGTCGCGCTCGTGCTATGGCTGATCATGGCGTTGACTGATACCGGCAAAGCGATCCGCGCCGTAGCCAAGGAGAAACTCGGCGCGCAACTTGCCGGCATCGATGTCGCGCACATTTATGCGATCACCTTCGGGCTTGGCACAGCGTGTGTCGCCATCGCCGCCTGTTTGCTCATCCCGACCTATTACGCCAATCCGCGCGCCGGCAATGCGTTCGTGCTCGTCGCCTTCACCATCGTCGTGCTGGGCGGCATGGGCTCGGTCCCGGGCGCGCTCATCGGCGGACTGGTAATCGGCGTCGTTGAAAGCCTCGCTGGCTTCTATTTTGGTGAATCGCTCGGCCAGGTCGGTATCTTTCTGATCTTCATCGTCGTTCTTTTGGTGCGGCCGCGCGGGCTGTTTGGAGCCAGCGCATGAAGGCATTTTTGCCGATCATCGTCGTGGTGGCGGCGCTCGCCGTGGTGCCGCTGTTTGTTCACTCCAATGTCGTCCTCAACTTTCTTGTCGTCACGCTCCTGATCGCGCTTGCCGGCCAGGGCTGGAACATCCTCGGTGGTTATGGCGGTCAATATTCCTTCGGCCAGGCCGCCTTCTTCGGCACCGGCGCCTACGCCACCGCGATCCTGCAAGTGCATTACGGCGTCAACGCCTGGATCGGTTTCGCCGCCGGCATCGCGGCGGGCGCCGCGGTAGGCGCAATCATCGGCGCGCTCACGTTCCGCGCCGGCCTGCGCAGCTCCTATTTTGCGCTGGTGACGCTCGCCTTCGCCGAAGTGCTGCGCATCGTCGGCAGCGTTACGCCGATCACCGGAGCGGGCGTCGGTCTCCTGGTCAAGCTCGATCTGCGCGCGCAGGCGTTCCAGTTCCAAAGCCGGACGGTCTTCTATCTGGTCATCCTTGCGCTTGTCGCCGTGTCGCTCGTGATCGCCCAACTGCTCGAGCGTTCGCGCTTTGGCGCCTGGCTGATTGCCGTGCGCGAGAATGAGGAAGCCGCAATGGCGCTCGGCGTCGACGCCTTCGCGGTCAAGCTTGCCGCCATGGTTGTGTCGGCCGCCATCACCGCAGCGGCCGGATGTTTTTACGTGCAATATTTTCTGTTCATCGATTCCGGCATCGCCTATGGCACCTGGATCTCGATCGAAGCGCTGCTGACGCCGATCATCGGCGGCGTCGGCACGGTGTTCGGCGCTTTGGCCGGTGCGCTGGTCGTGAAACTCCTGGGCGAAGGTATCAAGCTTGTGACTGGCGATGTGCCCGGTCTTGATCTGATGATCTATGGCGCTGTGCTCGTCCTGGTCATCCGCTTCGCGCCGCGCGGATTGGTCAGTGCCTGCGCCGACATGCGCACATATTTCGTGCGCCGCACCAAGCTATGCCCGCCGATCGGGGAGGTGGCCCGTGGCTGAGCCGCTTCTTTCGGTCGAAGGCGTTTCGCGCCGCTTCGGCGGCCTGCTGGCGGTCAACGCCGCTTCGCTGTCGGCTGACGCCGGCCGCATCACGGCGCTGATCGGCCCGAACGGCGCCGGCAAGACGACGCTGTTTTCCTTGATCTCGGGCTTCCTGAAGCCGAGTGCCGGAAAGGTTCGTTATGCCGGCCACGATGTCACCGGCGAGCCGCCCCACCGGCTTGCCCGGCGCGGCATCGCTCGCACCTTTCAGATCGTGCAGCCGTTCGCCGGCTTGTCGGTGCGCGACAATATCCTGGTCGGCGCGTACCTGCGCCATCCGGCTCGCGCCGCGGCGCTCGAACTTGCCGAGCAGGTGGGGCGCGACGTCGGCCTTGGCGACATGCTCGATCGGCCCGCGCACGCGCTGACCGTCGCCGGCCGAAAACGTCTCGAGCTCGCGCGCGCGCTCGCGACCGGGCCGAAGCTTCTTCTGCTCGATGAGGTCCTTGCCGGGCTCAACCCGTCGGAAATCCGCGACGTCGTGCCAGTGATCCGCGCGCTGTCGGCGAGCGGCATTGCCCTGCTGATGATCGAACATGTGATGCAGGCGGTGATGAGCCTCGCCGAACACGTGTTCGTGCTCGCCGAGGGCCGCATCATCGCGCAGGGCAGTCCGGCGCAAGTGGTTGCCGATCCGGTGGTCGTCGAAGCCTATCTCGGTCACGGCGCTGCCGCCAAGGTTGGGGACGCGCATGTCCATTGAGACGACGTCCCCTGAGCCGCTTCTCGACATTCGCGCGCTGTGCGCCGGGTATGGCGACACCGACGTGCTGCGCGGCGTCGATCTGAAAGTCGAGCCGGGCGAGATCGTCGCCGTGCTCGGCTCGAACGGCGTCGGCAAATCGACACTCAACCGCACCATCTCCGGCATCGTGCGTGCGCGTAGCGGCGCGATCCTGTTCGACGGCGCCGCGATTGAGCGTGAGAAGCCGGCGGCGATTGTCGCCCGTGGCCTCATTCACGTTCCCGAGGGCCGGCGGATTTTCCCGAACCTGTCGGTGCGCGACAATCTTGTTCTCGGCAGCTATCGCCGCGCCGCCGCCCGCCGCGCCGTCAATCGCGATAGGGTATTTGCGATCTTCCCACGCCTCCATGAACGGCGCGCGCAAGCGGCCGGCACGCTCTCAGGCGGCGAACAGCAAATGCTCGCCATCGGCCGCGGGCTGATGGCCGAGCCGAAATTGCTCATTCTCGACGAGCCGTCGCTCGGCCTGTCGCCGCTTCTGGTCGAGGAATTGTTTGCGCTGATCGCGCGCATCCACGCGCAGGGCGTCGCCGTTCTTCTGGTCGAGCAGAATGTGGTGCAGAGCCTCGATATCGCCGCCCGCGCCTACATCCTCGCCGAAGGGCAATGCGTCATGTCGGGCCCCGCCGCCGCCATCGGCGCCGACCCGCAGCTCAGACGCGCTTATTTGGGACTTTGACCTCGGGAATCTCACGCATGAATGTAAATCCGCTATCCGCCCGTCTCGCTCGGTCACCAATCCTGATCGCCCCCGGCGTGTATGACGCTCTGACCGGGCTCATCGCCGAGCGCGCGGGCTTCGAAGCGCTTTACGTCTCCGGCGCTGGCATCGCTTACACGCGGCTCGGCCGTCCGGACATCGGCCTGGTCGGGATGAGCGAGGTGGTGCAAACCGTCGCGCTCATTCGCGACCGCGTCGGCGCACATCTCATTGTCGATGCTGACACCGGCTACGGCAGTGCGCTCAATGTGCAGCGCACCGTGCGCCTTCTGGAACGCGCCGGCGCCAACGCGATTCAGATCGAGGATCAGGACTTTCCCAAACGCTGCGGCCATCTCGACGACAAGGTGCTGGTCCCGGCGGAGGAAATGGCCAGCAAGATCAAAGCGGCGGTTGATGCGCGCGCATCATCTCAGACGCTGATCATCGCACGCACCGACGCCGTCGCAGTGGAAGGCTTCGACCGTGCCTTGGCGCGCTCGGAGCTCTATCGGGAAGCGGGCGCCGATGTGCTGTTCGTCGAAGCGCCGCGCCAGCGCGACGAGCTCAGCCGCATCACCCAACGGCTCGGCAAAGGCGCGTCCAAATCCGTTCCGCTGATGGTGAACATGGTGGAGGGCGGCAAGACGCCGCTGCTGCCGGCCGGCGAGCTTGAAAGCTTGGGTTTCGCGCTTGTGATCTTTCCCGGCGCGATCGTGCGCACCCTCGCCAAATCGGCCGAGGATTTTTACGCCTCGCTCAAGGCCCACAGCAGCACCGAGCCGTTCCGCGCGCGCATGTTCGATTTCGATGCGCTCAACGGGCTGATCGGCACGCCCGAGATGCTGGAGCGCGGCAAGCGCTACGCCGGGACTGAGCCGGACCCCGGCCGCACGTCGGGCCGGCGATGAGGTCATCAAAGATTGCGCGCGCTGTCGATGCAATCTCCGTTGTTAGGAAAGTGAGAAGCTGCAAATGAAAATATTCGATCTGGTCATCAAGAACGCCCGCGTCGTCCGACCGAACCAAGCCGGCGTGGACTGTCTCGACATCGGCATCAAGGACGGCAGCGTGGCGCGGCTCGCGCCGGAAATCCGCGCGGAGGATGCCAACGAAGCGTTCGATGCCAAACGGCTATTGGCCTTCCCGGGCTGCGTCGATGCACACATGCATGTCGGCATATACCGGCCGCTCGCGCAGGATGCGGTGAGCGAAAGCAAGGCCGCCGCCATGGGCGGCGTCACGTCGAGCCTCAACTACATCCGCACGGGCGCCTACTATATGAATCGCGGCGGGCCGTATCGCGAAGTGATGCCTGAAATCCTGAAGCTCTCCGAGGGACGCTTCTTCGTCGATTACGGCTATCACATCGCGCCGATCGAAAACCGCCACCTTGGCGAGATGGAATATCTCGCGGTCGAGCACGGCGTGACGTCGTTCAAGATTTTCATGTTCTATGGCGGTTACGGCCTGCACGGCAAATCGGCCTCGCAGAACGAATTCCTCATGCTTGGCCCGGACGACCGCTACGACATCGCGCATTTCGAATTCATCATGCGCTCGGCACGCGCGATCGTGGAGAAGCACCCGGAACTTGCCGACCACATCAGTGTCAGCCTGCATTGCGAGCTCGCCGATATTCTCAACGCCTACACGACGCTGGTCGAGCGCGAAGGCAAGCTCACCGGCTTGCGCGCGTATAGCGCTGCGCGGCCGCCGCACTCCGAAGGGCTCGCGGTGTGGATCGCGTCCTATCTCGCCAACGAAACCAATTGCATGAACATCAACCTGCTGCATCTGAGCTCGCGCAAGGCGGTCGATGCGGCCTGGACCATGCAGCAGGTCTTCCCGCATATCGCGTTCCGGAGGGAAGTGACCGTCGGCCATCTTCTGCTCGACACCGATTGCGAATGCGCCGTGCACGCCAAGGTCAATCCGCCGATCCGCCCGCGCGAAGATGTCGAGGCGCTGTGGCAGGCGGTGCTTGACCGCAAGATCGATTGGATCGTCAGCGATCACGCCTGCTGCTCGGCCGAGCAGAAATGGTCGAAGGACGATCCGAACAATATCTGGTTGGCGAAATCCGGCTTCGGCGGCACCGAATGTCTGCTCTCGGGCGTGATCAGCGAAGGCAGCAAGCGCGGCCTTTCCTATAACCGCATGGCCGAGCTGCTGAGCTGGACGCCGTCGCGGCGGTTCGGGTTGCTCAACAAGGGCGACATAGCCCCCGGCTACGATGCCGACATCGTTCTGGTCGATCCGCATGAAAGCTTCACGGTGCGCGCCGCCGAGTCGGAATCCCAGCAGGGCTATTCGCCCTTCGAGGGCCAGGAGCTCACCGGCCGGGTCAAGAGCACATTCTTGCGCGGCGCCTTGATCTATCATCAGGGCGACGTTGTCGGCGCGCCGCGCGGACGCTATCTGCCTCGGCCGATCAAATGGAAATTCTCGCCCACTCCGGGGCGAGCGCCCACGCGATCTGAAACCGCGTAGAACACGCGCGAGGCCATTGCCGCCGCGGCGTTTTGCTGCTTAACCGACTACCGCTATACAATCGAGTAAGACCGGCGAAGCTTTAAGTGAAGCGTCTCGCCGCGGGAAATCTTGGTGCGACCGAAATTTGGGAGGCTTTGCAATGTATCGCGCGACGAAGGACATCATGCTGCCGACGACGATTACCGGCTCGCTGCCGCGGCCGAGCTGGTACACGGAAAATCTCGGTACCCGCATGTTCCTCGACGCGATGGTAAGCCGCCGTTACCGCGAGCAATATATCGACGCGTTGTCCTGCTATCTGCGCGAGCAGGAACTGGCCGGGCTCGACATCGTGACCGACGGCGATTGCCGTTTCGACGATGACGTCGGCGGCCAGAGCTGGACCAGCTATCCGCCGCATCATATGGCGGGCTATGAGCGCGGCGATCCGCGGCCGACGCCGGCCGGGCGCGGCGGTCTCTGGTTTCCGCGCGGCCACATTCTGCATGACTATCTGGAATCGCGGGTGATGCCGGTCATCATCGGCCCGGTCGGGCGCGGCGACCTGCAATACACCACTTTGTGGAAGACCGCGCAGCGGCTCACCAAGCGTCCGGTGAAATTCGGCGCCGTGTCGGCGGAGATCGTCGCGTTCGCGTCGCAGGACCGATACTACAAGACCCTGCCCGAGCGCATGTTCGCCATCGCCGATGCCTTCAACGAAGAATACAACGAGCTCGCCGACGCCGGCTGTCCGGTGATCCAGATCGAGGAGCCGCAAATCCATCTGGCGGCCGCCCGGGGCATTCAGGACAAGGTGCTCACGCTCGAATTAATGGTCGAGGTGTTCAACCGCACGGTGAAAGGGCTGCGCGCCAAGACCGAAGTCTGGGCGCATTCCTGCTGGGGCAATCCTTCGCAGCAGCGCATGTTCGCCAAGGTGCAGACCTACAAGCCGTCGCTCGAGATCTACAACACCATCGATGCCGATGTGATCACTTTCGAATCCGCAAGCTCCGGCGGCATCGATCTGGAAGCGATCGGCAAGAGCATCACCGGGAAGAAGATCGCCGTCGGCGTCATCGACCATCACACGCTGCAGGTGGAAAGCCCGGACGAGGTGGCGGCGCAAATCCGTGCCGCGCTCAAATACATCCCGCCGGAGCGGCTGGTGATCTCGTCCGATTGCGGCATGGGCCGCGAGGGGATGAGCCGCCGGCACGCCTACTACAAAATGGTCTCGCTCGTGCTCGGCACCAACATGGTGCGCAAGGAATTGGGCTATCCCGAAGCCCAATGCCTGGCGGCCGACGAGCGCCATTCCCTGGTGGTGCCGGCAAAATAGGCCATCCACAAGCTCCGCCGGGGAGGTACCATAGCCGGAACCCGAAAGCGGCCCCAAGGGTTGGCCCCTCCGAGCGCCAGCCCGACCGGGTTGGGGCGCGCGGTAGCGGTAAGGCTGTGGAGCTTCTGTTCTCATCCTTATGGCTCGCGGTCATGGCGTGGCTGATCGCGAGGGCTGTCCAGCAGCGCGGGCTTCTCCCCCGGCTCGACCGCGCCGTGTTGCCGCCGGCTGAGCGTGTGCCCCACATCACCGTGGTCGTTCCGGCGCGCGACGAGGAAGCCAATATCGGCACGTGCCTTGGTTCGTTGCTCGCGCAGGATTATCCGGACGAGCGCTTGCATGTGGTGGTGGTCGACGATCACTCGGCCGATCGCACCGCCGCCATTGTCGAGGATCTGGCCCGCACGCATCCGCGGATCGCGCTGATCAGAAGCCCGCCATTGCCGCCGCGTTGGATCGGCAAAGCGCACGCCTGCGCCATCGGCGCGCGGGCGGCGGCGCCGGAAAGCGAATGGCTGTGCTTCATCGATGCCGACGTGACGGCGTCGCCTTACGCGCTGTCGAGCGCCTGGCAGGCCGCCTTGTGGCGGCATCTCGACCTGCTCTCGCTGATGCCGCGTCAGGAGCTGAAAAGCGTCGCCGAACGGCTCATTCTCCCCTGCGGCCTCATTCTCTTGTCCTTCCTGCAGGACCTGCGCCAGTCGCAGGCCCGCTCCGGCCGCGAGGTCAGCGCCACCGGACAATTCATGCTGGTCCGCCGCGACGCCTACGAAGCGGTCGGCGGGCATACGGCCGTCTGCACGGCGATTTGCGAGGACCTGGAATTCGCCCGGCGGCTCAAGCAGTCGGGCCATGCGGTCCTGCTGATGGGCGGCGACAAGATGCTGGCGACGCGAATGTATACCGGCTGGGGGACGCTGTGGCCGGGGCTCGCCAAGAATCTGGTGGATACATTCGGTGGTCCGGCCACGACCTTGGGCGTGGCGCTGGCGACGGTGATCGTCGCCTGGGCGGCTTACTTGCTCCCGCTGTTTGATGTGTTGGCTTTGCGAAGCGGTGCCGACGCCGCGCTGTCGGCAACCCTGCTCGCGTTGGCCGGCTCGGGCGCCGCCATTGGGCTGCACATTGCGGCGGCATTCTATTTCCGCATTCCTTTCTGGTACGGTTTCGTTTTTCCGCTCGGCTACACGGTGGGAGCCCTCATGGCTCTCGACAGTGTGCGCCGCCGGCTCAGCGGCCGGGTGACCTGGAAGGGGCGAATCTATTCATGAAATTACCGCGTCAACGCAGCGACGAGCAACGCGCGATCGAGCGCGCCCGTGGCGCCGGCCCGCTCGATTCCGGAGAGACCCGCGCCATCATGATCGGCGCGGTCGTCCTGACCATCTTTCTCTATTTCATCAAACTGATTTTGCTGCCCTTCGTGCTCGCCGGCATCGTCGCGTACATCTTGACGCCGGTTCTCGACTGGGCGGCCAAGCGGACCGGACTGCCGCGCGTATTGCTCGCGGTGGTGTTGTTCCTGCTTCTGTTCGGCGTGACGGCCCTGGTGCTCGTCTTCGCCAGCCAAAGGCTGCTGGTCGAAGGCCGCGGCATCGCCGCCGATCTGCAAAGCATCATCGAGAACTTTACCCGTCAGGCCATCGGCGACCAGCCGATCAGCCTGTTCGGCTCGACCGTGAATGCGCACGACATCGCTGAAGGCGCGCTCAACCGGTTGCGCGATTGGGCCGGCCAGTCCGACCAGCTCGGCCTGTTGACCGAGTACAGCCTGGCTTTCGTCATGGGAGCGTTCCTGACCGTCGTCCTGTTGTTCTACTTCCTGGTGAGCGGACGGCAGGTTGCACACGGCATTTTTTGGATCGTGCCGCCGCATCGCCGCCCCTTGGTGGCGCGCATCTGGACGCGGCTCGACCCGGTGCTGCTGCGCTATTTTATCGGCGTGCTTGCGGTCGTCGTCTATGCCACCATCGCCGCCTATGTCGGGCTTGGCGTGATCCTCGGGATCAACCACGCGGTTTTCCTGGCGCTGCTCACCGGGATCCTGGAAATCGTGCCGGTGATCGGGCCGACCAGCGCGGCCATCCTTGCGGGCCTCGTCTCGCTGCGCACAGCAACCGGCATCATCAACATCTTCGAATACGCGGCTTATGCGACGCTGCTTCGGCTGTCGATCGATCAGATCGTCGGCCCGGTCGTTCTCGGCCGGGCAGCACACGTGCATCCGGTTCTGATTATTTTTTGTTTCCTCGCCGGCGGCGTGGTGCTCGGCATTCCCGGCGTCATCCTCGCCGTTCCGGTTGCGCTCGTGGTCAAGAGCACGCTTGCAACCGTCTACGGCGACACGCCCAAATAGCGTAGGAGCGCGCGCCGCGGGGGCTCGCAAAGTTGGCGGAAATCCGGCTATATTGTGCATGCCCGCCGGCACCCTTTCGCGGGCGGGGAGTTTGTTTCGCGAGCTAGGCGGGGAGGTCCGCTCGATGGCGGCGTGCGATTCCGCACAACAAAAGCCGCGCGCGCCGTACAGCCGTCGATGGCTGGTTGAGGCGCTTTCCGCGTTTGACGTTCGGCAGCGCCGGCGTCAGGCGGTGTTTGAATATACCCGCAATCCGGCCTGTGTTTTCCGTCTCGACATCACCCGCGCGGCGTACGAACTGACATTGCGCGACGGCGCGCTCGTCCGCCCGGGCGATCGCGTGGCCCGTCTGCATTTCTGGAACGAGCAGATACCGACGTTGCCGGAAGATGGCGCGACCATCGCCTGGGCGCGCCGCATGCAACGGGCCATCGGCGTGTCGCTTGATGAGCTCGCCCATTATCTCGCCGGGCGGCCGGATCTCGCCGACATCGCCGTCGTCTGCGGCCTCGTTCCTTCCGCGACGAAGTCGCAGAGCGGGCAACTCGCCCGCATCATGGCTTATTACGGATTTGAAACGATCCCGGAGCCGCATCCGCTGCCGCTTCGCGAGCGCCTGCACCGGCTGGGCGAAAATATCTTGATCTCATTCATTGTTCTTGCGCACAACGCCGGCGCGCTCCGCCCGGATACGCTCATGCGCGTGCGGGTGCCGATCTATCTGTCGCGCCGGATCCTGGAGAGTGAGTTCGCGACCGGGGATAAGGCGGTGCTCGGAGCGTAGTTTCATGACGATCGCGGAGAATATTACCGACGCAATTTCATTTGCCCGTTCGGTGGGCGACGTGTGTCTGGTGGTTGCGATCATCGGCTGCATCTTCATGCTGATGGCGAGCGCCTGCGTGCTGAGTTTTCCGAACGAGCATCCGGACGGGTCGATCGCCGAGCCGCCGGTCACCGTGCTCAAGCCGCTGCACGAAGCGGAGCCTGGGCTGCCAAGCCGGCTGGTGGCGTTCTGCCAGCAGAACTATGGCGGTCCCATTCAGGTCCTCTGCGGCGCGCAAAATCACGATTCGCCGGCAGTCGCCGTCGTGGGCTCGATCAGTGTCAGTTCGCCGGATGCGACCGTCGAGCTCGTCGTCGACCCGCGCACCCATGGCGTCAATCGCAAGGTGTCGAACCTGGTCAACATCATGCCGCGCGCGCGCCACGACACGCTCGTGCTCTCCGACAGCGATATCGTGGTCGGGCCGAACTATCTGCGCACGGTCACGGCGATGCTCTCCTCGGCAAGCGTCGGCGCCGTGACCTGCCTCTATCACGGCATCGGCGGGGAGGGCGTATGGACGCGCCTTTCGGCGCTCGCCATCAACTCGCAATTCCTTCCGCAGGCCATCACCGCGGTCAGTCTCGGCTTGGCGCAGCCGTGCTGTGGCGCCACCATCGCGCTGCGGCGGCCGGTGCTCGATCGTATCGGCGGTTTCAGCGCGCTGGCGGATACGCTGGCCGACGATCACGCCATCGGTGTTGCGGTTCGCGCCGAGGGATACGAAATCGTCACCGCGCCGTTCCTGGTCGGGCACCGTTGCTTCGAAACGAGCCTCCACCAGCTGGTGCGACAGCAGATCCGGGTCGCCCGCACGATCAAGAGCATCTATCCGCTCGCCTATGCCTGCACGGTGATAACGCATCCATGGCCGCTCGCGCTGATTGGGTTGTTGCTCGGCAGTCCGGCCGCGGCTTTGGTCGTCGTCGCGGCGTTACTTTCGCGCGTTATGCTCTGCGGCTGCATCGAATGGCGGTTCAATTTGCCGCGGCAGAACTATTGGCTGCTGCCGTTGCAGGACATTCTTGCTTTCGGCATCTTCGTGACGAGCTTCTTCGGAGCGACGGTGCATTGGCGGGGCGCCGACTTCCGCGTCTCGGCCGATGGCACCCTGCTTGAAGGCCAGGATTTGCGAGGATCGTCCTGACGGCCATCTGAGAGGGTCGCCATGCGCACGCTGTTTCTGCAGGCTCCTTCCTTCGACGGTTTCGATGGCGGCGCCGGTTCGCGCTATCAGGCCCGCCGCGAGATCCGTTCCTTCTGGTACCCGACATGGCTTGCTCAGGTGGCCGCGATGGTGCCGGACAGCAAACTCATCGACGCGATCCCGCATCGGATCGCGCTCGCCGACATTGTGCGGCAGGCGACGGGCTACGATCTTGCAGTGCTGCACACCTCGACGCCGTCCTTCGCTTCCGACGTCCGCGTCATCGAGGCGCTCAAAGCCGCGAACCCGCGGCTCAAGGCCGGATTCGTCGGCGCCAAAGTCGCGGTCGAGCCGCGGACCAGTCTGGAAACCTCACGGGCCATCGATTTCGTCGCCGGCAACGAATTCGACTTCACAATCAAGGAAATCGCCGGCGGCCGCGATTGGAGCGCCATCGACGGCTTGTCCTATCGCGACGCTGATGGCGCCATCAGTCACAATCGGCCGCGCGCGATTCTCGAAGAAATGGACGAGTTGCCGTTCGTGACCCCTGTCTACAAACGCGACCTGACCATCGAGAATTACTTCATCGGATATCTCAGGCATCCTTACATCTCGCTCTATGCCGGCCGCGGCTGCAAATCGCGCTGCACCTTCTGCCTGTGGCCGCAGACGGTCGGCGGTCATCGCTACCGCACGCGCAGCGTCGGCCATGTCATCGACGAGATCCGGTGGGCGAGAGCGGCGTTCCCGCAGGTCAAGGAATTCTTCTTCGACGACGACACCTTCACCGATGATCGCCAGCGCAGCGAGGCGATCGCGCGCGAGCTCGGCAAGCTCGGAGTTGTCTGGTCCTGCAACGCCAAGGCCAATGTCCCGCGCGACACGCTCAAGGTCATGCGCGACAACGGGCTGCGCTTGCTGCTGGTCGGATATGAAAGCGGCAATCAGCAGATTCTGCACAATATCAGAAAGGGCATGCGCATCGACGTGGCGCGGCGCTTCACCAAGGATTGCCACGAGCTCGGCATTACCATTCACGGCACTTTCATCCTCGGGCTGCCGGGCGAGAGCCGCGAGACCATTGAGGAGACCATCCGCTTCGCCACCGAGATCGACCCGCATACCATCCAGGTGTCGCTTGCTGCGCCCTATCCCGGAACCGAGCTTTATCGCGAAGCGCTCGAGCACGGCTGGCTCGACCAGGAGCACGCCGAACTCATCGATGACAGCGGTGTGCAAATGGCGCCGCTGCATTATCCGCATCTCGCCCACACCGAGATTTTCCAGTCGGTCGACGAATTCTACCGGCGCTTTTACTTCCGCGCCCCGAAGATTGCCTCGATCATGGGCGAGATGGTACGCAGTCCGCAGATGATGATGCGGCGGCTGCGCGAAGGGGTCGAGTTCTTCTCCTTCCTGCGCGAACGCCGGGAGCTCGCGCACTGAACCGGCTGATAATCACGGCGGACGACTTCGGCCTCAGCGAACCGGTCAACGCCGCCATCGAGGAAGCGCACCGGCGCGGCATTCTGAGCGCGACAAGCCTCATGGTCGGCGGGGCCGCGGCCGCGGACGCGGTCGAGCGGGCGCGCCGGCTGCCGCGGCTGCGCGTCGGGCTGCATGTCGTCCTCACCGATGGCACGCCGGTCAGTCCGCCCGGCAAGGTATCCGGCCTGGTCGACGACACAGGAAATTTCCGCAACGACCTGCCGCTTTACGGCGCGCAGATCACCTTCAATCCTTCCGTGAAGCGGCAGATCGAAAGAGAAGTCGCCGCGCAATTCGAAGCCTATCGGGCAACCGGGCTGCCGCTCGATCATGTCGACGGGCACCGGCATTTCCAGCTTCATCCCGTCATCGCCGGCGCGATCATCGCGATCGGCCGGCGCCACGGCATGAGGGCGCTGCGCGTTCCGCTCGAGCCGTGGCAAACAATCGCCGAGATCGATCCCGGCACGCAACGCCGGCTCGGGCGCGTCGTGGCGCCGTGGGCCGCGTGGCTGCGCCGGCGTGTCCGCACCGCAGGCCTCGTCACCGCCGACGCGGTGTTCGGGTTGGCATGGTCGGGCGCGATGACCAAGGAGCGGGTCGCCGCGCTTCTGCGCCGGCTGCCGCCCGGCGTCGTCGAAATCTACCTGCACCCGGCAATGCAAAATTCCTTTGCGGGCGCGGCGCCCGGCTACCGCTACACCGAGGAATTCGCCGCGCTGTGCGATACCGATTGCGTCGCCGCCGTCCGGCAGTCCGGCCACGCCGTGGGCGGTTATTCCGACGTTGGGGTTTAAGCCCGCGCGGTTCTCACGGCGCCGCTTCGGCGCTTCTTGTCCAAATATCCAGCCGCCTCGAACCAGCGGATCGCGTCCTCAAGCGCCGCACGGTACGGTCGCGCCTTGAAGCCGAGTTCGCGCTCGGCCTTGGCCGCGGTGAAGAACATGTGATGCTCAGCCATGCGGATGCCGTCGCGCGTGGTGAATGGCGGGCGCCCGGTGAAACGGGCGGCCGTCTCGGCCGCATAAGCCACCGGAATGACGGCGGCGCGCGGAATCCGCCAGCGCGGGGCGCGACGGCCGGTCAAGCGCGCGATATCGGCGAGCATGTCGGCGAGCAGCACATTCTCGCCGCCAAGAATATAGCGCTCGCCGATCCGGCCGCACCTGAGCGCTGCGATATGGCCCTCGGCCACGTCATCGACATGGACGAGATTGAGCCCCGTATCTACGAAGCCGGGCATGCGTCCGCGCGCGGCTTCCACGATAATGCGGCCGGTCGGCGTCGGCTTTACGTCCCGCGGTCCGATCGGCGTTGAAGGATTGACGATCACCGCCGGCAGATTTTCGTTGGCGACCATGGCCTCGACCAGCCGCTCGGCGGCGATCTTGCTGCGCTTATAAGCGCCGATTCCTTCCTCGACCGACAATCCGATCGATTCATCGGCGGGGGTGCCGTCCTCTCGTAACGCAATGGTCGCCACGCTCGAGGTATAGACAATGCGCTCGGCGCCGACGCGCTGTGCCTCTTGCATGATGGTGCGCGTTCCATCCACGTTGGCGGCATAAATTTCGTTCGGATCGCGCGCCCACAACCGGTAGTCGGCTGCCACATGGAAAACGTGCCGAATCCCGGCCATGGCGGCGCGTACCGAGCGGGCATCGCGCATGTCGCCTTCGACGAATTCCAGATCGAGACCGTCCAGGTGAAAGCGCGGACTGCCGGAGCGCACGAGCGCGCGCACGGCTGTTCCCTCGGCGACAAGCTTTCTCGCCAGCGCCGAGCCGACCAAGCCGGTGGCACCGGTGATCAAAACGTGTGCCGATTTGCTCATGTGGTCCGTTTTGTTGCCCAAAACACCCAACCACTTCCACTGCAAAAAGGCTATCCCCGCGGCTCCGCCGCTATGTCCTGTGCTTCTAATTGCTGGTATTTGCTTTAGGAATGGCGTCGGCTTGGGATTATGATAGACTCGTGTCGGGAACTCGGTGATTTGCCGGAAAGAAGCCGAGAACGTCTGCGAGGACGTGCTGTTTCGGGGGCGTTGTTGAGGTTGGGCAACAGACGTAAGGGGCTAGGGATTTAATGGCATCCCAATTGGATTTTGCGGGGGGAACTTTCGTCGATGGACTGGTGGCTGATACGGATGACTCGCCTCGGGTCGCCGAAGCAGCGGCCGTTGAATCGCATCGACGCCTCGTCATTGCATTTGTCGGACTGGACTTCGAGGCGCGCATCGCCGCTGCCCCAGGAGTGCAAGTGGTCTGCCGCACGGCCGGCAAGGAGCTCGAAGAGATTGCTGACACGGCCGTCCGGCAAGGCTATCGCGGTTTGATCAGCTTCGGCGTTGCCGGCGGGCTTGCTTCGCATTTGCGGCCGGGGGATTGGGTGGTCGCTTCCTCGATCCGCGAGGCGCAGACCGTCCGCGCCACCGATGCGGTGTGGTCGCGCAAGCTTCTTGGTCTCATCGACGGCGCCATTCATGCGCCGATCCTGGGCGTCGACTCTCCCGTCGCCGAGCCGGCAAAAAAGCGCGAGCTCTATCGGACGACCGGCGCTGCCGTGGTCGACATGGAATCGCATGTCGTCGCCCGCGTCGCCGACCAGCATAAGCTTGCCTTCGCGGCGCTCCGCGTCGTGGTCGATCCCGCCCACCGCACGGTGCCGCCGGCGGCACTCATCAACATGCGGCCCGACGGGCGGCCGGATGTGCCGGCGATGTTACGCAATATCGCCGCGCGGCCGTCGCAGCTCTCGCGGCTGGCGCGCATCGCCGTTGATGCGTTCACCGCGCGTGCCGCCATGAATCGCGTGCGGCGCGATATCGGCCCGCATTTCGGCCTGATGGATCACAGCTGATCTGATACTGCCGATCAGCCGGCAACGTCCTGCAGGAGGTCGAACGCGCCGCCGAGCACGAGGTCGAGGCGGCCGGTTCGCCATCGCCCAGCGGCGTCGCGCACCAGCGGCGGCTGTTTGCGGTAGCGCCGCACGACGCTGTTCAAGCGAGGCGTCGTATTCAGTGTGGCGAGGATCGCGCCGCGCTCTTCGGCGGCGGAAAGCTGGCCGAGCGGGACCGCGTCGACGCGTACGCGCGCGGCGA
>DATMQV010000007.1:0-7353 GCA_035566615.1 Xanthobacteraceae bacterium
ATCGCAGTTGCCGTCGCAATAGTCGTTGCGATCGGCGCGCTTTATGAGTGGCTGGTGCCCGGCCTGTCGAGCGCTCGCCCGGAGCCCGGGCCGGTCGAGACCGAGGTCGCAACCTGGCTGCTTCACCGGAGTGTTCCGGCGGAAGCAAAAGCGCGCACCAATCCGCTGGCGAACGATCCGGCCGAGATCGCCGCCGGCCACGATTTGTTCAGCCAGAAGTGTGAGCCGTGCCACGGCTACGACGGCGGTGGAAAGACCGAGATCGGTTCGGGCCAATATCCGCGTCCGCCGGCCCTGCAATCGATGGACGTCTCGTCGATGTCGGACGGCGAGATTTTTTATCACATCAGAAACGGCATCAGGAATACGGGCATGCCCGCCTGGCAACTGCCGGACCGGCAAATTTGGCAGCTCGTCGCCTACATTCGTCATCTGCCGCGCGTGGCTCCGCTGACTGCGGCGCCGCGAGACACTGCGGCGAGTATACCGCCTTCCGCTCACTATGCCGGCTCGGCTGCTTGCCAAAAATGCCACGAGGAAATCTACGCGCGCTGGAGCAAATCGCGGATGGCGAACGTCGTACGCGATCCGCGGAAGCATCCTGACGCGATCATCCCGGATCTGTCGAAGCCTGATCCGCTCGTCAACTTTTCTAAAGACGACGTCGCGTTCGTCTACGGCAGCCGCTGGAAGCAGCGCTACTTCACCAAGATCGGCGACGACTATTATCCGGAGCCGGCGCAGTGGGACGTCACGCACAAAAAGTGGCGGCGCTATTTCGTGCCTAACGACGCCGACTGGTGGGCGCCGCTTTACCCGGCGGACAACTTCAAGCGACCGACCGGGCCGCTTTGCGACGGCTGCCATTCAGTAAATTACGATATCGCGACGAAAACGGTCAGCGAATGGAATGTCGGCTGTGAGCGGTGCCATGGCGCAGGGAGCGCGCATGTTGCCCAACCGACGCGGGACAACATCCTCAATCCCGCACGCTTCAATTATGTGCGGGCCAACGATGTGTGTATCCAGTGTCATTCGCAGGGCCGCCCCCTGACAAACCCGATCGAAGGCAAGTACTACGACTGGCCCGTCGGCTTCCACGTTGGATTGAACCTTGCAGTTTTTTGGCAGCTTGAAGAGCACAAGCTCGGCGAAACGAGCTTCACACATTTTGCCGACGGCACGGCTCACAAGAACCGCATGCAGGGCAACGATTTCGTTCAAAGCCTCATGTACGCGCGCGGCGTCACGTGTTTCAGTTGCCATGATCCTCACGGTACCGAAAATCAGGCGATGTTGCGCGAACCGGGAAACGCGATGTGCCTGACCTGTCATGGCGCCAACGCGCAGAATGGGCCGCACGCCGCCAGCATCGAGCAGCATACGCACCACGCGACCGGCAGCACGGGCAGCGCTTGCGCTGCCTGTCACATGCCGGCAATCGCCGAGACTCTCGGCGACGTGAAAGTCCGCAGCCACACGTTTCGTTTCGTTTGGCCGGAGCAGACCGAGACGCTGAAGGTTCCGAATGCGTGCAATCTCTGTCACACGGATAAGACAACCGCTTGGGCCACAGCGGCGCTTCGGAGTTGGAACGATCGCTCGCCCTGGCGTTCGCAGTGAGATAAAGTTTCGATCAAACAGGAGCGCGTGAGATGCCAAAGCGTGGGGGCGCGAAGGTATCTGGGTGCAGGAGCGGACTGATTGCGCCGCGGCCCGCCGCCTGTAGAGCCCGGCAGGTCGGAGTCGGGTTGACTGTCGGCATCGTTGTGCTCTTCGCAGCGTCGCCTGGGTTCGCCTACCGGCCCTTCGACGGAACGGATGCAGCGGTCGCCGACTTGGGGGAAGTCGAGATCGAATTTCAGCCCATCGGGGCGATTCGCGCCGGGCCGACCAAACCGGTGTCCGACGCCATTTTCAATTTCGGCTTCGCTGACAGGTGGGAGCTGGTCTTGCAAGGCACGGCGCAGCCGCTGCCCGAAGGTGTCGGTCCGATCAGCGTCTCCAACGCCGCATTCTTGAAATACGTGGTCCAACCTGGCGTTCTTCAGGACAAGTCGGGCCCAAGCATTGCCACGGAGTTCGGTCCTCTGCTGCCCGCGGCCGGCGGCGGATCGGGCGTGGGATTTGGCCTGACCGGAATAGTGTCGCAGCGGTGGGACTGGGGAACGGTTCATTTGAATGTGGCGTCGAACCTCACGCCCGATCAGCATGGCGAGCTTTTTTTCGACGCCATCATCGAGGGACCGAACAAATGGAAAGTCCGGCCAGTTTTTGAAATCTACTCGGACAGCCTCGTCACCCAATCGCAAACGTTCTCGGGTCTGGTCGGGGCCATATGGCAGGTGAACGATAAGCTCTCCTTCGACGCTGCGGTTCGTTACGCGTCTGTCGACGGCCGTCCCGTCAGCGAGTTGCGGGTCGGCATGACCTTCGGATTCCCGCTCATTCTCAGCAAACCTATGAGCGCCGAAATGCCATTCGCCGGAGCGCGCCGTCGCTAACGAAGGCGGCCACTCTCCTGGGGACGTCGCAGCAAATTAGCCGCGTTGATCTTTGTCGACGAACCGCCTTGAATCGGTCGGACAGCCGCTGGCGTTGTGTCGCGTCGTCGTGGGTTTCCATGAATAGCCCACCAATAGCGCCGAAGATCGTCAGGCCGGCTCAAGCTTAAGGACGATCCATGCGTCTTCGCGCGAGGCCATTGTCGGTTGCCGTTCTTGGCGGCGGCTGTCTCGCCGCGGCATTGCTGCTGTGGGCGCCGGGCGGGTTCAACCTGCGCGAAAATGTCCGTGAAGTGATGTTCGATCGTGCGCTGCCGCTCTTGGCCTCGCTACCTGAAACATCGCCGGTCGTCGTTGTCGATATCGACCGCGAAAGTCTCGCGCGCTACGGCGCCTGGCCCTGGCGCCGCCAGGTCCTGGCGGATCTGGTGCGCAAGATCGCTGAAGCCAAGCCGCGCGTCATCGGACTGGACATACTGCTGTCGGAGCCGGACCGGTTTTCGCCGATCGGGCTTGTGCGCAATCTCGGCACCGAGGCCGATCGAAGCGGCATCGCCGATCTCGTTCGCAAATTGCCGGATGGCGATGCGGCGCTCGCCGATGCGCTGAAGGCGGCGCCCGTGGTGCTCGGTTTCGTGCTGGATCCTGGCGCGGGCGAAATCCCGCCGGGCGCTCCGATTCTGGCGCGCGGCCGGCTCCAGCTCCCCGACATTTGGCAGGCCGGCGGCGCGATCGGTCCCGTGCCCGCGGTCGCTGCCGCCGGACGCGGTCTCGGCGCCATGGTGCTTGCCGACGATGTGGACGGCGACGTTCGCCGCGTGCCGCTTCTTGTCCTGATCGGCGACCGCGCGCGTCCCGGCTTGGCCGCCGAGGTCTTGCGCGTCGGCTACGATGCCTCCTCCTTCATCGCTGATGCTGTGCCCCAGCGGCTGCATATTGGGCCGTTGATCGTGCCGATCGATGCCGACGCCGCGGTGCGCATCCTGCCGCGGCCCGCGGCGTCATGGCGGCTGCGTACTGTTTCGGCGGCGAGAATCTTGGCGGACGACGCGTCGCGCGCCCGGCTCGCCGGCCGCATCGTGCTCGTCGGCAGCGGCGCGCCGGAGGTCGGAGGATTGCGCGCGACGCCCGTCTCCGCCACGACGCCGACCGTGCAAATCCAGGCCGACGCAATCGAAACGCTTAGTGGGGGCGCTATCCCGCAGCGGCCGCCGTGGGTTTCGCAGCTGGAAATTCTCGGCGCTCTTGTTCTCGGTCTGGCGGCGCTTGCGCTCGCGATGCTGTGCCGGCCCGTCACCGCGACCGCTTTTGTGGTCTTGCTCTGCGTGTTGTGGGCCGCCGCAGCCGCCGGCGCATTCCGCGCCGAGCATCTTTTGGTGGATATGGCCGGACCGCCGGCGATTGCGATCTTCGTCTTCGCGGCGACGGCGCTCGGCAGTTATGCGCGCAACGAGCGGCGCGAGCGCGCGCTACGCAGGCGCTTCGAACAGCATTTGGCGCCCGACATCGTCAGACGCCTGGTTGACGAGCCGGACCGGCTCCGCCTTGATGGCGAGGCCCGCCAAGTCACGGCCATGTTCACGGACATCGAAGGCTTCACTGCGCTGACCGAGCGCTCCGATGCCCGCGACGTCCTGAAGGTGCTCGACGACTATCTGGCAATCGTCACCGACATCGTGATCGAGCATGGCGGGATGGTCGACAAGCTGATTGGCGACGGCATGTTCGCGCTGTTCAATGTTCCGCTCGATCTCGCCAACCATGTCGAGCGCGCGGTCGCGGCGGCGCAGGCGATTGTCGCGGCCACGGAAAGCTATCGGAGGACGCCGCTTCCGGCCGCGCTCGCGCTCGGCCGCACGCGCATCGGCATCGAGTCCGGCATGGCCATTGTCGGCGATGTCGGCGGTGGCAACAAGATCGATTTCACCGCCTTCGGCAGCGTGGTGAACACAGCGTCGCGCCTTGAAGGATTGAACAAGGATTTCAACACCTCGATTTGCATCGGCCCGTCAGCCGCAGCGGTACTGGGCGCCGAACGCGTTGAGCGGCTCGCCGCCGTTCAACTGCGCGGCACCAGCGCAGAAATAGAGGTGTTCACCGTTGCGGGCTCACACTCCGGACAAGAGGCGTCGCCCGTGGGATCGAAATCGAACGATCCGGTACGAAAAGCGGATGTCGTCTGAGCGCGGTGTGATCTGGGCGCGTTCCGAGCGGGAAGGGGATTGCGCTCAGTCGTGGTCACTAGTTCACCGAGCGCAACGCGGCCGTGATCCTTCCCGGCGACCATCGTCGCGGCTCGGTCGGTGCGTCGCCAGGTCGGACTACGTTGGTGCCAAGGCCGGGACGCAGGATGACGGTGCGCCCGCCGCCGGTGACGGCCACCAGGCCGCGGGCGACGAACACGCCGAACACGTCGTTGCTCGGTCCGGCAAAGAACATCGTCCCGCGCACCGCCATCAAGCCAAACGGCGAACGCACCTGCAGGTTATCATCCTTGCTGCCGTTGTGGTCGATCAGCATGGGACCCTGATCGAGATCGAAGGTGCCGCCGGCATCGACCACGAAATTGTCGATGCGGAATTTCGCCAGCGCCCCGAGCTTCACGAAGGTCGCCTTGCCGAGATGCATCGTCAGCGCCGAATTCACGGCGGTCTCGACCATATCGCCGATGAAGACTTGCGCCTTCGGCTGCAAGGTCCGTCGTGGTTTGGGCCCTTCGGCGAAGGCATCGCCGCGCAGCGCTTCGATGGTGCCCGCCAGCGACTCTTCAGCCTCGAGCGAACCGCCGGCCAATGTCAGGGCAGCGCCGATGAGAAGCGCCCGACGCCTGCTGACCGAAGGGAGAAAGCGGTCCATAGTTGTCCTGTTGATCCGCAATCCGCGGACAAGCCGGTACCACTTATATCAATCTAGATGATGCTCGGCGGCGATGCGATACCGCTTTATCCCGACAGTCGGGCTGGAACCGAAATTTCCTGACGCTCGGATATCCCAATGGCGCGCAATTTTGTCGCGAGGCCAATATCTGCGCTCGGCCATGTCAGGGCAGGGCGCTTTCGGGTACGTTCTAGGCGACGTGCGCTTGCGTGGGCGCCACGTCTTTTTCCTGCTTCCGGATGAAATCGATCGCGTCGTTGGCCGACATGGCGCGGCTATAGAGATAGCCCTGCGCCTGCTGGCACCCTTCCTGCTGCAAAGCGACCGCCTGCGCCGGCTTTTCCACGCCTTCGGCGGTCACCGTCAATCCCAGACCGCGACCGAATCCAAGCAGTGCACGCACCAATGCATAGGCCTCCGGCTCGCGCTCCATGCTGTCGACGAAACTGCGGTCGATCTTGATCTTGTCGATCTTGAAGTTGCGCAGATGATAGAGGCTGGAATATCCGGTGCCGAAACGTCCAGCGCGATGCGCACGCCGGCACCCCGCAAGGCCGTGAGCGCGTCCTGCGCGCCCGCGAGATCGCGCACCAGCGCCGACTCGGTAAGCTCGATCTCGAGGCGGCGAGGGGAGAGGCCGGCCTCCGCCAGAATGGTCAGGATGCGCAGCCCCAAGGTGCGCTCCTTGAGCTGCGACGGCGAAATGTTGAACGAAAGCGTCAGGCTGTCCAGCCACCTGGTCGCGTCGCGCGCGGCCTGACGCAGCAAATGGTCGGTCAGTTCAGCTATCAAGCCGCAGCTTTCGGCGACCGGAATGAAGCGCTCCGGCGAAACCTCGCCGAGTGTCGGATGCCGCCAGCGGGCCAAAGCCTCGAAGCCGACGATGTGCTTGGTCTGCAGATCGATCAGCGGCTGATAATAAGGGCGCACATCGCCTTTGTTGATGGCGCCCGGCAGGTCGCGCTCGATCAGATCGCGCTCCTGGGTGCGCGCGTCCATGTCGGCGTCGAAAAAACGCGAAGCCGATTTGGGCTTCTCGTCCTTGGCGCGGTAGAGCGCGATGTCCGCCCGGCGCAGGATCTCGATTTCGCTTCGCCCGTCCTGCGGTAAAAGCGCGATGCCGATGGCGACCCCGACGTGATGCTTCAGAGGTCCAGTGGCGATCGGCTGGTCGAGCTCCTTGATCACGCGCAACGCGATATTGGTCGCGTCCTCCGAACCCGCCAGCTCGCGCGCCAGGATCGCGAATTCGTCACCGCCGAACCGCGTCACCAGGTCCTCCTGGCGTGCGGCCCGGCGCAATCGCATGGCGATATTGATCAACACTTCGTCTCCGATGCCGTGGCCGTACAAATCGTTGATGCGCTTGAACGCGTTGAGATCGAGGAGGAAGACCGCATGCGCACCATGACTGTGCGGCGGTACGGACAGGGCATCTTTCAGTTCCTGGTCGAAGCGGCGGCGGTTCGGCAAGCCGGTGAGCGCGTCCTGCATCGCAAGCTCATGCGCGCGCCGTTCCGCCTTGATGCGGCGCGCGACTTCGCGGCGTTGCAGCAAGAGAAAGTGCCAGGACAGCGCAAGCAGTCCGAGGCAGAGAAGCGTCGAGAGCGCCAGCGCTTCGTCCGCCTCGATGACGTGCTCCTGCGTGGGCACACCAGGCGGATTTGGAAAGATGTCGTATTCGTAGGCGATCAACGCGGCGACCACCATCACCGCCAACAGGAGAACGCTCTCCCAGATCGTCGTCCGGTAGCGACGCAATGTGCGCGTCACGATGGCTGTCGCATGAGATCGCATGGGACTACTCCACGCAAAAAAGGTGCGGCCGGCCCCTGGGGAAGAGCCGGCCGCGCGAACCCGGTCTGGGGACGGGGAGGGGTGGGGACGTGACCGGGGTCGCAAACTCCTAAATCGATCCTTTCGCGATCAGCGCGAAGCTGCCGTCGCCGCCGTGCCGCGCGGTTCGCCAAGC
>DATMQV010000008.1:0-2781 GCA_035566615.1 Xanthobacteraceae bacterium
CGGCGAGGCGCTGAACAAAAAGCCGTTCCTGGTGATGCAGTCGAGCGGCGGGGTGGCGAGCCCCGATCAGGTGATGCGCAAGCCGATCACCACCGCGCTGTCGGGACCGGCGGCGGGCGCGCTCGGCAGCGCGGTGATCGCCGAGGTCGCGGGCTTCCCGGATCTCGTGACACTCGACGCCGGCGGCACCTCGACCGACCTTTGTCTGATCGAAGCGGCCCGGCCAAAAATCACCAACGGCGGACGGGTCGGGCGTTTCCCGGTGCGCATCCCGATGCTCGACATCAAGACCATCGGCACCGGCGGCGGCTCGATCGCCTGGATTTCGCGTGAAGGAAAGCTGCGTGTCGGGCCGCGCAGCGCCGGCGCCGTGCCCGGGCCGATGTGCTATCCGGACGGCGGCAACGAGCCGACCATCACCGACGCCAATCTCGTTCTCGGCCGGCTGCCGCTGGCGCTGATCGGCGGTGGCATCAAGCTCGATGTCGAGCGCGCGCGCGGCGGGCTGAAAGCGCTGGCCGCGCGGCTGCCCGGCAATCTCAACGCCGAGCAGCTCGCCCACGGCATCATCGAGATCGCCAACTGGGACCAGGCCAATGCCATCCGGCAAATGACCATCCAGCGCGGCATCGATCCGGCCGATTTCGCGCTGTTGTCGTTCGGCGGCTCCGGGCCGGCGCAGTCGGCGGCGGTGATGGAATTGATGGGCATGAAGACGACCATCGTGCCGCCCAATCCCGGCAACCTGTCCGCCTTCGGCCTATTGGCTGTGGATTGGCGCACCGACCACATGGTCACCAAGGTGATGCATGAGGAGGCGATCGACTTTGCGGCCGTCGCCATGATCTACAAGGCGCTCGAAGCGGAAGGCGGAGCGACGCTCGAAAGGGACGGCATCCCGCCCCACAAGATCGCGCTGATGCGCGAAGCCGACGTGCGTTATGCCGGCCAATCGATGGAAGTGCGCGTGCCGGCGCCGTCCGGCGCGATCGGCGATCAATTCGTCGCGGGCCTCGTCGACGCCTTCCACGCCGCGCACCTGAAAACTTTCGGTTACAATTATGCCGGCCAGCAGAAAGTGGAGGTGGTCAATTTCTGCGTCTCCGCCTTCGGCATGATCGACCGCCCGAGCATTTCTGCCTTGGACAAATCAGGCGCGGCACCGAAGCCGGGAAGCCGGCCGGTTTATTTCGACGGCCAATTTCGCGACACGCCGGTTTTCGCGCGCACCTCGCTGCCGGCGGGGTTCAAGCTTACGGGGCCCGCGATCGTCGAGGAATTCGGCTCGACCACGGTGGTCTTTCCCGGCCAGGAATTGACCGTCGATCCGCACGGCATTCTGATCATCCGCACGGGCGGCCGCCCTACCCAAACACGGACTCAATAGCGACGCGGCGAATTGCCTTCGCTTAGAAGCCGAAGAACTTTTCGCGCAGCGCGTCTTCGTAGCGTTTTTTGGCGGCCTTCACCTTGTTGCGAAGCTCGTCTTCCTGGAAGTTCGCGCCTTCCCATTTGTCGACTTCGGCAACCGTGTGGGTGACCGAAGCCAGCGCCTCTTCGTGCTTGATCGCAGCGATCCATTCCTCGACGGCCGCCTTATAAGCCGCCTGCATTTGATCGAGATCCAGATGTTCCGACATGCCCAGCCTCCGCTATCTGATGCTGCGACTATACGGCTGGAAAATGTTGCAGGTGTATGACAGGCGGAAGGCGATCCTCGTTGAGGGCACAGATTCAACTCCGCCCACTCGAACCGGAAAACCGGCGTCCCGGCTCTCTCTGTCATTGGCAAACGGCACACGGCCCCGAAGGCGTCCAGTGACGCCGCGATGCCGTGCCCACCTTTGCTTTGTTGCGAGTGCCGGTTGCTATTCGGGCAGGACAATTCCTGACCCGCCCATCTCGGCTGGGAAGTCCTTCAGCTTGGGCAGCCCGTCCCTCATGGGCAGCACAGTCTCGGCGTAGTTGACGTGGACTACGGGAACGAACTTCATGCTCGGGATCGTTGCGGCATAAACGTCCACCAGACCCAGCGGCGGATGGTTGTTCATGAGATGACCGCCGCATTTCGTGCAGTATTGCCGGTCGCTCATCGTCGTCTTCATGAAGTGGCCGACCAGGTCGGCGCCCTTTGTGACCTTGACGTTTTCGGGCTTCCACAAAGTGAACGCATTCACCGGAGCAGCCGACCACGACCGGCACGAATTGCAATGGCAGTATCCCATCGCCTCCGGCGCTCCATTCACTTCGATTTCGACGGCTCCGCAGAAGCAGCGCCCTTGATATGTGGCCATGGTCGTTTCGCCTTCTTGTTCATTGCAGCATCGTGATCGGTGACGCCGCCACGCCGCGGCATTGCGGCGTATATTGTGCACAGTGCCGGCCCACGGAATGACCGCGCGTCCGCATTGCTTGGCAGCGCGTCCGGAATTCGGCCGGCTTTTCGAGGGTGTCCATATCCGGCATGAGCCGGCCGTCATCGGGGCAACGAGGCCATGGCTGCGGATCCGTTATCCGATCTGTTAAAAACCGTGCGCCTGACTGGCGCGGTCTTCTTCGAGATCGCCGCCGAGGAGCCATGGGCTGTTGGGTCGCCGCCGCACGAGCTGATCCTGCCGAAAATTCTGCCGGGCGCCGATCATCTGATTGCGTATCACGTCGTCACGACCGGCCGGTGCTTCGCCACGGCCGTCGGCGGACAAGCCATCCCGCTCGAAGCCGGCCAAGTCATTGTGTTCACCAATGGCCAGCCGCACATCATGTCGAGCGGCCCGAACATGC
>DATMQV010000009.1:0-2995 GCA_035566615.1 Xanthobacteraceae bacterium
GCAAGTAAGGCTGACACTGGCCGGTCTCGATCGTGAAACCAGGCGGCACCGCCAGGCCGAGCTCGTGGCGCATGAGCCACAGGCTGAAACCCTTGCCGCCAAGGCGCGCGCGCAGCCGCGCATGGGGCTCGCGGTGCCCGAAATCGAAAAAAGAGACCGCTGGCGCCGATTCCAAAGGCCCGTCTCCTCCGCCCGTCGTAGACGGGCCCTCCCCGCAACCGCTTCTTCGACTTCATTTTTTTGTTGCGAAGACGCTTGCATTTAAAAGTGATACTGATATCATATTACTGACTTTGAGCACCTGTCAAGCACCTCTTTGCGAGAAGACCATGTCAGAGCTTGCAGAACTAAGCGTCGAGCCCCTTCCCTCGCCGCCGACCCAAAAGGGCCTCGCCATGCGCGAGCGACTCCTGAAGGCGGCCGCGCGCGCCTTTACGCTTCGGGGTTATGAGCTCACTCGCGTCGAGGACATCGCCAAGGGAGCGCGCACCTCTTACGGCAATTTCTACCGGCACTTCCGCAACAAGGACGAGGTGCTGATGGCGGTGCTGCGGCCCCTGCTTGACGAGGTCTATGTCTCGAGCAAACGCCGAGCCGGCCCGTCCGCCCGCCTGACCGAAGACGAATTCGTCGCCAACACGGTCACCTTTCTCAAGATCTACGCGCGCTACCGCGAACTCCTGCGGGTGATGCGCGAAGCGGCCGCGCGCGGCGAGAAGGCGAGTTTCTATTCGATGTGGATCGGGGAGCGCGAACGCTTCGTCCGCCGCACAACCGCCTGGCTCATGCGCCTTCGGGCGGCCGGCGCCATTGACGCCGGTATCGACCCGGAGGTCGCCGCCGAGACGCTGGGCGCGCTCACCGAGCAGCTCGCCTATGTCAAGCTCGGGCTCGCCCCGGAGAAGCCGAGCGACGCAGAAATCGAGCGTCTCGGGTCGCACAGCGCCCGTATCTGGTACCGCGGAGTTTTCGGACGCGAACGATAGACGTCGCCGTGAACGCCTGAGAGATCGGGAGAGGAAATGTCTGAAGCGATCAACTTGCTCGATGCGTCGCTGTTCACAGCACGACGTGAGCACGAAGTCTTCCGGCGATTGCGCGAGTCCAATCCCGTTTATTTTCATCCCGAGCCGAACGGTGCCGGTTTCTACGCGGTCACCCGGCACGCCGACGCTTCCGAGGTACTGCGCAACCCCGCGGCCTATTGCAACGGCAAGGGAACCCAGATCCAGGACAAGCGCGCCGAAGGCCACGGCGCGCCGAGCATTCACAATCTCGACGCGCCTCGGCACGCCAAATTGCGCGGCAGCGCAGTGCCCGGCATGCGGCGCGAGGTTCTCAGCCGCCTCGAGCCGCAGATACGGCAAATCGTGCGCGATCTCATCGACGCCTGCCCGCGCGGCGAGCCGTTCGACTTCGTCGAGAAAGTCGCGGTCGCCTTACCGATGATGGTCATCGGCGAAATGCTGGGGGTACCGGTCGAGGATCGCCCGCTGACCGTCGGCTGGGCCAACGCCATGACCAGCACGTCGGCCGGCGAAGCGACGCAGGCCAAGGCGCGCGGCGAACTCTTCCACTATTTCCGCCGGCTCGTCGCGACCAAGCGGGCCGCGCCGGCGGAAGATCTCGCAACTGTCCTTGCACAAGCGAACATCGACGGCGAACCGCTGTCGCAGGAAGAGCTCGACGCCTATTTCATGGTGTTGACGGCCGCCGGCAACGAAACCACGCGGTTCCTGATCTCGGGCGGTCTCGAGCAGCTCTGCCTCCAGCCAGACGATCTCGCCAGGCTCGCGCAAGCGCCCGAAATCCTGTCGGACGCTGTCGAGGAAATGGTGCGTTGGGTCTCGCCGGTGATGATGATGCGGCGTACCGCGACCCAGGAGACGGCGCTAGCCGGCACTGTCTTCAAGACCGGCGACAAAGTTGTTGTTTATTTCGTGTCGGCCAATCGCGACGAACGCAAATTCGCCGAGGCGGATAAATTCATTCTGACCCGCGGCGACAATCCGCATATCGGCTTCGGCCTGGGGCCGCATTTTTGCCTTGGCGCGCATCTTGCTCGGCTCGAGGCGCGCATCTTTTTCGAGGAGCTGTTCCAGCGGGTATCCGACATCCACCTCGTGGGGCCGGGAGCAAAGATCTCCTCCTACTGGTTCTCAGGCTACGCCAGCCTTCCCGTGCGGTGGAACCGACCATGAGCGCGCCACGGTTCGTCGTCACCGGCGCAGCAAGCGGCATCGGCGCGGCAACGCTCGCCGCGCTCAAGGCCGCAGGACGCCGCTGCCTCGCGATCGACCGCAAGCCGCTGCCAGACGAGGAGTTCCTGACTTGCGACCTCGCCGACGAAAGCTCGATCGCTGCCTGTATTGAGGCGATCGATGGACCGGTCGACGGCGTCGCGCATGTTGCTGGAATTGCCGGGACGGCGGAAGCGGCGCAGGTGCTTAAGGTGAACTATCTCGGCGCGCGCAGATTCATCGAGATGCTGTCGCCGAAGATCGTGGAAGGCGGCTCAGTCGTGGTCGTGTCGAGCCTCGCGGCGCGCCGCTGTGTCTGGGGAGCCGCGCGGCTGCGCGAAATATTGGCGTTTTACGATTGGCGCGAAGCGCTCGTCGCGCTCGGCGTCGCCAACCTTGACGGCGGCGAAGCCTATCAGATCGCCAAGCGGCTGCTGCTCGCCTGGCTACCGCTCGCAGCCTCGTCCGGCGCGACGCGGCGGATCCGCTTCAACGCCGTCACGCCCGGCCCGGTCGAGACGCCCCTTCTGTCCGGTTTCCGGCAAAGCATGGGCGAAGACCGGATCGAGGCAGCGCGGTCGCTGGTCGGTCGGCACGCATTGCCCGAGGAAGTCGCCGCGCCGATCCTGTTCCTGCTCAGCCCCGCTGCGTCTTGGGTGAACGGAATCGAGATCGTCGTCGACGGCGGCTTGTCGGCGCTGCGCGAAGCCGCCGCTGCGTGACCCCGCCGGCAAACGGAGATGCGAGATCCATGC
>DATMQV010000010.1:0-6706 GCA_035566615.1 Xanthobacteraceae bacterium
AAGCTCAACACGTCGGGCGTCATTCCGCCGATCTTCGCGTCGTCGCTGCTGTTGTTGCCGACGACGGTCGCCAACTTCACGGCCGGGCAGGGGCCGGAATGGCTCACCACCATCACCACGCAGCTTTCGCATGGCCGGCCGCTGTTCCTTGCGCTGTACGTGGCGCTGATCGTGTTCTTCGCCTTTTTCTATACCGCAATCGTGTTCAATCCGACCGAGACGGCGGAAAATCTGAAAAAGCACGGCGGCTTTATTCCCGGCATCAGGCCCGGCGAGCGCACCGCCGAGTACATCGACTACGTGCTGTCGCGCATCACCGTGATCGGCGCGGCTTATCTTGCCGTCGTCTGTCTGTTTCCAGAGATCCTGATCTCCTACGCGGCCGTGCCGTTCTATTTCGGCGGCACCTCGCTTCTGATCGTGGTCAGCGTGACAATGGATACGGTCGCGCAAGTGCAGGGTTACCTGCTGGCGCACCAGTATGAAGGCTTGATAAAAAGATCAAAATTGAGGGGACGCCGTAGATGAGACTAATCCTGCTGGGCCCGCCGGGGGCGGGCAAGGGTACTCAGGCCCAGCACCTCGTCGCCAAGTACGGAATAGTTCAACTCTCCACCGGCGATATGCTGCGGGCCGCAGTCAAGGCCGGCACGCCGCTCGGCCAAAAGGTCGAAGGCATCATGGCGAGCGGCGCGCTCTGCCCGGACGATGTCGTGGTCAGCATCGTCGAAGAAAGGATCGCGCAGCCGGACGCGCGCAAGGGCTTCATCCTCGACGGCTTTCCGCGCACGGTGCCGCAGGCGGAAGCCCTCGACCGCATGCTCGCCAAGCATGGCATCGCACTCGACGCGGTGATCGAGCTCCGCGTCAATGAAGAGGCGCTGATCCGCCGGATCGAAAGCCGCATCGCCGAGATGCAGAAGCGCGGCGAGCCCTTGCGGCCTGACGATAATCCCGACGTGCTGCACCGCAGATTGACAGCTTACCGGGAGCAGACCGCGCCGCTGATCGCCTATTATCGCGATCACGGCATGCTCCGCTCGATCGACGGCATGGCCCCGATCGAGCACGTGGCGGACGCTATCGAGGAGGCGCTCAACGCCGCAGATCCTAAGCCCGCTGCCAAGCCGGAGCCCAAGCCAGCACCCAAATCGGTGCTCAAGTCCGCCCCGAAGCCGGCCGTAAAGACGACCTCGGAGCCGGTTTCCAAGCCCGCCGCTAACTCCGCGCCTAAGGCCGCGGCCAAAGCCGGCCGTCGTCCCACCACCAAGACCGCGGCGGGGGCGCAGAAGGCGAGAGTAGGAAAAAAGTCCAAATCCCGTACGTCGAAGCCGCAGCCCTCCACCGCGCGCCGTAAACCGACCCGCACGGCGGCCAAGGGGCCTGCCGGCAAGGCGAAATCCCGCCGGAAGTCAAAGTCCGCGGCCAAGAGCAGGGCCGCAACGCGGCGACGCTAATCAAATTGTACACGAAATCGCTAGCCGGGTTGACGAAAGCGCGAGGAGTCCATTAATACGTTTCAAATATCCGGTCGGAGATTGAGCAGCGATGCCAAGCCGCAGCGGCAGGCATGCGTTGGCTTTTTACGTTTGTGGCCTTCTCAGGTAACAATCGAATCGGCAATAACGGCCGGGCGGTTGCGGGAAATCCCGCGCCGGTTGCATAAAGGAGCGAACTGACGTGGCCCGTATCGCTGGCGTCAATATCCCAACCAACAAGCGCGTGGTGGTCGGGTTGCAATATATCCACGGCATTGGCGAGGCCAAAGCCAAGGAAATCATGGACAAAGTGTCGATACCCGATACCCGCCGGGTGTCGCAATTGACTGACCAGGAAGTGCTGCAGCTTCGCGAAGTGATCGACCGCGACTATGTCGTCGAGGGCGACCTGCGACGTGAAGTCGCAATGAATATCAAGCGGCTGATGGATCTCGGCTGCTATCGAGGGTTGCGTCACCGCCGCGGCCTACCGGTCCGAGGGCAGCGGACCCACACCAATGCGCGCACCCGCAAGGGGCCGGCTAAGCCGATCGCCGGCAAGAAGAAATAAAGCGTCGAAGTACAGACACCGACGGCAACCGGTGCGGCCGGTTCCGATCCGAAAGGGCTCAGAATGGGTAAGGAAGCCACGCGCGTCCGGCGCCGCGAACGTAAGAATATCGCCTCCGGCGTCGCGCATGTGAATGCATCGTTCAACAACACCATGATCACGATCACCGACGTTCAGGGCAACACCATTGCGTGGTCTTCGGCCGGCACCATGGGCTTCAAGGGCTCGCGCAAGTCGACCCCCTACGCGGCGCAGGTCGCCGCCGAGGATGCCGCCAAGAAGGCGCAGGAGCACGGGATGCGGACGCTCGAGGTCGAGGTGGCGGGTCCGGGCTCTGGCCGTGAATCGGCGCTGCGCTCGCTGCAGGCGGCCGGTTTTACCATCACGTCGATCCGCGACGTGACGCCCATCCCGCATAACGGTTGCCGGCCGCGCAAGCGGCGGCGCGTATAGGACGCTTGGCTGATGGAAATCGAACAAATGCCGCCGCTCGAACATGGCACCGATTTTGGCCCCACGGAGCGGAGTGGGGCGCGCGACGCGTTCGCGCCGCGCAAGGCGATGGGTGATAACGTGACGATCCAAAAAAATTGGCAGGAACTGATCAGGCCCGGCAAGCTGCAGGTCAGCGCCGGCGCCGATCCGCGGCGCGTGGCGACCGTGGTGGCCGAGCCGCTTGAGCGCGGCTTCGGCGTGACGCTGGGTAACGCGTTGCGCCGCATTCTGTTGTCCTCGCTGCAAGGCGCCGCAGTGCAATCGGTGCACATCGACGGCGTGCTGCACGAGTTCTCCTCGATCGCCGGCGTGCGCGAGGACGTGACCGACATGGTGCTCAACATCAAGGACATCGCCATCAAGATGCAAGGCGATGGGCCCAAGCGCATGGTGGTGAAGAAGCAGGGGCCTGGCACGGTCACTGCCAACGACATTCAGACCGTCGGCGACATCGTCGTGCTCAACCCGGATCTGGTGCTGTGCACGCTCGACGAGGGCGCCGAGATCCGCATGGAATTCACCGTCAATACCGGCAAGGGCTATGTGCCGGCGGAACGCAACCGCCCGGAGGATGCGCCGATCGGCTTGATCCCGGTCGACAGCCTCTATTCGCCGGTGCGCAAGGTCTCCTACAAGGTCGAGAACACCCGCGAGGGCCAGATCCTCGACTACGACAAGCTCACGCTGACCATCGAGACCAACGGTGCGGTGAGCCCGGAGGATTCGCTTGCCTATGCGGCGCGCATCCTGCAGGACCAGCTCAACGTGTTCGTCAATTTCGAGGAGCCCAAGCGCGAGGCCGCGCAGGAGGCCATCCCCGATCTCGCCTTCAATCCGGCCTTCCTCAAGAAGGTGGACGAGCTCGAGCTCTCGGTGCGATCGGCCAACTGCCTGAAGAACGACAACATCGTCTATATCGGCGATCTCGTGCAGAAAACCGAAGCCGAAATGCTGCGCACGCCGAATTTCGGCCGCAAGTCGCTCAACGAGATCAAGGAAGTGCTGGTGCAGATGGGTCTGCATCTCGGCATGGAAGTGCCCGGCTGGCCGCCCGAGAATATCGAAGAGCTGGCCAAGCGCTTCGAGGACCATTACTGAACAGGGGTCAGTCATCAGAGATCGGTAATCAGAAAGACATCTGATTACTGATTGTCGGCTACTGATTTCTGTCTCCGAAGGAGACGAAAGTGCGTCACGCCAAGACCCACCGCAAGTTCAACCGGCGATCCGATCATCGCCGTTCGATGCTGGCGAACCTTGCTGCCTCGCTGATCAAGCACGAGCAGATCACCACCACGCTGCCGAAGGCGAAGGATTTGCGCCCGGTCGTGGAGAAGCTTGTCACGCTCGGCAAGCGCGGCGACCTGCACGCCCGCCGCCAGGCGATCGCGCAGATGCGCGATCTCGGCATGGTCAAGAAGCTCTTCGAGGTGATCGGCCCGCGCTACAAGGATCGCAATGGCGGTTATACGCGCGTCATGAAGGCCGGCTTCCGCTACGGCGATTCCGCCCCTGTCGCGGTGATTGAGTTCGTCGACCGCGATGTCGAGGCCAAGGGCAAGGATTCCGGGCCGGTGCAAGTGCGCGCCGAGGAAGCTGCTCCGGCTGCGGCGTAAGAAACGCGAAGACGGGACCCGCGTTACGTTCGCGTGATCTTGGACGGCCTCTTCCAGCGGCTTTGAGTGGGCGAGGTGCCGCCTTCTAAAGGCCCGCGTGCGCGCCTATATGTTGCGGCATTGATTCGGGGTTTTTCTATGCCGCTTGCGCGTCTGCCGTTCGCCGCTTCGATCGCTCTTTTTGCTCTTGCCGTCTCGCTTGCAAGTGCACGCGCTGAAGACCAGCGTCAAGTCCCGACTTCGCCGGCGCAAGTGCAGTTGTCATACGCGCCGGTGGTCAAGCGGGCGGCGCCGGCGGTGGTCAACGTCTACGCGGCGCGGGTGGTCGAGAACCGCAATCCGTTCATGAACGATCCGCTGTTCCGCCAGTTCTTCGGCGCGGTGCCGCGCGAGCAGGTGCTGCGGTCGCTCGGCTCCGGCGTCATCGTCGATCCGTCGGGGCTCGTCGTCACCAACTACCACGTGATCGAAGGCGCGAGCGAAGTGAAAGTCGCGCTCTCCGACAAGCGCGAGTTCGACGCCGAGATCGTGCTCAAGGACGAGCACAGCGACCTCACCGTGCTGCGCTTGAAGGGCGCGAACGAAAAATTTCCCGTGCTCGACTTCGCCAATTCCGACGATCTGCAGGTCGGCGACCTGGTGCTGGCGATCGGCGATCCGTTCGGCGTCGGCCAGACCGTGACGCACGGCATCGTCTCGGCCGTCGCGCGCACACAGGTCGGCATCAGCGATTATCAGTTCTTCATCCAGACCGACGCCGCGATCAATCCCGGCAATTCCGGCGGCGCGCTGGTGGATCTCAGCGGCCGGCTCGTGGGCATCAACACCGCGATCTATTCGCGCTCGGGCGGCTCGCAGGGCATCGGCTTTGCAATCCCGGCGAACATGGTGCGTGTCGTGGTCGCTTCCGCCAGAGGCGGCAGCGCCGCGGTCAAACGGCCCTGGCTCGGCGCGCGGCTGCAAGAGGTGACGCCGGAGATAGCCGACAGTCTCGGGCTCAAGCGGCCAAGCGGCGCCTTGGTGGCGAATGTCGCCACCGGAGGTCCGGCCGCGCGCGCCGGGATCAAGACCGGCGACCTGATTGTCAGCATCGACGGCACCGTCATCGACGATCCGAACTCTTTCGACTATCGCTTTGCCACTAAGCCGCTCGGCGGCAATGCGCAAGTCGCGCTGCTGCGGCAGGGGCGCGAAGTCGCCGTCACCGTCGGCTTGCAAACCGCCCCGGAGTCGCCGCGCGAGGAAGTCGAGATCCGCGCGCGCTCGCCGTTCCTCGGCGCCAAGGTGGCCAACCTCTCGCCGGCGCTTTCCGACGAGCTGCGGCTCGACGCGCAGGCCGAAGGCGTCGTGATCGTGAGCATTGCCGACGGCTCGACCGCGCAATCGATCGGCTTCCGCAAGGGCGATATCGTCATTTCGGTCAACAATCAGAAGATCGAGCGGTCGGCGGACCTCGATCGCGTCACCCGCGCCGGCGGGCGGCAGTGGCGGGTGACCATCAACCGCGGCGGCCAGCAGATCTCGGTCATGTTCAGTGGATGACTTTGTTCGCGACATAGTCAGTTGCACCTCTCCCCAACGGGGAGAGGTCGGATTGCGAAGCAATCCGGGTGAGGGGGATCGGCGTCTTTGTTTGGAGCTCCGCACCCCCTCACCCCGACCCTCTCCCCCCTGGGGAGAGGGAGAAGAACCAAGCCGATGACCACCCGGCCCAAATCCAAGACCCCAAGCCTGTTCGCCGCCGCCGGGCTGGATAGCGGCGCGCCGCGGCCGCTCGCCGACAAGCTTCGTCCCGACAAGCTCGCCGATGTGGTCGGGCAGGATCATCTCCTCGGTCCGGACGGCATTCTCACCCGCATGCTGGAGTCGCGCTCGCTCGGCTCGCTCATCTTCTGGGGTCCTCCGGGCACCGGCAAGACCACGGTGGCGCGGCTGTTGGCGCAAGCGACCGATCTGCATTTCGAGCAAATCTCGGCGATCTTTTCCGGCGTCGGCGATCTGAAAAAGGTCTTCGATGCCGCGCGTGCGCGGCGCGAAACCGGGCAGGGGACGCTCCTTTTCGTCGACGAGATTCACCGCTTCAACCGCGCGCAGCAGGATTCGTTTCTGCCGGTGGTCGAGGACGGCACCATCGTTCTGGTCGGCGCCACGACGGAAAATCCGTCCTTCGAGCTGATCGCGCCGCTGCTGTCGCGCTCGCGCGTGCTGGTTTTCAAGTCGCTTGACCCGCCCGCAATCGAAAAGCTGCTGCAGCGCGCGGAAGCCATCGAAGACAAGAAGCTGCCGCTCGATGACGAGGCGCGCGCTTCGCTGATCCGCATGGCCGACGGCGACGGCCGCGCCTCGCTTACGCTCGCCGAAGAGGTTTGGCGCGCCGCCCGCGCCGGCGAAGTCTTCGACGTCGCCGCCTTGCAGGAGGTGGTGCAGCGCCGCGCGCCGATCTACGACAAGAAGCAGGACGGCCACTACAACCTGATCAGCGCGCTGCACAAATCGGTGCGCGGCTCCGATCCCGACGCCGCGCTCTATTATCTCGCCCGCATGCT
>DATMQV010000011.1:0-11398 GCA_035566615.1 Xanthobacteraceae bacterium
CTGGTTTGATTTTTTGGCCGGGCGTATTGCCGGCGAGCGCGGTAGTTTCGGTCTGGCCGTAGCCGTCGCGGATGGTAAGCCGCCACGCTGCCTTTACCTGCCCGATCACTTCCGGATTGAGCGGCTCGCCGGCGCTGATGAGCTCCTTCAAGCGCACCGGCCAAGCGGCGAGATCCTCCTGGATCAGCATGCGCCACACCGTCGGCGGTGCGCAAAAGGTCGTCACGCCGCAACGTACGATGGTGTCGAGCAATCCGCGCGCATTGAACCGCTGCTGATTGACGATGAACACCGTTGCGCCGGCATTCCACGGAGCAAAGAAACAGCTCCAGGCGTGCTTCGCCCAGCCCGGCGACGAAATGTTCAAATGCACATCGCCCGGCCGCAATCCGATCCAATACATGGTCGACAAATGCCCGACCGGGTAGCTTTGATGGCTGTGCAAAACGAGCTTCGGCGTCGCGGTCGTGCCGGAGGTGAAATAGAGAAGGAACGGATCGTCGGCGCGCGTCTCCCCATCCGGCGCGAACTGTGCCGACGCCTCGTAGCCTTCTTCATAGGCGAGCCAGCCCGGCACGTCCTTGCCGACGGCGATGCGGGTGTAGTCGCCCGGCAAATCCTCGAATTTGGCGGCGGCATCGGCGGCAGCAATCACATGGCGGACGCGGCCGCGCGCGAAACGATCGGCAAGATCGTTGCGAGCGAGCAGCATCGTCGCCGGCACAATCACCGCGCCGAGCTTCATTGCCGCCAGCATGGTTTCCCACAGCGGCGCCACATTGCCGAGCATGAGCAGAATGCGGTCGCCGCGGCGAACGCCGAGCGCGCGCAAGAAATTAGCGACGCGGTTCGAGCGTTCGCTCAATTGCGCGAAGGAAAGCTTGGTTTCGCCGGCGCCCTCGTCGACCAGCCACAGCGCCGGATGCGCATTGCCGCGCGCCATCGGATCGAAATAATCCAAGGCCCAATTGAAACGGTCGAGCCGCGGCCAGCGGAAATCGCGATGGGCGGTTGCATAGTCTTCGCGATGCCGGACCAGAAAATCGCGCGCCGCCAAGAAGGGTGCTGCGTTGTCCGATGTCATCTACTATCTCCGGCACGGCGAGGAAACAAGCTTTTCCTGTTGACAAGAAATACGGCGCGCACTCCTCTCTGCGCGATCTGTTGCCAGACTAGATAGCATAGTGCCAGTGAACAACCGGAAAGGTTGAGAAACCGCTTATGGGACCTCTTGCGGGTATCCGCATTGTTGAATTTGTCGGCATCGGCCCAGGCCCGATGGCCGCGATGCTGTTCGCCGATCTCGGCGCCGATGTCATCCGCGTGGACCGGGTGACCCCGAGCGGGCTCGGCATCGCCATGCCGAAACGTTTCGGCTTGTTGGGGCGCTCGCGGCCGTCGATCGCGCTCGATCTCAAAAACGCAGCGGGAATCGCACTTGCCGGCGATCTCATCGAAAGGGCCGATGGCCTGATCGAAGGTTTCCGCCCTGGCACAATGGAGCGGCTGGGGCTCGGCCCGGACATGGCGCTCAAGCGCAATCCGCGTCTGGTCTACGGACGGATGACCGGCTGGGGACAAAATGGCCCGCTCGCGGACGCCGCCGGCCACGACCTCAACTATCTTGCGCTCGCCGGCGCGTTGCATGCGATCGGGCGCAAGGGCGCCAAGCCCACACCACCGCTCAACCTCGCCGCGGATTTCGGCGGCGGGGCGCTTTATCTCGCCTTCGGCATGGCATGCGCGCTCATTGAAGCGCAGCGGTCGGGCAAAGGACAGGTGGTGGATGCAGCGATGGCCGAAGGGGCGGCGTCGCTGATGACTATGTTTTACGGCTTGTACGCAGCCGGGCTGCACAGCCTCGAACGCGGCACCAATCTGCTCGATTCCGGATCGGCGATTTACGACACCTACGAATGCGCCGACGGCCGCTACATTTCGATCGCGGCGATCGAGCTGAAATTCCGCGAAGAGTTGTTCGAACTGCTCGGCCTGCCCTACACCACCGACGACGGGCCGGAGCTGGTCAAGAAGCTCGAAGAGATTTTCAAGACGCGCAGCAGAGATGAATGGTGCAAGCTGCTGGAAGGCACAGACGCTTGTTTCGCGCCGGTTCTCACGATGGCTGAAGCGCCGCATCATCCGCACAATGTCGCGCGCCAATCGTTCGTCGAAGTCGACGGCGTGATGCAGCCGGCGCCGGCACCGCGCTTTAGCCGCACGCCGGCAGGCTGCCCGACGCCGCCGCGGGAATTGGGACAAGGCACGCGAGCGACGCTCGCCGATTGGGGCATTCTGCCCGAAAAGATCGCGACACTGTTCGCCGGTGGCGTTGTTGTTGAGGCTGCGCAGCAAAAGGTATCGGCGGAGTAACGCTCTTTCCGCTCGTCCGGAGGTAAACTCCAGCGGGGACCCGGCAACTGGATACCCGCTTTGGCGGGAATGAGCGGGGAAAATTACTTCCCCTCGTCGCGGATCATGTAACCGGCGCCACGTACGGTGTGCAGCAAGGGCTGGGCGAAGCCTTTGTCGATCTTGGAGCGCAGCCTGGAAATGTGCACGTCGATGACGTTGGTCTGCGGATCGAAGTGATAGTCCCACACATTCTCCAACAGCATCGTGCGGGTGACGACCTGGCCGGCATGCCGCATCAAATATTCCAGCAAGCGGAATTCACGCGGCTGGAGCTGCAAGTCCTGCCCTGCCCGGCTCACCTGATGTGACAGCCGGTTGAGCTCGAGATCGGCGACGCGATAGATGGTCTCCTCGCCGCGGCTGCCGCGCCGGCGCGCGAGCACTTCGGTGCGGGCGAGCAGTTCGGAGAAGGAATAAGGCTTGGCGAGATAATCGTCACCGCCAGAGCGCAAACCCTTGACGCGGTCATCGACCTGGCCTAGCGCGGAGAGAATGAGCACCGGCGTTTCCACCGACTTGCCGCGCAAGGCGCCGATGACCGACAGACCGTCGAGCTTCGGCAACATGCGATCGATAATCAGAACGTCGTATTGGCCGTCGAGCGCAAGCGCCAAGCCCTCTTCGCCGTCGGTTGCCCGATCGGCGATGTGGCCGACTTCGCGAAACGCCTTGACCAGGTAATCGGCGGCGTCGCGGTCGTCCTCGATGATGAGCAGGCGCATGGTGAATGGTCGCGTTTGGGTAGCCAAGGGAAGACCGGGCTGGGTGGTCTCGCGGCCCATGATATCGTGTTGCACGGTACCTCCTAAAAGAGAGTGAGGGGGCGGCGAGACCTGCTCGCCACCCCCTCGACCGAACTCTACACCGGCGGGGGCGACGTAAGCCGGGGGTAGAGTTGGTGTTTTGAGAGGGGACGGACCTTGCAGCCCGTCCCCAGGGTACGCCCGCCAGCGGGGGCGACGGATGCCGGCGGATCGCCCCATTACTCTAGAGCCGCTTGAGGGTGATACGGGCCGGTGGCCACAAATCCCCCTACGCGGCTCCGTCTCATGCGTTGCCGAGCGGCAGAGCGACGAAACGGGTGCCCTCGCCCGACTTCACGCGGAACATGAGTGCGCGCTTACCTTCCTTGCGGGCGTCCGCGAGCTGCTTGCGGACATCCGACGGGTTGGCGACCGACTTGCCGCCGACATCCAGGATGACATCGCCCACCTGGAAGCCGTGGTCGGCAGCGACGCCACTCGGATCGACGGCGGTGACGACGACGCCACTGCCTTCCGCGCCGGACATCTTGTTGCTGGGCGCGAGCGTGAGCCCGAGCTTCGGCATCTCGTTATCGGGCGTGGCTCCGGACTTTTCCTGGTTGGCAGCCGCCTTCTCGTTCGGCAGCGTGCCGAGCGTGACGGTCACGGTCTTTTCCTGACCCTGATGCAGCACGCCGAGCTTGACCGAGGTGCCCGGCGCCATGGTGCCGATCCGGCGAGCAAGGTCGCGAGCGTCGTTGACCGCGTTGCCGTCGACCGAGATGATGACGTCACCGCTCTCGATGCCGGCCTTCGCCGCCGGGCTATTGGCCTGGGGCTCGGAGACGAGCGCGCCGGACGCCTTCTTCAGGCCCATGCCCTCGGCGATCTCGGAGGTTACCGGCTGAATCTGCACGCCGATCCACCCGCGGGTGACGGTGCCCTTGTCGCGCAATTGCGCGACGACGTTCTTCACCGTATCGGCCGGAATGTCGAAGGCGATGCCGACCGAACCGCCCGACGGCGAAAAGATCGCCGTGTTGACGCCGATCACGTTGCCTTCGACGTCGAAGCTCGGGCCGCCGGAATTGCCTTTGTTGACCGGGGCGTCGATCTGGATGAAGTCGTCATACGGGCCGGCGCCGATGTCGCGGCCGCGGGCCGATACGATGCCGGCAGTCACGGTGCCACCGAGGCCGAACGGATTGCCGACCGCGAGCACCCAATCGCCGATGCGCGGGGCGTTGTCCGACAGCTTCACGAACGGGAAGTCCTTGCCGTCGACTTTGATGAGAGCAAGGTCGGTGCGCGAATCTGTGCCGATGACTTTGGCGGTGTAGGTCTTGCCATCGTCGGCCGTGACCTGCACGTTCTCGGCGTCCTGCACGACGTGATTGTTGGTGACCGCATAGCCGTCGGCGGTGATGAAGAAGCCGGAGCCCTGGCCGGTGACCATGTGATGGCCGCCATTGCCCTCACCGCCATTCGGCATGCCGAAGCGGCGGAAGAAGCGGTCCATCGGAGAGCCGGGCGGGAACGGTGCATCATCCTCGTTGAGCGAGACACCCGCCGGCTTGTCGATCTTCACGCGCACCGAAATCACCGCCGGTTTCACTTTGGCGACGATGTCGGCGAAGCCAGCGGGACGCTGCCCGAGCTTCTGCGCTTCCTGTGAAAGATTCTGCGCATGCGCCGGGCCGGCGAAGAATGCGCTATCCGGCGTCAGGCTGGGCGCGACAAAGAAAGCCGCGGCGCCGAGACCGGCGATCGTGGTCGCCAGAAGCCCAATACGCCGCACCGACAAAACGCGGCGGGGTGCAAGATTACCGTTCATTAGCTTCTCTCCAAACAGTTGCCCGTCCTTGGTGACGGAAGGTGCCCCCCTAGGCCCCGCTTTGTGTCGATGAATGTGAGATAGCCCGCCTTACGGCGCTCTGTCGGCGGGATTAAAAGTTCGTAATGTCCGCAGCGGCTGTGCAAAACAAAACCGCGCAAAAGAGCTTCGCGAATCCGCAACCGATGCGAGCGGCGCCGAGGGCGCTCAGCTGTCGCGCATAAGTTCCGTCAGGCGTGCTTCTTCGGCAGCACTGAGATTCGCCGCCTCAGCCGGAGGCGCGCGACGACGCCGCACCACGAGCACAATCGCGACAATGCCGATGAGCAAGGCAGCCGGCGGCAGCCCCCACAAGGCCGCGGTGTGCCACGCGAATTGCGGCCGCAGCAGCACGAACTCGCCGTAACGCGCAACAAGGAAGTTGATCACTTGCGCGTCGCTGTCGCCGGCCTGCAATCGCTCGCGCACCAGCACGCGCAGATCATGCGCCAGCGGCGCCTCGGAATCGTCGATCGATTGATTTTGACAGACCATGCAGCGCAGCTCTTTGGAGAGATTGCGCGCACGCGCCTCGAGCGCGGCGTCGGCCAGCATCTCCTTCGGCTCGACCGCACGCAGCGGAAGCGAGCCGAGCACCAGCACGCAAAAGAGCGCGCCGAGTAGAGTTCGCAGGCTGCGCGCGCGCACGGCGATCACTCCGCCGCCTGCAATGCCGGCGCTTGCGTCTTGGCTGCGCTCGGCCGCGGAGCGCCGATGCGCAGCCGCCGATCCGACAGCGACAAGCCGCCGCCGATAAACATGATCACCGCGCCGAGCCAGATCAGAAGCACCAGCGGCTTGAAATACAGACGGACCGGAACGGTGCCGTCGGCGGCGGGGTCGCCCAGCGACAGATAGATCTGGCTGACACCGCGCCGCATCAGAGCAGCCTCAGTGGTCGCCATGTTGCGGGCCGGGAAGGTGCGGCGGCTCGGCTCCATGGAGCCGAGCAGCTCGCCATTGGTGCGGCGCACCGTGAAGTGGGCGACAACCTCGCGATAGTTCGGTCCCGAGCGATTGAACACGCCATCGAAGCTGAGACGATAGTGCGCGATGTCGACGCTGTCGCCCGGCCGTAGCGCCGCGATCCGCTCGGCGCCCCAAGCAGTGACGACGACAATGCCGAGCAGCGTCACCCCGATGCCGAAATGCGCGAACACCGTGCCCCAGGCGGAACGCGGCAAGCCTGCGGCACGCCGCAGCGCGCTGCCGAGCGATATCCGCAAGATCATGGTGCGTTCGGCAAGGTCGATCAGCGCGCCGGCCATCACGAACAGCGCAAGCCCAACGCCGAACGGCGCCAGCACCGGGCCGCCATGCTGCACGGCGAAGGTTGCGGCAATCGCCACCGCCGCAACGAAAGCCGCGGCCAGAAGACGCTGCGCCGCGCCGAGAAGATCGCCACGCTTCCAGCCGAGCAACGGCCCGAACGGCATGATCAACAAGAGCGGCACGAACAGCGGACCGAAAGTCGGGTTGAAGAATGGCGGACCGACCGAGATCTTCTTGCCGGTCAGCGCTTCGAGCGCGAGCGGATAAAGCGTGCCGACAAAAACCGTAGCGCACGCACAGGTCAGAAACAGATTGTTGAGGACCAGCGCGCCCTCGCGCGAGATCGGCGCAAACAAGCCGCCCTGTTTGAGCAGCGGCGCGCGCCAGGCATAAAGCGCAAGCGCGCCACCAATGAAAGCTATGAGGATGGCGAGGATGAAAATGCCGCGGCGCGGATCGGTGGCGAACGCATGTACCGACGTGAGCACGCCGGATCGCACCAGGAAGGTTCCGATCAGCGACAGCGAGAAGGCAAGGATCGCCAGCAGGATCGTCCAGACTTTGAGCGCGCCGCGCTTTTCCATGACCACGGCGGAATGCAGAAGCGCGGTGCCGGCGAGCCACGGCATCAGCGAGGCATTTTCAACCGGATCCCAAAACCAATAGCCGCCCCAACCGAGCTCGTAATAGGCCCAATAGGAACCGCCGGCGATGCCGAGCGTCAGGCACATCCAAGCGGCAAGCACCCATGGCCGCACCCAGCGCGCCCAAGCCGCATCGATGCGGCCTTCCAGCAAAGCCGCGATCGCGAAGGAGAAGGCAATCGAGAAGCCGACATAACCGAGATAGAGGAGCGGCGGGTGAAACGCGAGGCCGGGATCCTGCAAGACCGGATTGAGATCACGGCCCTCGAAGGGCGCATCCGCGATGCGCAGAAATGGATTCGACGTCGTGAGAATGAAAAGCTCGAAGGCGGCCGCGATCCAGGCCTGCACGGCTAGCGCATTGGCCTTCAGTTTGGCCGGCAGGTTGCTGCCGAACGCCGCCACCAGCGCGCCGAACAGCGCCAGGATGGAGACCCACAGCATCATGGAGCCTTCGTGGTTTCCCCAGACGCTGGTGAAGCGATACAACAGCGGCATCGCCGAATTCGAATTCTCGTAGACGTTGTACACCGAGAAATCGGACGTGACGTAGCAAGTCGCGAGCGCACCGAACGCCAATGCCACAAAGAAGAATTGCGCAAGCGCAGCCGGCGCCGCGACGCTGATCAGCGTCGGGTCGTTGCTGCGCGTGCCGACGATCGGCATGATGCCCTGGATCAGCGCAAGCCCGAGCGCCAGCATCAGCGCGTAGTGGCCGAGTTCGGCGATCACTTGCCCCCTCCCCCGACCGGCATCGCCGCGCGCTGCCCGTAAGCGTCTTTCCAGTGCCCGGACTTTTTCAGCGCGTCGGCGACCTCTTTCGGCATGTAGGTCTCGTCGTGCTTGGCGAGGATCGTATCGGCGTTGAACTGGCCGGCGCCGTCCAGTGCGCCTTCGGCGACCACGCCTTGGCCCTCCCGGAACAAATCAGGCAACACGCCCTGATAGGCGACCACGATGTCGCGATTGCCGTCGGTCACATCGAAGCGGATTTTCAGATCGTCGCTGCGCGCGACACTTCCAGGCTTGACCAGGCCGCCGAGGCGGATGCGCGTCCCGGCCGGAATGTGCTTCTCCGCCACGTCGCTCGGCGAATTGAAGAACACGATCGAATCGCGAAAGGCGTTGAGCATGAGGCCAACCGCAACGGCGAGCACGCACAGCGCGCCGCCGATCAGGACGAGGCGTCGGCGCTTCCGCGTCATGGCTGTGGTTGTCCCGGCATGATGTGGCGTTAGCCTTCGAGTCCGAGGCCTTTGACAAGATCGTCGATGCGTCTGATGTCGTCGGGTCGCTCGCCCAGGGCGCGCTTGGCTTCGGCGGCGGCATCCTTGGCCTTCGTGCGATCGCCGAGCACGACATATGCTCGCACCAGCCGCAGCCATCCTTCGACGTCCCCGCCATTGTCGTGCAAACGATCGGCAAGCCGCGCGACCATGCCGCGGATCGTGTCGCGGCGCGCGTCCTCGCTCATGTTGGCGACTGCCGAGATGTCGGCAGTGCTTGGTTCCACAGTCGCGACGGGACCGCCGGACACGCGCGCCAGCGCCTGGCGGACGAAGGCGACCCACGGCGCACCCGTCGGCGCCTCGGCGACCATGGAGCGCCAGATCGAGGCCGCTTCGTCGTTCCTGCCGTCCTGCTCGGCGGCGAGACCAAGAAAATAGCGGGCCTTGGCCTCCTTCGGATCGCTCGCGACCGCCCGCTCGAACGCAGCCTTGGCTTCGGCGGTCACCACCCCATTGGCGGCGGCGGTTTCGGCCTCGCCCAGATCGGCCTCACGAGTCGCGGTCGCGCCGCTGAGCAGCAGCGCCTTCTTGCGCGCCTGCACCGCGTCATCGAAGCGTCCGAGCCGGGTGTAGACCGGGGCGAGCACTTCCCAACCCGCGCCGTCATTGGGATTGGTGGCCAAATGCGCCTCGACCTGGCTGACAAGACTCGCAATCGACTCGTGGCCTTTGGGCGTGGTGACGCGGGCAAAGGCCGGCTCGCCCGGAATGTTCGGCGAGCCGAGCGCGATGTAAAAGCCGAGCGGACCGAGCGTGAGAACGGCGAGCGCGACGACGGCAGCCACACGTCTGCGCTCAGCTTTGCTCGAGCCCGCCGCGGCGACGCTGGCGCCGGACGGCGCGTCAGCCGCGGCCAACAGACGGCGCGAGATTTCGAGCCGCGCCGCCTCCGCCTCGGCCTCGCCGATTAGGCCGCTGGCTCGATCGCTGTCGATTTCCTTGAGCTGGTCCTTATAGACCGCGAGGTCGCTGCCGCCCGCCGACGCCCGCGGGGGGCGCCCAAGCGGCCAGACAACGGCAAAAATCGCCGCCGCGGTCATCAATGCAAAAATGACCCATAGAATCATGGTCGCCATTCAATCCGCGGAGTGCCGGGAACATATTGATCCAAACCAATATAGCTTTCCGGGAAACCCGCCACAGGACGGCGCGCCCTTGCACCGCGGCGCTACATCAACACGGCCCCAATGCCGCGGCAATGGGAGCCTGGGCGCGGCAATTGCGCACGATGACGCACGCCGCCGCCCTCAGGCCCGCGCGGATTTGCGGTCGAAACCGGTGGTCTGAACGGCAATTTCGGCCGCTTTCCCCAATAGACCGGCGTAGTCGGCACCGAACACGCAGCGGCAGAAGCGAATCGCCGCATCCATCTGAGACTGGCGGAATGGACGGTCGGCATCGCCGGCTTGCCGCAGCCCGTCGAGCAGCACTTTGGTTCCGCTCTCCAGATAATTCTGCAGCTCGGTATAGCTGCGCATGGTCATTTCGTTGACCGCAAGCTCATGGGCATAGGTGCGGCAAGCGCCGACGAACTCGACCATCAGCTCAGCCTCGGCCACGTCGGTTTCATCGAGCTGCGAGCCGGGCACGATCTCCTTGGTGGGACGCGGCCGCAGCAAGCGGCGCACCCGGCCTGGCGTCGACTCGATTTCCCCCCGCAGCACGTTGGAGACTTCGGTGCGGATGGCCGTGAGTTGCCGGCTCCACGGCGAATCCCCGGACAGATCGATTTCGGTGCGCAGACCGCGCGCCGCATCGTGGATATTTTTCAGAAGCGAGGTGACCGGCCGATGCGCTTTGAGCTCGCTGCGCAGATCGTTCACCATGCACTCGACCTCGCCCAGCACGATGGTGACCGCCCGCCCATACGGCGTCTCCGCGATGCGCGCGGCCTCATCCGTCTCGGCTGCGCGCGTGGCGATGCGAATGAGCTGCCAAGGCGCCGCCAGCCGGCCCATGAACAACACGAAGCCGTAGAGGAACACGTCGGCCTTGGCGACGCTGGCCCCGCCCTGCGACTTCTGCGCGATCGCCGCTTCCAGCAACAGCTTCACCGAATCGATCTGGTCGCGCTCGAATGTGCGCAAATGGTTCGGCAGCCGGCGCGCCAATTCGCTCAGCAGATCGCGATTGGCGAGAATGCCGGTCAGCGTTGCGAGATCCTCGAGCGCGCGCGGCGTGCCGACCTGCACGGCGAGACGCCGGCGCGCCTTGTCGTCGCCGGTCACCGACGCCATGGCTTTGCGGATGCGAAGGAGCGCACGATCGTGCAATGCGCGTGTGCGCTGTTCGGCCTTGACGCGGTCCTTGGCGAGCAAGGCGCGATTGATATCGTCGCCGAGCGCCTTGGCCTCGGCCGGGATCAGATCGCGTCCGATCCATTCCCAGATCGGCTCGAGCGACACCCGCGAAATTCGCCCGGCGCGCTTGTGATCCGGCGCGTCGTCGATGAGGAAGGGCTCGACCGGTCCGAAGAACATCCGCGCGGCGTCACCCATGCGCTGAGAAGCCGGCTGGCTCTCGACACGGATGGCGCGGCGCAACTCCTGCAGGATGAGTTCGTTGCCGGCCGATTCTTCGCCGCCAAGGACGCCGCGTTCGAGTTCGGCGACCAGCATGGCGCGCGCCTCTGGCTTCAGCGTCCGCAGATAATCGCGCAGCCGTTCGACGGCTTGTCCGTCGCTCGTCATACGGGCCACCACCAGCGTCAGGAAAGCATCCCCATACCTTTAGGCGGCCGGCGCTTAAGAAGCTATTCATCCCAAGCCGGGAAACGCTTGCTATACAGCCCATTAGGCTCTATTTCCGTTTACCAGTCATTCAGTCCAATTGAGGCCGCTTCCTTAGCCATCGCTTAGCCAGAGCGGCTTGGCAGGTGCGGCAGATGTTTGTTCCAAAGCGGCCCCCACGTCGTGCGCGGCTAAGCGCAATGATGGTCGAGAAGGCAGCGCCGGAAGCGGCGAGCTATCTTGTTTGGGACGAGCGCCAGCCGAACCTCGCCCTCCGGGTCCGCCCGAGCGGGTCGCGCACGACGTTCATGTGCGGCTGGGTCGCGGTCGAGCTTGGGAGGGGGTTCGCGCCGTATTGGGGTGTCACTCATGACCAATCCCTGCGCCAGTCGCAGGTTTGCAGTCCAGGACGCGCGCGTCAAGGTGACGAATT
>DATMQV010000012.1:0-2408 GCA_035566615.1 Xanthobacteraceae bacterium
GTGGCGGAACGACTGGCCAGCGACGGCTTTACCGTCGTCATCAACTATTCGGGCGACGCCGCCCCCGCCGAGGCGCTGGCGCGCAAGATCGAGGGCAAGGGTCGCCGAGCGATGACCGCCAAAGCCGACGTGAGCGATGCGCAGGCCGTCCGCGGCATGTTCGATGCGGCCGAGACTGCGTTCGGCGGTGTCGACGTGCTGGTCAACAATGCAGGCATCATGACGCTGTCGAGCATTGCGGACACCGACGACGCGGCCTTCGAGCGCCAGGTGAACGTCAATCTCAAGGGCACGTTCAACGCGCTGCGTGAAGCCGCCAAGCGCCTGCGCGACGGCGGCCGGATCATCAACTTCTCGTCGAGCGTTGTCGGCCTGCTGCATCCGACCTACGGCGTCTATGCCGCCACCAAGGCAGCGGTCGAGGCGATGACCAGCATCCTGGCCAAGGAGCTGCGCGGCCGCGCCATCTGCGTCAACGCCGTGGCGCCCGGTCCAACTGCGACCGCCCTGTTCCTCACCGGGAAGCCGCAGGAAGTCATCGACCGGCTCGCGAAGCTTGCTCCACTCGAACGGCTCGGTCAGCCGGAGGACATCGCCTCCACGGTTGCCTTCCTTGCCGGTGCCGATGGGGCTTGGATCAATGGCCAGACGCTACGCGCGAATGGGGGGATCATCTGAACTGTAACCGTCAACGTCCGCCACAGCGCCAGACACAGCCCATCCATAAAAGGGTTCAAGTCATGAAACAGGTTGTTGTCATCAGCGGCGCATCGAGCGGCTTCGGCGCGCTCGCTGCCCGCGCGCTCGCCCGCGCCGGCCACATCGTTTACGCAACCATGCGCGAGACAACCGGGCGCAATGCGCGGCAAGTCACGGAGGTTGCGCGCTATGCCTCCGAGCACGCGGCTGATCTCAGGACCGTTGAGCTCGACGTTGCTTCCGGCGAGTCGGTCGAGGCCGGCATCGCGAAAGTGATTGCGGATACCGGCCGACTTGACGTCGTGGTTCACAATGCTGGCCACATGTCGTTCGGCCCGGCCGAAGCCTTCACGCCTGAGCAGTTCGCCCAGCTCTACGACATTAATGTGCTCAGCACTCAACGCGTGAACCGGGCGGCTTTGCCCCAAATGCGCAAGCAGGGCCGCGGCCTCGTCGTCTGGGTCTCATCGAGCAGTGCGCGGGGAGGCACGCCGCCCTATCTCTCGCCCTACTTCGCGGCGAAGGCAGCGATGGACTCGCTCGCGGTTAGCTATGCCAGCGAGCTGGCCCGATGGGGAATTGAGACCTCGATAGTCGTGCCGGGGGCCTTCACTAAGGGCACCAACCATTTCGCTCATTCCGGCTCGCCGGCCGACAAGGCTCGAGCGGCCGAGTATGACGAGGGTCCCTATAAGGGCCTTTCCGAACAAAGCCTAAAGGGCCTCGCCTCGCTCGAACCCGCCGATGCCGATGTCGGCGCCGTCGCCGAGGCGATCGTCAAGGTGGTCGACATGCCCTTCGGCATGCGGCCTTTCCGAACGCACATCGATCCGTCGCAGGATGGCTGCGAGATTGTCAACGGCGTGGCCGACCGTGTTCGGGCGGAGATGTTCCGGCGCATCGGCCTGGAGGATCTGCTCTCGCCGCGGGTTATTGGTTGACGACTCTCAGCCGGCCACGATCACGTTGGGCCAGGTCGAGCCACGCCGCCAATGTCCGCTTCCGGACATCGGCGGCGCCGTTCGCGGACGCCGCAAAACCACCCTTGCTGGAATTCAATCTGGGGCACTACCTTGGGCGGTCACCCCGGCCCGGCAAAAACAACGAGATACCGAAACCGGCTGGCGGCTAATTTGTGCCGTATCGGCAGGTTGCCGCGCCGCCACGGGAAAGCTAGGTTGCGGTCTTGCTTTCTGTCAAAGCGGTTCCCCGGCGTGTTTCAAAGCGTTTTCGCGTTTCTGTTCGGCTATGTTTGCGGCGCGATTCCGTTCGGCCTCATTTTGACACGCGCGGCAGGCACCACTGATCTGCGCGCGATCGGCTCCGGCAATATTGGCGCGACCAACGTTCTTCGCACCGGCCGCAAGGACTTGGCCGCGCTGACCCTTCTCCTCGATCTTTTGAAGGGTACAGCCGCGGTTTTGACCGTCGCCCAATTTGCGCCGGGCGCCCCCATGCTCCTCGCGGCGCAAGGCGCCTTTCTTGGCCATTTGTTCCCTGCCTGGCTGAGATTTAGAGGCGGCAAAGGGGTCGCGACCTTCCTCGGCTGCCTTCTCGGCGTTGCCTGGCCGGCGGCGGTCGTTTTTGGCATCGTCTGGCTCGCGGTCGCCTTCCTCACTCGCTTCTCCTCGGCCGCGGCGCTCGCGGCGAGCGCGCTGACCCCAATCGTTCTTATGATCATGGGCCGGAGCGACGCCGCGCTTATGTTC
>DATMQV010000013.1:0-8495 GCA_035566615.1 Xanthobacteraceae bacterium
GCCTTCGCCATCGGCGGCGGCTGTCAGCTTCTCTGCATCATGGACCGCGTGCTGGCGGAGGAGGGCGCGTATTTCAATCTGCCGGCCAGCAAGGAAGGCTTCATTCCGGGCGCCGCGAACCTGCGCTTCCCACGGCTGGTCGGCGGCAAGCTTGCACGCGAAGGCATCTTCTTCGAACGCGTCTTCCATGCCGACACGCCGGAAGGCCGCCGGATCTGCGACGAAGTCGTTCCGGCCGCCGGAATGGACGCAGCGATCGAGGCCAACGCCGCGCAGCTCACACGTGCCGGCATGACGAGCGCAGTGAGCAACCGCAAGGTGCTGCGCGTCGCCGAAGAGCCGCTGACGATTTTCCGCCGCTACATGGCGACCTATGCGCGCCAGCAAAGCCGCTGCCTCTACGATCAGAAGCTGATCGACAATCTCGAGCACAGCTGGAAACCGAACACCCGGCGGATGTGACGGATTTGCACAGGCCGCTCGTCCCCGCGAAAGCGGCGACCCAAGCTCTGGATTCCCGCTTTCGCGGGAATGAGCGGAAGAAAATGCGCATATTGAGGACCCAATGACCTCTTCACCATCCATCGCAACGACCGAAAATCAGCTTACCTCGATCACCCGCGTCACGGTCGACCCGAAAGACACCGTCGGCGCGCTCGATCCGTCGATGCCGCAAGTCGCTTCGACGCCATATCTCGTCACGGTCGCCGAAATCGCCAGCGCGCGTCTGGTGAAGGATCAGCTCGAGCCCGGACAAATCACTGTGGGAACGCGCGTCGTCATCGATCATCTCGGTGCGAGCAAAGTGGGTGCGGAATTGGTCGTCAAGGCTGCTTTGCTGAACAGAGAAAAGAACCGCTTCCGATTTTCGGTCGAGATCGAGGACGGTCCTCGGCTTGTGGCCAAGGTCGAGCATGAGCGCGCCGCGGTGTCGCTTGAAAAAATCATGAAAGCTTTGGGCTAACTCGAAGCCGGTTGGGGAGAGAACGCGCGATGCGAACGATCGCGGAAATGCTGCGCTGGCGCGCACGGCGGCATCCGTCGCTGGAGGCTGTCTGGTTCGACGGCCAATCCCACACATTCGCCGAATTCAACGAATCGACATCGCAGCTCGCCGCCGGCTTTGTGGAAAAGCTAAAACTCGCGCCCGGCGATCGCGTCGGCATTCTCGACAAAAACTGCGCGGCTTATTTCGAATTGCTGTTCGCGCTCGACAAGGCGGGCCTGGTCGCGGCGCCGCTGAACTGGCGGCTGACGCCGCGCGAGGTCAAGCAGATCGTCGACGACGCCAAGCCGAAGCTGATCGTCACCGGCGCCGAGTTCAAGGCGACGGGGGAGGCAGCCGGCGTAACGACGATGACTTTCGCCGACCTGCCGCGCGGCGGCGAAGACCCGCGTCGCGATCGGGACGGTGGCGTGTGCGCGCAATTCTGCACGTCGGGCACGACCGGTTTGCCCAAGGGCGCCATGCTGACCGGCTGGAATTTGCTCAATGTCGGCTCTTGCGGCGCGATCGAGGCGCCGGAGATGCGCGAAGGCGGCCGCTCGCTGGTCTGCCTGCCGCTGTTCCACATCGGCGGCACGATCTGGGCGATCTGGGCGATGCAGACCGGATCGACCGTGGTCGTCGTGCGCGAGCCGCTGCCCGACGTGCTGCTCAAGACCATGGTGGAGCAACGCATCGAAAGCACGCTTCTGGTGCCGACGCTGATGCTGTTGATGACCGAGCTGCCGGCCGCGCGCTCAGCCGATCTCTCCGCGCTCAAGCTCATCACTTACGGAACGGCGCCAATCTCGCCCGATCTGCTGCGTCGCTCGATCGAAACGTTCAAATGCCGCTTCACGCAATTGTATGGGCTCACTGAAACGACCGGACCGTTCGCTACGCTCCCGCACGAACAGCATGTCGGCGAACGGCTTCTCTCGTGCGGCCGGCCGATGCTCGGCGGCCGCGTGCGCATCGTCGATTCCGAGGGCAATGATCTGCCGCCCTATCAGGTCGGCGAAATCCTCTACCAGGGCGAAAACCTTATGACCGGCTATTGGGCGCGGCCGGATGCGACGGCGCAGGCGATCCGCGACGGCTGGTTTCACACCGGCGACGCCGGCTACGTGGACGAAGAGGGCTTTATCTTCCTGAAAGACCGCATCAAGGACGTGATCATCTCCGGCGGCGAGAACATCTATCCGGCCGAGGTAGAAGCCGCGCTGATGGCGCACCCGGAAGTTTTGGAATGCGCTGTAATCGGCGTGCCGGACGCGAAGTGGGGCGAAACGGTCAAAGCCGTGGTGGTTAGGCGGCAAGGCGCAAGCTTGGGCGAAGCGGCACTGATCGACTGGAGCCGCGACAAGCTCGCTGGCTTCAAGCGGCCGAGCTCGGTCGACTTCATCGACACTCTACCGCGCAACGCCGCCGGCAAGCTGCTCAAGCGCACACTGCGCGAGCCGTATTGGGCCGGTCACACGCGCCGGATAGCCTGACGTCGAGCGCCCGATTTCGCGAATGCGACACCTTGTATTGCTGGTGCTTGTCGGCTTGCCGACAGAAGGCGGATGGCGACAGCCTTTGGCTGGGGCAGGTCAAAGTATTTCGCCTATTTTTGGAACCTTGAAAGGAATAATTTCACTTTTTATCCGCCGTTGCTTGACTTGGATGAAACATTATACTCCGTAGCGCCGGGGCGGCGATCATCATCCCGCCGCGCTTTCAAAACGGGAGATCGCGCTCATGTCTTCAGCATCGAAACATCCGGAAACAATTGCCCTCCACGCCGGCTGGCGTGCCGATCCGGCCACCGGCGCCGTTGCTGTACCGATTTATCAGACGACGTCCTACCAATTCCGCGACACCGAGCATGCCGCCAACCTGTTCGCGCTCAAGGAGCTCGGCAACATCTACACGCGCATCATGAACCCCACCAACGACGTGCTGGAGAAGCGCATTGCGGCGCTCGAGGGCGGCGTCGGCGCGCTCGCACTCGCTTCGGGGCAGGCGGCTTCGGCATTCGCGATCCAGAACGTCGCCCGTGCCGGCGACAACGTGGTCAGCTCGACCGACCTTTATGGCGGCACCTGGAATCTCTTCGCCAACACGCTCAAGGACCAGGGTATCGAAGTTCGTTTCGTCGATCCGATCGATCCTAACAATTTCCGCAAGGCAACCGATGACCGCACGCGCGCTTATTATGCGGAAACGTTGCCCAATCCGAAGCTCACCGTTTTCCCGATCGCCGAAGTCGCCGAGATCGGCCGCAATTTCGGCATTCCGCTGATCATGGATAACACGGCGGCGCCGATCCTGACCAAGCCGTTCGAGCACGGCGCCGCAATCATCGTCCATTCCTCGACCAAATATATCGGTGGCCACGGCAATTCGATCGGCGGGCTGCTCGTCGACAGCGGCACCTTCGATTGGGCCGCGCACCCGGTGCGCCAGCCGGCGCTCAACACGCCGGATCCGAGCTACCACGGTGCGGTGTGGACCGAAGCGGTGAAGCCGCTCGGCCCGATCGCTTACATCATCAAGGCCCGCGTCACGCTGCTGCGCGATCTCGGCTCGGCGATTTCGCCGTTCAACGCCTTCCTGACCTTGCAGGGATTGGAAACGCTGGCGTTGCGCATCGCTAAGCATTCCGAGAACACCCAGCATGTTGTCGAGTATCTCAAAAAGCGGCCGGAGATCACCCGCGTGATCCATCCGTCGGTGCAAACCGGGGTGCATCGCCAGCGCGCCGAGAAATATCTCAAGGGCGGGCTGGGCGGTCTCGTCGGTTTTGAACTCGCCGGCGGCAAGGAGGCCGGCCGCCGCTTCATCGATGCGCTCGAGATGTTCTATCACGTCGCCAATATCGGCGACGCGCGCAGCCTGGCGATCCATCCGGCGACCACCACGCATTCGCAATTGTCGCCGCAGGAGCAGGATGCCACCGGCGTGAGCGACGGCTACGTGCGTCTCTCGGTCGGTATCGAGCATATCGACGACATCATCGCCGACATCGAGCGCGGCCTGCACGCGGCAGGAAAAGTCGCCAAGGCGGCGTAAGCGTAACTTTCCGATGCAACGTTTCCCGGACGCGGTGCGGCGCGCTAACGCTGCGCCGCCGATCCGGGATCGTTACAGACTCGGCGTTTGTTAAGGTCCTGGGTCTGCAACACAGCACAATAGCGCGCGCAAGACGCGCGTAACCGCGCTTATGGTGCCGCATTGCGCCCGGGAAATGCTTACAGATTTTGTACGCTAAAACGCCCCAGCGGAAAAATTCAGCCGCTGGGTCACGTCGAAGCTCTGCTTGGCGATCGGATAGGCGTAGTCGACCCGAAGCGGGCCGAACGGCGAATCCCAAATCAAGCTGGCGCCGACCGAGGCGCGGATCGCGCGTGAGTTCGCGATCTGCTGCGCGGGCGACAATGACGCAAGGCTCGCCGCGCTCGACGCGTTGGTCGCCCACAGACTGCCGGCGTCGGAGAACAGCGCCATTTTTAGACCAGCGTCGGCGGTGATGAATGGCACCGGCGCTTGCAGCTCCGCCGTCGTCGTCCAATAGACGTTGCCGCCGATATTGTCCTGACTCACGCCCGGCGTGACGACTCGCGGACCGAAGCCGTTCGGTGCGAAGCCGCGCACCAGCTGTGGGCCGCCGAAAAAGCCGCTGAGCAGCGGCAATTGCTGGCCGCCCCAGGGCGAGACGTAGCCGCCTTGCCCGCGCACCATGCCGGTCACGTCGCCGAAAATCTCATGATAGTAGCGCGCGTCTTCCGTGGTCCGGGCGAACTTGGCCGCGCCCCCGAGCCCGGCAAACTCGTTGTTTGTTTGCACGCGCACGCCGTTGCTCGGGCTCCTCGGATTGTCGAGCGTCGAATAGGTCATGCCGGTGCCGACCGAGGACACCCACATCGGGCCGGCGGCCGCCGCTTGCTGGATCGGCAGCGAGGCGGTAGCACCCGACGGAAGCGTGAGGTTCTGATTGTAGATCGAGTAGCTCCAGCTCATGCCAAGCTGATCGGTCAACGGCGCGGCGGTGACGATCTTGGCGCCGTAGAAGGTCGAGTTGTACGACTGATAGCTGCTCGCAAACGTCTCCTTGGCGAACAGATCGCCGCCGAGCGAGACGTGCGGACCGAGCGCGTTGGGGTCGGTCAGCGAAAGGTCGAAGCCTCTGGTGTATTGCCCGACGGTGGCGGAGGCCTTGGCGACATCGCCGGTGCCGAGGAAATTCGCATCGCCGACCGTGACCGTGGCTGACAGGCCGTCGGTGCCGGAATAACCGCCCATCACCGAGAAGATGCCGGTTTTGTCTTCCTCAAGCGCCACATCGACGACCATGCGGTCGGGCGCCGAGCCAGGCTTATCTGAAATCCTCACCGTCTTGAAGTAGCCGAGTTGTTTGAGCCGCCGCTCGCCGCGCTCAATCAGCGCCCGATTGTAGGCGTCGCCCTCGACAAAATCGAATTCGCGCCGGATCACGTCGTCGCGGGTCTTGATGTTGCCGTGGATGTCGATCCGCTCCACGTAGACGCGCTTGTCGTCCACGATCGTGTAGACAAGATTGATCAGGTGCTGGTCCGGCACGCGTTCGCTGCGCGGCAGCGCAGCCGCGAAGGGCGAGCCGCCTTTGGCGAGCGCAAGCGCGAGGTCTTCGACCGTCTTGTCGACAGCTCCGGCATCGTAAATGTCGCCTGCTTGGGTACGCAGAGAGGAGCGCAGCGCCGCCGGATCGACGGAGTTCACGTTCGAAACAATGTCGACCTGCCCGAAATGGTATTGCGGGCCTTCGTCGATCGTGAACGTGACAACGACGCCCTTCGTGCCGGCATCGTAGCTCGCCGCCGAGCGCACGCGCACGTCGGCATAGCCATGCGCGCGATAGAAACGGTGAAGGAGATCGCGGTCGGTGTCGATGCGCTCGGCATCGTAGGTGTCGTTGTTGAGCAAAAAGCTCAACACATTCGTCTCGCCGCTTTTGATCACGCCCTTGAGCTTGTTGGATGGATAGACGCTGTTGCCGGCAAATGCTACCCGCCGCACCGCGAGCTTGTCGCCTTCCTTGATCTCGAACACGACGTTCGAGCGACCGTCCCTTCCGGCGATGGTTTTTGGATCGACCCTGACGCCGAAGTAGCCATGCAGGCGGTAGAGCTCGATGATGTGGATGACGTCGTCGTGCACCAGCGCGCGGTTGAGCGGCCCACCGGCTTTCGATTGCACGGCTTTCTTCAAATCTTCGTCTTTGATCTTTTTGTTGCCCTCGAAAGCGAGCCGCTCGATGGTCGGATTTTCCATGACGGTGACGAGGATGCGCGCGCCGTCGCGCGCAATCTTCACGTCTTCGAACAGGCCGGTGCCGTAAAGGCCCTTGACTGCAACATCGAGCGCGGCGGCATCGAATGTGCCGTCGGCGGCCGCGTGAAAATGCGCGCGGATCATGTCGGCGTCGATGTGCCGGTTGCCGTCGACTGTGATAGTCGACGCAGGCTCCGCGGCTCGGGCCAGCTGCCAAGCCGCCGAGGTGACACACCCACAAATCAAGAGGCAGAGAAGTGCGGCTGCCACCCGACGAAGCATGAACGCGGCTCCGCGATCCAACCGGGCGCGACTTACACATGATCGCCGGGGCGGAAGCGTGTCGGATTATGTCGGAATCTGGGGAATTGTTGCGTCCGGTCGCGACACAATCCTTGACGTATTTGGTTGATGTTTGGTTGTGCCGCAGCGGCCGGCAATCGGCCGTCGCGGTCAAACAAGCATGCGGACGATCGCGAGCCCCGCAAACGACCGACCGCGAGCACGACCGAGGCAATGACATAGATCGCCGCGCCCGCCAGTTGTTTCACCGGCGCGGAGCCGACTGGCAAGCGCGCACCCGCAATGCTGCCTTGCTTGCCAACAGGCTCAGCGGTCCTGCCGGAAATAGCGCAGGTTTTTGATCTTGAGGAGAACGATCGGACTCGCCATCAGCAACGCGCCGAGCACGAGCGAGCCGATCAACGCGCGCATGCGCAGCGTGCCGTCGTGCGACGCGCGCCAATAGCAGGCGATGCCGATCGGATAGAACAGCACCACCGCGGTCGCGAGTCCGGGCGAGAAGCGGCGGCCGCCGCTCCGCGCAAACGGCAGCACGTGAAAGAATGTCGCGTTGATCAGCATCAGGGCGGGGAAGGCGAGCGCAAGTCCCGGCCAGCGGGCGAGATTTGCCGCGACCACCCCAAAAACGATGACCAGCGCGTTGACCACGTAGAAGTCGCTCCATTCAACCGGCAGCCCGATGACGGCGCGCGCCCAATCCCGCCAATTGAGCTGATATTCCTCAAGGATGTGAACGCCATAGGCGGCGGTGGCGAGCCAAAGCAGATCGGTCAGCGACATTCGAGCCCCCCAATTTTTGCCTGCCATCTGGCCGGAATACAAAACCGCGGCTGCCCATTCCTAGTGCATAGAAATGTGTTTGGCGTCTGCCCATTTTTTAATCAGCGAAGCCCTGCGAAGTCTTCCCCCGGCGCCCCTACAACCGAGCGATGCAAATTTCTCAGGCAAATCAAATAGTCAGCCCGCGGCCTGCGGCCGGCACCCGGTGGCATGGCCTTTGCGAAGTCTAGGGCGTCAATCCGACAACAGCCACCGTCCTGGTGCTAGCAGCGGCGCCCCCGGCGTTCGCGTGCGTACTGGGAGCAAGCAATGACCTTCGACAAGCTATCGCGCCGTCACCTCCTGAAGGGGACGGCAGCCTTGACCCTCGGTACGGCCTTGCCGCTGCGCGGGGCATTCGCCGCCGAAACGACCGTCGGCTTCATCTATGTCGGCTCGCGCGATGACTATGGCTACAACCAGGCGCATGCGGCCGGCGCCGCGGCGCTCAAGAAGATGCCTGGCATCAAGGTGGTCGCGAGGAGAAAGTCCCCGAGACCGACGCCGTGGAAAAGACCATGGAGTCCATGATCAATCTCGACGGCGCGACGCTGCTCTTCCCGACCTCGTTCGGTTACTACAATCCGCACATGATCAAGATGGCCACGAAGTTTCCGAAGCTGCGCTTCGAGCATTGCGGCGGCTTGTGGTCCGAGAAAGATCCGAAGAATGCCGGCAGCTATTTCGGCTATATCGACGAAGCGCAGCATGTCTCCGGCATCGTCGCCGGCTATACGTCCAAGACCGGCAAGCTCGGTTTCGTGGCGGCGAAGCCGATTCCGCAGGTGCTGCGCAACATCAACGCCTTCACGCTCGGCGCCAAGCTCGCCAATCCGAAAGTCACGACGCAGGTGATCTTCACCGGCGACTGGTCGATGCCGGTCAGGAAGCGGAAGCCACCAACAGCCTGATCGACCAGGGCGTCGACGTTCTTACCTGCCATGTCGACGGACCGAAGACCGTGGTCGAAAACGCCGCCCGCCGCGGCGCGATGGTGTGCGGCTATCACGTCAACCAGTCGGTGCTGGCGCCGCAGGCCTATCTCACCGGCGCTGAGTGGAACTGGGAAGTGCTCTATCCGCGCTTCGTGAAG
>DATMQV010000014.1:0-24873 GCA_035566615.1 Xanthobacteraceae bacterium
GCAGCGCGGAGTGAGGTGAGTGCTACTCACGGGTTAGATATCTTTCTGGTTGGCGCCGGCAACTCGGTCAGGCTGCGCTATATTTCGCCAATCACGCCCGCAACGTGACCCTCTTGGTGCGAAGTGACTCCTTGGAAAACAGTATGTCCCACTATTTGGTTGAGCAAATACGGCAACAATCGAACATTGCTGTGCAGCTACGATCCGAGATACATGCAGTCCATGGCAATAGCCATCTCTCAGCGATCGACGTTCGCGACGGAACAAGCTCTGCGATTCGCCGACACGAGTGCGGTGGCCTTTTTATCTTTATAGGAGCTGACGCCGAAACTGATTGGCTGCCCGCGGATGTTGCCCGGGACTCACGTGGCTATGTTCTTACGGGCGAAGATCTGAAAAAATCCGGCCTGTGGTCACACCGCCGCGATCCGTACCTTCTTGAAACAAGTGCCCTTGGCGTTTTCGCGTGCGGCGACGTTCGGCTGAGCCCCGTCAAGCGAGTTGCATCGGCCGTTGGTGAGGGAAGCATGGCTATTGCGTTCGCGCACGAATATTTGGCTCGTGACAGGTATTCCTAAGAAGACGAGTTTGGCATGTAACGCCCCGATCAGTAACTTCTGTCTGCGCGAGTCAAGACCAATCTCTCGTCCGAGAAGGGTCTTGGCCGTGTCGAAACGCTTTGCCTGAGGGTTGCCCGGTCATGCTTGATCCAACCAACCACCGCGTCGCGCTCTCTCCTGCCTACGAAGGCCCGTTGATTTTCGTAAGGCGATCCATTGCCTCTTTCCTTAGGATAACAAGATTGGACGATCGATCATGACGACCGTCGCCGAGTTTTCGACAATTGAGGTCCTACCTAGCGGGCAGCGTGTCGAAATTCGCGCCCTTACGCCAGCGGATCGCGAGGACATGTTGGCGGCCGTTGGGCGAACGAGCACCCAATCCATATACCGTCGTTTCTTCAATGTGCGACGCCATTTTAGCGAAGCTGAAATTTCGTTCTTTTTAAATCCCGACTCCGTAAGGCATGTTGCTTTAGTCGCCGTGGCTGAAGAAGGTGGCACACCAGTTATCGCAGGTGGTGGGCGCTATGTTGTCATCAACCCTGGACAGGCCGAGGTGGCCTTTGCGGTTGTCGATCAATTTCAGGGCCAAGGTATTGCTACTGCGCTCTTACGGCATCTCTCATCGATTGCGCGCAAAGCCGGCTTGCAGGAGTTCGTGGCAGAGGTTTTGCCGGAGAATACTGCGATGCTAAAAGTATTTGAGAAAATCGGGCTTGAAGCAACTACCAGGCGCGAATCTCAGACGATACATATCGTACTTAAGTTGTCGTGATCTTTATTCTGCGTACCGCCTGTGCTGTATTCTCCGTGTTCCGCCGCCTGACTCTTGTGGCGGGGCGATGCTGCTGACGCCGTCTAGGCTGAGCTGCTGCCCAAGCTCTAGGAGGCGAGTCGACGCCTCCGCGGGAGCGAGCATCGGGAAGACGGTCACGACCTGAAGGCCTGGGAAGTTGCCGGCGTTGGTCGGTGGCTCCGACGAGGCCTTTAAGATGAGCGCGGCCTGCTCGTCGTCGTACCAGAAATATCTGAAAGCTCTCGTTGCGGAGGACTGAGACAGCCTTGGCCGTGACGGCCCTAACGAAGCTTCGGCGGTCTCGGTGCTTAAGGAGATTTGGATCGGCTCTGAGAGGGATCGGCCGGCGTTCTCGTTCCCTCGTGGCGTGGCTATAGCTTCCTCGGTCCACCATGGCTCTGCTCCCTCCGGGATCAATAAGAGGCCCTGGAGGAAGCCTAGTGTGGGTATCAACACGCAGCTGAGCACGCGTCTACATTGTGAGAGATTGACCGCGTGGTTACGCGGGTTCTGTTAGTTGGCCCTTTGCTAGCCCTTCCTGATAGCCCCTGATCCAACACAGCAGCTCGTGACGGTAGTCCCTTAGCATCATCATCAGCTCCAGGACCTGCTGGGAGAGGTCGACTACTCCCGACGGTCCGGTCACGTTCCGTATGTTTAGCTTGGCCAGCTCGTCCCACGTCTTCTCGTTCTGCACGAGCTCGATCAGGTAGGATAGGTGGCGAGCCTCCGCGTCCGCGTGCGTGGTCATGATTGCTCGTCCTCGGTTTTCAGAGCGGTGCGTCATCGTCATCGTCGTCGAACTCGTACGGAGCCAGCGTCCAGAACGGACCATATTGACCGGCAAGTGGCGTTTGGTGGCGAAGCTTCTCGTAGAGCGCCTCGGCTTCCTTCTTGCCGCGATACTCGGGTTGGCCGGCGCTGTTCATCTTCACCGCGACCACGAAGATCTGTTCCACCGTGCCAGCGCTCTTGCCTTTGCGAAGTCGCTCCATGGCTCCGCAGTTCAGTGCGAAGTTGGAGAACTGCGGCTTGTTGTTGGTGGCTAGGGCCACGCCGATCCGCGGGCCCTCGAACTTGCTGATGTAGAGCCAGCGGTCGCGCTGTTTCCAGAGGGAGTCATCGAGCACATTCTTCAGCTCGTCCTCGTACGCGGTCATGTGTTCTCCCCATGGCACCAGGCTAATAACTCCCCCCTCAGCCACTGAATGGCGAACAGCAGCTCCGGGACCAACGCCTCGTCGAAGTCCTTGAGGTACTCGGCGATCCTTGCTTTAGCTTTGTCGTCTTGCCTGGTAGCGTTCAGAAGTTCGCTTATGTAGTTTTGATCGAAGTGATAGGTCATCGCTCTCCCTCCTCTCTATGGCGGCTTGCGCGGTTTCACGGCCCAAGCGAAACTCATGAGGGGAGGACCGAAACCGAACCGCGCCTTGGTGCGCCTTCCACGCTCGCCCGTTGCCGCCTCGGCTGCGGGTGTACTTCGCCGGTCCTCCCCGTGGTGCAACGGTACTCGATCGCGATCCGCTGGGGTGCGCCGAGGAGGGGTGTTCACGATTAGGTGGGGCTTAGACGGAGCGAGGCGGAGGAGGAGCTAAGTGATTGAAGTCTAACGGGCTGTTCGGTAGACTGTCATTAAGCTCCGATTGGCCTGCGGGAACGCCCCATACCCAAGCTTGAACGGCCGTGATAACCGGTGGCAAACGCCGTTAATCCGTCTCGGGGACGAAGCTGAAGCGGGCTTCGCCCCGATCTGCCAAGCTGCCAGCAGCTAACAAAAGGCCGCGCCGGCGGCGGCCCAATTGTCAGATGCTGGCCACCTTTTCAGCCGCGCGCGCGGGTGGATCTCCGATTGCACCAGCACGCTCGTCTGCGCACGGAAGCGTTCGACGATCCCGCGCACGAATGGCCGGATGGCAGCCGAGGTCACCAGTACCGGCGCCTCGCCTTCGCGCGCCGCTTGCTCGAATTTCTCGCGCACCAGATTGATGAACTCGGTGAGCTTCGACGGCTGCATGGCGAGATTGCGGTCGTCGCCCTGGCCGACGATCGATTCCGCGAACGCCTGCTCCCATCTGGCGGTGAGCGCGATGATCGGCAGATAGCCGGCCGGGCTCGTGTGCTGGGCGCAAAGCTGCCGCGAAAGCCGGCCGCGCACATGCTCGGCCAGCATCATCGGATTGCGGGTGGAAGCTAGGCCGTCGGCGATGCCTTCCAGAATGGTGGAGAGATCGCGGATCGATACGCGTTCCGCCAAGAGGATCTGCAACACGCGCTGGATGCCGGAAATGGTGATCAGCGACGGCACGATGTCCTTGATCAGCTCGCTCTGCTCTTTCGGCAGCTCCTTGAGCAATTTCTGCACCTCTCCGTAGGAGAGGAGCTCGGACATGTTGGCCTTGATCAGCTCGGTGAGATGGGTGGCGAGCACGGTCGCCGAGTCGACGACGGTGTAACCCTTCACCGACGCCTCCTCCTTGAGCGAGGCTTCGATCCAGGTGGCGGGCAGGCCGAATGTCGGCTCGGTCGTGTGCACGCCCGGTAGTGTCACCTGCTTGCCGGTCGGATCCATCACCATGAACTGGCCGTACCAGACCTTGCCGTTGCCGGAGTCCACCTCCTTGATCTTGATGACGTAGCTGTTGGCGTCGAGCTGGACGTTGTCGAGGATGCGCACCGACGGCATGACAAAGCCCATTTCGGCGGCCAGCGAGCGGCGCAGCGCCTTGATCTGCTCGGTGAGCCGGTCGCCGCTGCCGGTGGCGTTGACCAGCGGCAACAGCGCATAGCCGAGCTCGATTTTCAGATCGTCCATCCTCAGCGTCGCCGACATCGGCTCTTCCGCCGGCGCCGTTTTCTCGGTCTCGGCTTTCTTGGCGTCGTCGGCCGCGGCGGACTTCTTGCGGCGGCGGTCGATCACATAGGCGAGGCCTGCCGTGCCGCCGCCGAGCGCAAGAAACGGAATCATCGGAATGCCGGGCAACAGCGCCATCACCAGCATGACGGCTGCCGACATGCCGAGCGCTTTGGGACAGCCGGAAAACTGGCTGAGCAGCGCCTTGTGGGCGGCGCCGGCAACGCCGGCCTTGGAAACAAGAAGGCCGGCGGCGATCGATACGATCAGAGCCGGGACCTGTGTGACCAGGCCGTCGCCGACCGAGAGGAGCGTGTAGGCGTGGCCGGCCTCTGCAAAGCTCAGCCCCTGCTGCATGATGCCGATCACCATGCCGCCGATCACATTGATCAGCAGGACAAGCAGGCCGGCGATCGCGTCGCCGCGCACAAATTTCGAGGCGCCGTCCATGGCGCCGAAGAAGCCGGATTCGTCCTCCAGATTCTTGCGCCGGCGCCGCGCTTCCTTCTCGTCGATTAAGCCGGCGGAAAGGTCGGCGTCGACCGCCATCTGCTTGCCCGGCATGGAATCGAGGTGGAAGCGGGCCGCTACCTCGGCGATGCGTCCGGAGCCCTTGGTGATGACCACGAAATTGACGATCACCAGGATGGTGAAGACGATGATGCCGATGATGAAATTCCCGGCCATGACGAAATTGCCGAACGCCTGGATCACATGGCCGGCGGCGTCGGTCCCTTCGTGGCCGCGCGCCAGGATGAGGCGGGTCGAGGCGAGATTGAGCGCGAGCCGCAGCATGGTCGCTATCAGCAGCACGGTCGGAAAGGCGGAAAATTCCAGCGGCGCCTGGATGAACAGGGACGTCATCAGGATCAGCACCGAGAAGGTGATCGAGATGGCGAGCGCAAAGTCGAGCAGAAGCGACGGCAGCGGCAGAATGAGGACGACCAGAATGGCCATCACGCCGACGGCCAGCCCGAGGTCGCTGCGCTTGAGCAGCGATCCGAGATCGGCAAGGCGCGAAAACGCCAGCGGTCGGTCGCTACGATCGGCCGAAGTCACAACGTCTATCATGCCGTCTGCTTGCGCCCGTCGATTGCGGTCACGTGTTGCGAAGCTATGCGCGGCGGCTGTGGGGCCACCGGCACGCACGAAAGGAAAAGGCGCCGCGCTCGCGTCCAAGACTGCCCCTGAAGGCTGCCCCCGAAGGTGCGGTGGAAACGGACTACGGACTTACCTCCCCCGGCAAAATCTGCCGGGTGTATGGTTACTGCCGGGTTAATTTCCGGGCGCTTTGACGGTTATTTCGGGGCTTGCGGCCTCATACCCGCGAAGGCGGCAATCCAAGGGGGCCTTGATTTTGGGCGCCTGGCTGGAGTTTACCCCGACAGGGTTGAGCAGGCCGCCAGATGCGAGGCCAACGACGGCGAGGCAGCACGATGCACTCACATTCCCTGAGCCATTGGGCCCACGAGCACTCCTTTCTCGGCGCCCGCCACGACCAGCGCGAGCGGCGTACCTGGAGCGTGGTGGCGTTGACCGCCGCGATGATGATCCTGGAAGTCGTCGGCGGCACGGTGTTCGGCTCAATCGCGCTCGTCGCCGACGGCTGGCATATGGCCACCCACGTGCTGGCGCTGGCCATCGCCGGGCTCGCGTATTTGTTCGCCCGCCGCCACGTCAGCGATCCGCGCTTTTCGCTCGGCACAGGCAAGTTCGGCGAATTGGCGGCGTTCGGCAGCGCCATCATTCTCGCCATGATTGCGCTTGGGATCGGCTACGAATCGGTGCTGCGGCTCCTGCATCCGGTTGATATTCACTTCCGCGAGGCGGTGCCGATCGCTGCGCTCGGCTTGTGCGTGAACCTGGCGAGTGCCTGGCTGCTGCGCGAAAGCCATGACCACGCGCACGGCCATGCCGGGCATTCCCATCACGGGCACGCCCGGCACGATCATGCGCATCACGACCATGACGACCACCATGATGATCACACGCATGATCGTCATGTGCACGACAATGATGCGCACGATGGTCATGCACACGGTCTCGCCGGGCATCACAGGGATTCGAACTACCGTGCCGCTTACGTGCATGTGCTGGCCGACGCGCTCACCTCGGTGTTGGCGATTGCCGGCTTGTCGGCCGCCTGGGCGTTCAGCCTGAACTTCGTGGACCCGCTGGTCGGTCTCGTCGGCATGCTGGTGATCCTGTCCTGGGCGGTCGGCCTGGTCCGCTCCGCCGGTGGCGTCTTGCTCGACACGGTGCCCGATCCGGCGCTGGCGCAGCGCATCCGCGAGCGCATCGAGACCGGTGGCGACCGGCTGGCCGATCTGCATCTCTGGCAAGTCGGTCCCGGCCATGCCGCCGTGATCGTGTCGGTCGTTTCCGATGCGCCGCAGGCGCCGTCGGCTTACAAGCAGCGGCTCAAGGATCTCGCCGGACTCTCCCACGTGACCGTCGAGGTCAATCACTGTCCGCATGCCGGCAAATAGCCGATTGCGAAATTGCGAATGGCGAAGTAGCGAATAGCGGATGGGGATTTGGGCTGAGAGGGGCAGGCGTGGGGCTTTTCACCATTCGCTGTTCGTCATCCGGCACGCGCTGGCCGTTGTACTGACGACCGGTTTTTGTATGAGCGCGTCCGCCCAAGATCGCCCCGCTGACCGCCCCGTCGCTTTCGTCGATGCCGCCGCCGTCGTGCCCGGCCTGATCGTGGACGCGCGCTATGCAGGCTCGCACAATTTCGTCGGCCGGCCGATCGACGGCTACGAAGCGCCGCGCTGCTTTTTGACCAGGCCCGCCGCCGAAGCGCTGGCGCAAGTCGCCCGCGATCTAGCCGCACAAGGGCTCGCGCTCAAGGTGTTCGATTGCTATCGGCCAGCGTGCGCCGTCGCCAATTTCGTGCGCTGGGCGCACAACCTGAACGACACGGTCGGCAAGCGCGAATTTTATCCCGAGGTGGATAAGCGTTTTTTGTTCCGCGACGGCTACATCTCGTCGCGGTCGGGCCATTCGCGCGGCTCGACCGTCGATCTGACGCTGGCGCGTGCCGACGGCAGCGAGCTCGAAATGGGCACGCCGTTCGATTTCTTCAGTCCGCGCTCGTGGCCAAGCTCGCCGAGCGTCAGTTCGGAAGCGAAGGAAAATCGGGCGTTCTTCGCCACCGCCATGCGCCGCCGCGGTTTTCGCGCGTACCCACGGGAATGGTGGCACTTCACGCTCGCGCACGAGCCGTTTCCCGACACCTATTTCGATTTTCCGGTGAAGTGAGAAAGCGCGCGCCGGCGCTCGTCGCCTGCAGCTAATCCTTCTGAAAAGACGGCGCCTCGCCTTCGAGCGTCGCCAGCGTCACGGCTCTTCAAGGAATGCAGCCACTATTGCGAATTGGTCTCCGAGTCGCAGCGTCGCGAGCGCGCAGAGCTGTTCCCCGCCCGCCTCGTCGACGCCGTAAAGATGCACCTGCGACACGCTCAGCATGCGTCCGGCACGCACGACTTCGCCCACTGCCTTGAGTTTCGCGGCCTTGGCGGGCGAAAGAAAATTGACTTTGTATTCGGCCGTCAGCAGCCACTGCCGGCTTTCGATCAGCGTGCTGGCGGCGCAGGCGCCGGCTGCGTCCGCAACCGTGCCGATCAGGCCGCCGTGAAAATAGCCGTTCTGTTGCGCGAGCTCGGCGCGGAAATCCGCGACGATCACACAGCGGCCGGGTGCGAGCTCTTCGATGCGGGCATCGACGTGGCGCAGAAAGCCCTGCCGGCCGAAGGCGCTCTTGATGCGCTCGGCGTAATTGGGATCGCGCACGCGGAACGAATTTGCCGATGCGGTGGCGGACTGTTTCGTGGACATGGTGCTGGACCTGGCGCTTGCCGCAAGCCTCAATCGGCGTAGCCGGGCGGCGGCACGAAGCCGCCGAACTCGCGCTCGATCAGCGCGGCGAAAGCAAGCGGCGTGCGGTCTTCCAGATAAGGGCCGACGATCTGCACGCCGACCGGCAGGCCGCCTTCCGTGAGCCCGATCGGCGCCGCCGTTGCCGGCAGTCCCGGCGTGGTCGCGACCTCCGGCCAGACCAATTGATCGAAGAACGAACACTGCTTGCCTTCGATCTCGATGTGGCGCTCCGGCACCGGCGTATGGTCGTGCGGGAAAGCGGGCGTCGACATCGGCGGGCAGAGCACCACGTCGAATTCGCGAAACAGCTCCATCCAACGCTGCTGCAGGGTGATCCGCCCCATGTCGGCCGTCGCCCATTCGCGATGGCTCATCACCGAGCCGCGCCAGCGTTCGGCCAAGAGGCTGCGGTCGTCGGGGCTGAGCGCGGCGACGGTCGCCTGCGCGTGTTGATAGGTTTCGTCGGGCCAGCGCTCCGATAGCGCCGCCATCAACAGCCCCATGTAGAGGCGCGCCGACGCGGCGAGGTCCGGCAGCAGCGGACTTGCGCGCGCCACCTTGGTGCCGGCTTTGACCAGCCGCTGCGCGAGGCGATCGAGCGCCGAGCGCACGCCGGCGTCGGTCGGAAGCAGCGGATGCTCGTCGACCACCAGCACGCGGAAATCCTTCAGCGCGGTGTGGCGTGCCTTCGGCAGCGCCAGCCGATACGCGATGCCGGCGCGCGTCTCGTCGGGATCGGACGTGAGGTCGAGCAGAAATTCGAGATCAGCGGCGCTGCGCGCCATCGGCCCAACCACGGCGAGATCGCTGGTGCGTTGAACGGTGCCGGGCAGCCGGTGGCCACGCGGCGGGATCAGGTTCAAGGTCGGCTTGTGGGCGTAGATGCCGCAATAGTGCGCCGGCACGCGCAGCGATCCGCCGATGTCGGAGCCGAGCGACACCGGCGCGAAACCCGCGGCAAGTGCGGCCGACGATCCGCCCGACGAACCCCCGGGCGAGCGGCCGAGGTCCCACGGATTGTTCGTCGTGCCGTAAATGTCGTTGAAGCTCTGCCAGTCGCCGAGCACATAAGGCACGTTGGTCTTGCCGAGGATGATCGCGCCGGCGGCCCTGACGCGGGCGACCATGAGCGCGTCTTCCTTCGGCACAAAATCTTTCAGCGCAGGTACGCCCCAGGTGGTCGGCAGGCCAGCCACATCGAACGATTCCTTGATGACGATCGGAACGCCGAGCAGCGGGCGGCCTTCGCCGCGCGCCAGCGCCGCATCGGCGACCTTGGCCGCCGCGCGAGCGCGCGCAAAGTCGCGCACCACCACGGAATTGATCTTGCCGTCGAGCGCCTCGATGCGCGCGATGAAGTGGTCGGTCAGTTCGAGGGCGGAAATCTTCTTGGCCGCCAGCGCCGCGGTCAGTTCCTTGGTGGTTCCGAAGTTCAACGCGTAGTCGCCATGGCCCTGACCAGTCACGATCCTACCCTCCGACGCCATTCATCCAGCCTGCTGTCGCAGGCTCCCACCATAAGTGGGACGCCGCCACCGCGCCAGCCGTTGCTGCGGCGACTGCTGTCGCGCTTCAGGGCGTGAGCAAAGCGGCCGCAATTGCCAGAACAAGCGCCGGCGGCATCACCACCGCGCCGATTTTCAGAAACGCGCCGAAGCCCACCGAAAGTCCTTCGCGGCGCAGAGCGGCGAGCCACAGGATGGTGGCGAGCGAGCCGGTCACCGACAGATTGGGCCCGAGATCGACGCCGATCAGGATCGCGCGCGTGACGTGCTCGCCGGCTTGCGCGGTTTGCACGGCGCTCGCCGCCATCAGTCCGGCCGGCAGATTGTTGATCAGGTTGCTCGCCAGCGCGATCGCGATCCCCGAGAGAGCGGCGGTCAGGAGCGCCGCGTGTTGCTCGCCATCGCGCAGCAAGGCCGCGATGGTGTCGATCAGTCCGGTCTTGCCGAGCGCTTCAACCAGCACGAACAATCCTGCGACCAGCGGCAGCACGCCCCAGGAAATGTCCTTCACGATGCTCCACGGCCATTTGCGCTCGCGGATCAGAACCGCAATGGCGGTGAGAATGCCGGCGACCGCGGTCGGCAACCCCAACCGAAGGTCGAGCGCCGAAGATGTCAGCAGCACGATGGCGGTGGCCGCGATCCCGACCGCCGCCATCTTGCCGGCGGCCGTCAGCGCCGGCCGCGGTATTTCTTTGGTGATGTATTGATCGAGCGCACGGCGCTGCGTGTAGCGCAGCAGCAGATACGTCGCAACGATCGCGACGAGTGAGGGCAGGAGATAGGCCGGCAGCCATTGCAGCAGCGGCGGCATGTGGCTGCCGTAGATCACGAGATTGGCCGGATTCGAAATCGGCAGCACGAACGACGCCGCGTTGGCGATGAAAGCGCAGATCAGCAGATAGGGCAGGGGCTCTTTGGCCTTGGCGGCCTTCACCGCCGCCGCCACCGCCGGCGTGAGCACCACTGCGGTTGCATCGTTCGACAGAAAAATGGTCACGACCGCGCCGACGCCATAGGTCAGGAGAAACAGCCGGCGCGGCGAGCCGTCGGCATGGCTGGTCGCCACCGCGGCCAGCCAGTCGAATAGTCCTTCCTCGCGCGCGATCTCGGCAAGCAGCATCATGCCGAACAGGAACAGATAAACGTCGCCGCCTTTGGCGACGCCTGTGAGCGCGTCGGGGATGGAAATCAGCCCGAGCGCCACCAGCAAGGCGGCGCCGGCCACCGCCCATACCGCCTCGGCGAGATTGAACGGGCGCAGGATGACGCCGGCCGTCGCGAGCGCAGCGATGATGTAGATCGCATCGGTTGTGTGCGATTGCATGAAGCTTCCGGCCGCGGGCTTTAGGCGATGGGATGACGCGCGGCCGTCGACGCGCGCGCCGGCTCTTCGCTTTGCCCTCCGCCGGATTTATCCGACGGATGCACGAGGGTCTCCGGCATGCCGAAGAAGAACACGAGCGCACCCGCGAGGGCGACGGCCGCGAGCGTCAGAAAGGCGGCGCTGTAGCCGGCATGCACGACCACGACGCCGGCAAGTGTCGTCGACAGCGCGGCGCCGATGCCCTGCGCGGTCAGAATCGCGCCCTGCGCGACATTGTAGCGGCCCGTGCCGCGCATCAGGTCGGCCACGATAATCGGAAACAAGGCGCCGAAGAGTCCGGCGCCGACGCCATCGAGTGTCTGCACGGCCACCAGCCAGAACTGATTGTCGGACAAGGTATAGAGGCAACCACGCAACGGTAAAATAAGAAAGCCCGCAAGGAACAGCGGTTTCCTTCCCCAGCGGTCGGCGCGGGCGCCGACCAGCATAGCCATCGGCACCATCACGATCTGCGCGGCGACGATGCAGGCCGACATCAAGGTCGTGCCGAGATTCTTGTCCTGCAGGGCGAGCTTCTGGCCGACCAGCGGCAGCATCGCCGCGTTGGCGAGGTGAAACAGGACGACGGCAGCGGCAAAGATCATCAGCGGCCGGCAAGCAAGCAGTACGCGCAAGCCGCTCGGCGTATCGCCGTCGGGAACCGGATTGTCCTGCTCATCAAGCCGATCGTGCAGCCCGCGCGCCAGCTCGTTGTCGATGGCGCGGCCGGGAATGATCAGGATGCCGAGGAGGCTCGCAGCCGACACGATGGCGAGCAGATAAAAGACGACGCTGGGCCCCCACAGATAAGCCGTCACGCCCGCGGCGGTGGCGGCGAAGGCATTGCCGGCGTGATTGAACGATTCGTTGCGGCCGATCCGCCGCGTGAATGCGGCGTGCCCGACGATTCCGAGCGAGACGGCTGCTATGCCGGGTCCAAACACGGCAGCGGCTGCATGCGCCGCAGCCTGCGACGCGGCGACCGGGATGAAGCGCGAAAATAGCGGCAGCAAAAGCGATGCCGCGGTGACCGCAATCGCGGCCGCGGCCATCACGGCGCGCTTGGCGCGCGTCGCGTCGATCAGTCCGCCGGCCGGCGTCTGGGCGACGATGCCGGCCGCGGTGGCGATCGACATCACCACGCCGATGCTGGCCTCATCCCACTTCTGGATGGTGAGCAGATAGATCGCCAGATAGGGCCCCAAGCCGTCGCGCACATCGGCGAGGAAAAAGTTGGCGGCGTCGAGGCCGACATTGGCGCGCGTCGATCCTGCCGTCGGAGATTGATGGGTCATGCCGGCTGCGACAGTTCCGCGCCCCGGCCGCTAACGGCGGTGCCCGGGTTTGGTTCCCGCACGATCTGATAAACGATCGCCCGGCCGTTTCCTGAGCGGTCGACTGGTCAGGCGTCCAGCATCCTGCGCACGGCGCTGGCGAGTTGCTCGCTGCTGATCGGCTTCTGCAGCAGATCGACGCCGATATCGAGCCGGCCTTGGTGCATGATGGCATTGCGCGAATAGCCGGTCATATACAGGATTTTCAGGTCGGGCCGCCGCAGCCGTGCCTCTTCGGCGAGCTTGCGGCCGTTCATGCCGGGCATGACCACATCGGTCAAAAGCAGGTGCACGCTTGGGTTCTCGTCGAGCAGCCGCAGCGCGCTCTCCGCCTCGCCGGCTTCGAACACCTTGTAGCCGAGCGACGCCAGCGTTTCGACCACATAGTCGCGCACGTCGCTATCGTCCTCGACAACCAGCACGCTTTCTCCGGAACGGCCGCGGCGCGGTGCGGCCGCTTTCTCTTCGGCTGCCGACGCTCTGCCGAAGAAGCGCGGCAAATAGATTTTGATCGTCGTGCCTTCGCCCGCTTCGCTGTAGATTTTGACGTGTCCGCCGGATTGCTTGACGAAGCCGTAGACCTGGCTGAGCCCAAGCCCTGTGCCCTGGCCGGATTCTTTGGTCGTGAAAAACGGCTCGAAGGCGCGCTCGATCACGTCCTTCGGCATGCCCGAGCCGGTATCCGTCACGGCGATCTGCACGTATTGGCCGGGCTGCACGTCGGCATTCTGCCGGCAATAGCTGTCGTCGAGATAGGAGTTGCTCGCCTCGATGGTCAGCTTGCCGCCTTCCGGCATGGCGTCGCGGGCATTTACCGCGAGGTTGAGAATGGCGGCGTCGAGCTCGGCCGCGTCGGCCTCGACCGGCCACACGCCGCCGCCGCCGACAATCTCGAGCGAAACGTCCTCGCCGAGTGCGCGGCGCAGAAAATCGGACAGGCCGTTGAGCACGCGATTGACGTCGAGCAAGGCGGGACTGAGCGGCTGCTGGCGGGAAAAGGCCAGGAGCCTTTTGGTCAGCGTCGCCGCGCGTTGAGCGCCGTGCATGGCGTTTTCCAGCCGGCGCGAAAGCTTGATCTGCGCGCCGTCGGTCCAGCTCTCCAATTGACGTTGCGCGGCTTCGAGGTTGCCGATGATGATCGTCAACAGATTGTTGAAGTCGTGCGCGACGCCTCCGGTCAAGTGGCCGATGGCGTCGAGTTTCTGCGATTGGCGCAGCGCTTCCTCGGCGGCGGCGCGGCGATTGATCTCGGCGTAGAGCCGCTGCGTGCGGAGCAGCACGGCAAACAAGCTGAAAAACAGAAACAGAGTCACTGGAACGCCATAGATCAAGTGCGCGGCGATGCCCCATAACCACTCGCTTCGCATCACGGCGGTTGAGAAGCCGGTGGTGACATAAAGCGGGGTCCCATCGAGGCGGCGGGCGGCGAAGCGGCGCTCGATATGATCGATCGGCGAGAGCGTGGTGAAGAGGCCGCCGGCCGGCGTCCGCGCGATGGTCCGGCGAAATCCGGAATTCTCGTGGAGGCGGGTCGGCGCTCCCGAAGGCGCCATCGGATAGCGCGCCAGGAACAGGCCGTCGTCGCGGATCAACGAAAATTGCTGTCCTTCCGCATAGGCCAAGGTGGCGAAGAAATGGAAAAAGTTGCTGGGCAGGACCGAGATTTCCAGCACGCCCAAGAAGGCGCCATCATGGACGAGCCGCTGGCTCACCGTGAAGAACGGCTGCGCACCGAAGCGCGACGCGTAGACCCGGCCGTAATAGGTCCCGTCATTGCCGCCGAGATGGGCGCGAAAAAAGTCGCGGTCGGCAAAGCTCTCGTCGGGCGCGGGCTCGATCCATGAAGAAACCAGCGATCGCCCGTCCTTGTCGTAGATCCAGATCGATTGGATGAGCGGAATCTGGGCGTCGAGCTTTTGCAGTAGAAGGTGAAGGTGCTTTTCGTCGCGGCGGATGTCGTCGGCGGACATGTCGGCGACGAGATCCTTGACGCTGTTCAACGCCAGGTCGACGAGTTGAAAGGTGCGCTGCGCTTCTTCTTGTTCGACGTCGAGCGAGCGCGCCAGCCGCTCGTCGGTCAGCGCCGCGAGATTGCGATAGCTGTTCCACGCGGCGAAGGCGAAAAGCATGGTCGGAGCCAGGAGCGACGCGGCCATCGCCAGCCGCACCAGCCGAATCGTCAGCGTCCGGGCTTGCATTCCACTCCATTCCCTCGGCGCAGGCGTACATTAGTTTGCTGGCTGCCAAAGCGCCAGATGCCGCGTCAAAAGGTCAAGATATGCTGAACCATTTTGCCGCAGTCATCGCCTGCGGCAGAACGAACGGCACGCCCGGTGCCGGTATGTCGCCTACACTTGTCTCGATATCGAAAACGCGCCGCAGCATTTCGCCGGTGATCGTCTCATCGGCGTCCCGTCGCTATCGAGCCGCCCGCCGGCGAGCACGAAGATGCGCTCGGCCAGCAGCGCGGCGAGGTTCAAGTCGTGCAGAATGGCGATGACCAGCGTCCCCGAGGCGGCGCGGCGCTTGATGGCATTGAGCATGCCGAGCTGGTGGCGCAGGTCGAGCGCCGCCGTCGGCTCATCGAGCAACAGCACGCCGGGGCCGCCGCTTGCTTCGGCGCAGGCGAGCTGGACGAGTACGCGGGCAAAATGCGCGCGTTGCTGTTCGCCGCCCGACAAGGTCGTGATGGTGCGATCGGCGAGGTCGATCAATTCGGCTTCAGCAAGTGCGGCATCGACCATCGGCTCGATTCTCGCGCAGCGCACTTCGCCGGCGCCGAAGCGAACGATGTCGGCGACGGTGAATGGAAACGCGACGCCGACCCGCTGCGAGAGCACGGCGCGGCGCCCGGCGAGCGCCCGCGGCGTATATGCCGTCAGCTCGCGGCCTTGCAGGCGAACGTGCCCGCTTTCCGGCTGGAGCTCGCCCGAGAGCACGCGCAGCAGCGTGGTCTTGCCTGCGCCGTTTGGCCCGACCAGTGCGACGATCTCGCCCGCGCCGAAAGACAAATCGACGTCGGCGAGCAGCGTCTTTGGTCCCACGCGCACCGAAACCGATTGCGCTTCCAGAAGCTGGCTCATGCGACAAGCCGCGAGCGCCGGCTCAGCAGCAGAAACAAAAACAACGGCGCGCCGACGAGCGCGGTGACGATGCCGATCGGCAGTTCCGCCGGTGCCGCGCTGGTGCGCGCGAAAGTATCGGCCAGGACCAGGAGTATGGCGCCGCCGCAGGCCGACGCCGGCAGCAGCAGACGATGTCCGGGCCCAACGACGAGCCGCAGCAGGTGCGGGACGACGATGCCGACAAATCCGATCACGCCGCTCACCGATACCGCAGCGCCTGCTGCCGCGGCCACGAGGACGATCAGCAATCGTTTGAGCCGCTCGACCGACACGCCGATGTGAAAAGCTTCGGTCTCGCCGAGCGCCAGCAGATCGAGACCGCGGCCGACGGCCGGAGACAACAGCAAGAGCAAACCGAGCACCGGCGCGATCACGGCGATCTTCTGCCAGGTCGCTCCGGCGAGCGAACCGAGCATCCAGAAGGTGATGTCGCGCAATTGCCGGTCGTCGGCGAGAAACACCAGAAGCCCAGTGCCGGCGCCGGCGAGCGCGCCGAGCGCAAGGCCGGCCAACAACATCGTCGCGATCGACGTCCGGCCCTCCCAGGTGGCCATGCGATAGAGCATTGCGGTAGTGACAAGCGCGCCGCAGAAGGCCGCGATCGGCAGCAGAAACAGCGCGCCGGCCAGCAAGAAAGGCGCCGCCTTATCGCCCGCGACGATAGCGGCCGCTGCCGCAAGGCCGGCGCCGGCCGATACGCCGACCAGGCCAGGATCGGCCAGCGGGTTACGGAACAGACCCTGCATTACGGCACCGGCACCGGCCAATAGCGCGCCGACGATCGATGCCATCGCGATGCGCGGCAATCTGATTGTCATGAGGATGATCTGGTCGCGATCAACAGTAAGCGGGTCGCCGCCGCCGGCGAACAGCGCTGCCGCGATCCGCCCGAGCGATATTTTCGCAGGGCCGATCGAGGCGGCGATCGCGGCGGCGGCAAGTAATACCGCCACAAGCGCGAGCATGACCACCACGGGAAAAGTGCGGCGCGCAAGCGGGACATTCCGTCGATCCACTCCAGCCGGCTGAGTAGCCGCCGTCATTGGTCGCACCGCGCAGCGTCGGCGTCTTGTTCGGCCGCGAACGCGCCGATGTCCGGATAGAGATGCGCCGCAAGCTCGCGCGCCGCGCGCGCCGTGCGCGGCCCGAAGCCGAGCAGATAGAGGCCGTCCATCGATACGAACGCTTTTCGTTCGGCGGCGGGCGTCATCGCCAAGGCCGGCTGCGCAAACACGGTCTCGGCCGACAATCCATGCTCGCCGCGCTGCATCACCAGCACGGCCTCGGGCTTGGCACCGATGATGGCTTCGTCGTTGACGAGCTTGTAACCGTCGAAATCGGCAAAGGCGTTGGTCGCGCCGGCCAAGCCGATGATGCCATCGGCTGCGGTGGCTCGGCCGGCGATCATCGGGCGGTTGCCGGCCAGCGAGAGCACGAAAGCGACCTTGAGGCGCCGGCGGATTTGCGCGCGCATCCCATCGAGGGTTGCGAGTTCGTCGCCAACGCGGCGGACCAGGCATTCCCCGCGTTCGGGTGCGGCGGAGCTTTGCGCCACGACGCGGATCTTCTCGACGATGCCGGCGCCGGAAAATTTGTCCGGTACGGCGACGAACGGAATTTTCGACGTCTCCAGAACGTCGATGGTCTCTTTCGGTCCCGAACCCTGCAAAGCCAGTACAAGCGTCGGCGCGAGCGCGAGCACGCCTTCGGCGGAGAGTTGCCGCATGTAGCCGACATTCGGTTTCTCCTGCAGCGCCGCCGGCGGAAAGAGGCTCGTCGTATCGACTGCGACGATTTTTTGCTGCAAGCCGAGCGCGTACAGGATTTCGGTGATCGAGCCGCCGATCGATACGATGCGGCTTGTATCGGCGATCGCAACGGCTCGGCCGGATGCGTCGGTGACGATGCGATCGTCGCCGCGAGCCGTGGTCTCGAACGCCAAAAGGAGCGCGACCACCCCAAGCAAAGAGAGCTTCAATTGAACGCACACGCGATGCATGGGCACGCTCATTTCATCAGAATGAGCTTGTTCTGCGCGGTCAAGCGCAGGTGATACGCATCGTTGCCATGAAGAATGACGATGTCGCGCGTGCCGATGAACAGATCGCGGCTCTCGATACGGTTGTTCATGATGGTGAGGCGGCGTTCATCGCTTGTCGGGCTCTGATCGTCCGCTTCCCGCTTTGCTCGTTCTTCTTTGTCCCCCCGTCCCTTCATTTTGCGACTACTTGCGCCCCTTCGTTGTATTCATCCGCTATACGACTTAGTTTGTAGTAGTTTTAATCTGCATATTCCATGTCAATACTAGATTAGAACGGATTCAAAGCGTCTTAACCAAGTATTGACACGCATAATACGTTTGCCTATCCACATCAATATGGACCCGTCCACGATGTGTGGTGACGGGAAGGCCCAGCCAGCAAGCCCCCGCGTGATGCGGTAGCCCGCCAGCCCCAAGGCCGAAAACGGGGTTCTGGGGGTTTCATGGTTGGAGCCAGTCGGCGCGCTCGCGCGCGCCTCGTCGTTTCGTTCGGCGCGTTGATGATGGCCGCAATGCATTCAGCCGCATCCGCTCAGACGCCGGCACACGAACAGCAATTGCCGCCGGTGCGGGTCGACGCGCCGCCGGAGAAGCGCAGCGCAGCCAAGCCGAAGCCCGCGCCACGGCCGCAATCCGTGGCGCGGCGGCGGATCGCGCCGCCGGTTGTCCCGGCGGCCCGGCCGGCTTCGCGCGAGCCGACGACCGACGTGGCAACCAAACCCAGGAGCCGGTGATCAACACGCTCGCCGCCGTCAGCGTTCTGCGTCAGGAGCAAATCACGCAAGCGCAGCCGTCGCGCTTGTCCGACATCTTCAACGGCATGCCGGGCGTCTGGTTCTCCGAGCGCGGCGACGATCCGGCGGCGGCGATCAACATTCGTGGCCTGCAGGACTTCGGCCGCGTCGCGGTGCTCGTCGACGGCGCCCGCCAGGACTTCCAGCGTTCCGGCCATTTCGCCAACGGGCAATTCTATATCGATCCCGAATTTCTCGGTGGCGTCGACGTGGTGCGCGGCCCTGTCGCGAATGTTTACGGCTCAGGCGCGATCGGCGGCGTTGCGTCGTTCCGCACCAAGGAGCTTTCCGACATCATCCTGCCGGGCGAGATCGCGGCCGGACAAAGCCACGGCATGTTCGGCACCAATGGCAGTCAATGGCTCGCGTCGACCTTCGCGGGCGCGCGCGGTCCGGCCGGCGATATTTTTGCCGGCGGCGTCTATCGCAACAGCCTGAATTACGTGGAGGGGAACGGCCAAGTCGTTCCCAATACCGGCTCGCAGACCGAGTCCGGATTGGTGAAGCTCGCCACGCGCCCGGCCGAGGGGCAGGAGCTCAAGCTCGGCGCCATCACCTACAACACCAACTACGATTTCGGCCAGACGAGCGGGTCGGAAGGCGTTTACGGCACCAACGTGCAAAACCAGACCGTCACCGGGCAATACACGATCAAGAGTCCGGAGACGCCGCTCGTTGATTTCCGCACCAACGCCTATTGGGACCAGACCTTTGCGCGGCAGACCGTGAAGACGCCCTTCATCGTCGGCTGCGGCCCGGGATGCAGCATCGATTTCACCGGCCCGGTCGGTACGACGAGCAGCTTCATGCTCAATAGCGGCGGCTTCGATGCCTTCAACACCTCACGCTTCGATGCCGGTCCGTTCCGCAACACCGTGACCTATGGCGGCGATTTTGTCAGCGACACCGTCAATGTCGCCAATGGCGCCGATCCGGGCGCGGTGCTCACGCCCGGCGGCAGCCGGGCAGCCTATGGCGGCTTCGTCGAGTGGCGGGCCGACTATTCGACTTGGTTCCAGATGATCAATGCGGTGCGCTTCGACGGCTACAATCTCAGCGGCGATGGCAGCGCACAATCCGGCACGCACGTGTCGCCAACGACCACGGTGGGGATCACGCCCGTTCCGGGCCTGACGCCTTATGTCACCTATGCGGAAGGCTATCGCGCGCCGTCGGTGACCGAGGCGTTCGTCGCGGGATTTCATCCCGGCGGCTTCTTTTATCTCACGCCGAATCCGAATCTGCAGCCGGAAGTCGGCCACAACACCGAGCTCGGATTGAACGTCAAATACGACAACGTGTTCGCCGCCAACGACAAGATCCGCGCCGAGGTCAATGTCTTCAACAACGACGTCACCAACTATATCGATCTCCAGCAGGTCTTCACGCCCTTCAGCACCGGCGCGCCGCCGTCGTCCTGTCTGCCGACGCCGTTCGGATTCACCGACTGCTTCCAGTACATCAATGACGGCAAGGCGCGCATTCAGGGCGCAGAGCTTGAGTTCAACTACGACGCCGGCGCGTGGTTCGGCGGCGTTTCGGGCCAGATCATCAGGGGAAAAAATCTCGACAACGGCCAGCCGCTGGCGACCATACCGCCCGACCAGGTCAGCTTCCTGCTCGGCGCCCGCTCGCAAGACCGGAAGTGGACCGTGGCCATGCGCTGGACGGCGGTGGCGGCAAAGCCGCTCAACCAGATTCCGCTGGAAGTGGGCGACTCCGGGCTGGTTCCCGTGTTCGATCCCACTCCCGCCTACAATCTGGTCAACATTTATCTCGGCTATCAGCCGATACCGAACGTGGTGGCCGCAGTGTCGGTCGAAAATTTGCTCAATGTGGACTACACGAAATACATGTGCTGCAGCACGGCGGCGGGCTATGTCGTGCCGAGCCCGGGTATCACGTTCAAAGGTTCGCTTACCGTTCGCTACGGCGTAAAGGGCGATAGCTGACCGCCATGTTGCCGCAATCAGGAGAAGAGATCATGTTCATCGCGATGAACCGCTTTCGGGTGAAGAAGGGTTCCGAGGAAGCGTTCGAGAAGGTCTGGCTCACCCGCGAAACCCATCTCGACCGCGTTCCGGGCTTTGTCGAGTTTCATCTGCTCAAGGGGCCGGACGCCGAGGACCACACGCTCTACGCCTCGCACACGATCTGGCAAAGCAAATCGGCCTTCGAGGCCTGGACTAGGTCGGAAGAATTTCGCGCCGCGCATGCGCGCGCAGGCAATGAAACGACCGGTCCGCTTTATCTCGAGCATCCGAAATTCGAAGGCTTCGAAGTGCGTCAGACGGTGACGCGCAAGGCCGCCGATCGCCTGAAAGCCGTTTGATCGCTTACAACACGGTGACTCGACATCCTGCTTGATTGAGCCACCACCAGCACAAGCATGCCACGTGGCACTGCACGCGCGCCGTGCGGCGCTTCGCTATTCGCCGAAATCCTGCACGCGGAATTTTTGCTGAAGGCTTTCCTGTGTTAGCTAACGCAGACGGCGAGGGCAGGAGGATTGAGTGGAAGAGCTCAACGGACGAATGATCGCGTGTCAGATCCTGGTGACCGGACTGATCGCGCGCGTTGCGAATGACTCGAAGGACCCGTTGAAGTTCTTGAGCGACTTCCGCGATGAAATTCTCGCCGTCGTCCGGCAGGTGAGAATCGGCGGCGCGCTCGACACCGATCGTGTGCGCTCGGTCGCGGTACAAACAGTCGATGAGCTGTTTTCTTTGATGAAGCCGCCCAGCACGGACGAATAGCTCCCCTGCGCGGCGCGAATGGCGGCATGCGCGACGTGCCTCGTATCATCCATCGCTCGACAGTATTCGTGCTGCGATTTATTTGCCTGCGGCAATCACTTATCGCCCGTTTTTGACGGCGTCTAAGCTGCGTTCCCAGTTTTTAATTAGAAGAAATTGAAACCGAAATACCGTAGTTTCAAGTAGTTCTAAACTTATACACCAGCAAATACAGTATGTTGGGTTGCTTCTAAAAGTATTTTCACGTTAACGTTACTTGCAGCCGCGCTGGCGGGTTGGGGATCGGCGCGGAAGAAAATGCGGGGGCGTAATTATGAGTGGCGGCGTATTGCGGCCGGACACACTGCGTGTCCTGCCGGGGTTGCGGAGCTTTGACGGAGTTCTCGAAAATCCGACACAGAAGGTTACAGTCGGTTGTCTGATCGCGGTCGCGGCCATGGGCAGCGCGGAAGCGCAAGAGCAGTCGCTGCCGCCGGTGACGGTCGATGCGCCAATCGCGCGTCCCAAGCCGCCCGCTGCCAAACCTTCCCCGGAACAGATACGCGCACGCAATGCGTTGCGCCGCATCGCCCGGGAGAAGGCGGCCGCCGCGGCGCGCGCCAAGGCCGAGGCGGAAGCCGAAGCGAAGAAGCAGCTGGCGCAGCAGGATCCCTACGCCGATCCGGCTGCCCCTTATAAGGCCGACCGGCTCGCCTCGCCGAAATTTCCCGAGCCGATCGTCAATACGCCGCGCAGCATCACGGTGCTGACACAAGAGGTGTTGCGCGACAAGGATGCGACCACCCTCAAGGACGCCTTGCGTACGACGCCGGGTATCACCATCGGCACCGGCGAAGGCGGCAACGCCTTCGGCGACCGCTTTTTCATCCGTGGTTTCGACGCCCGCAACGACGTGTTTGTCGACGGCATCCGCGATCCGGCCGTCAACATCCGCGAAAATTTCTTCACCGAACAGATCGAGATTCTCAAGGGGCCGGCGTCGACGATCGATGGCCGCGGAACCGCCGGCGGCGCGATCAACATCGTCACCAAACAGGCCAGCGAGCTTGCCAGCTTTTATAACGCCGATACGAAATTCGCGAGCGACTTCACCAAGCGCGTCACCTTCGACGTCAACCAGGTGATCACGCCGACGCTCGCCGTCCGCATGGACGGCATGTGGCAGATTGCGAATGTCTCCGAGCGCAACTTCACGACCGACGACCGCTGGGGCGGCTTGGCGGCGGTGAAGTGGACGCCGACCAACGATTTCACTGTGTGGGCGAACTACATCCACACCAATCTGCACGGGCTGCCCGATTTCGGCGTTCCCTACAACAATGTCGCCGGCGCGCCGGTCACGTCGGTCGGCGTTCCGCGCCAGACCTATTACGGGTTTCTCGACCGCGACTTCCAGGTCGCGACGCAGGACATTGGCACCATCACCAGCGAATACCGGGTCAGCGATGCTCTGGTCTTCACCAACAAGTTCCGCGACGAGCATTCGATGCTGAACTACATCGGCACGATACCGGAACAGGGCACTAGCCCAACGGGCTGCAACACCAAAGGTGGCAATTTCACCAATCCCAATCCGGCCGCCTGGGTGGTTTGCCTCAACCCGCAGAGCCGCTATCAGGTCACCGACGTTCTCGCCGATCAGGGCCTCGCCACGCTCAAGTTCAATACCGGGCCGGTACGCAATACGTTGGTCAGCGGCGCGGAAATCTCCGGCGAACGAGTGAGCATCGACGCCTACAACGGGCTGACGTCGGAGGCGCTCGGCGCCGGGGCCTTTGCCAATGGCAGTGTCGGGCCGGTCTCGGCGCTCAATCCGCCGAATTTCCTGCCGTTCGGCAACGCGACGGTAACCGGCAATCCGAGTGTCATCCCGGTCAACAGCAAGAGCTTGTGGGCGCTCGAGACGGCGAATTATCGCGATTTCCTGATATTCACCGCGGGCCTGCGCTTTGACAATTACAACATCAGCGCGAGCAAGAACGGTTTTCCGACCGTGTCGGCCGTATCCAACATGGTGAATTACAATGTTGGTCTGGTGGTCAAGCCGCTGCCGACGGCGAGCGTCTATGCCGCATACGGCACGTCGTCCAATCCGGTCGGCTCGGAACTCGACGGCACGTCGGCCAACTATGGCGGCCTGCAGCTTACCAACGCGTCGGTCAACCAGATCTTCGGCCCGGTAGAATCCAAGGCGGTTGAAGTCGGAACCAAATGGGAATTCTTCAATCGCCACCTGCTCGCGACCGGGGCGCTGTTCCGCACTGACGTCAGCAACGCGCGCGAACTCGTTCCGGCGGGGTTCCCGAATGCCGGCACCGTCCAGGCCGGCGCCGCCTATCACGTGCAGGGCATCGATATCGGAGCCGAAGGCAAGATCCTGGACAAGCTCAGCATCTTTGGCGGCATCGTGCTCATGAACAACCGGGTCGATGCGTCGTCCGTGCCCTCCAATGTCGGTCTGCCGCTCGCCTTCATCGCCAATCAATCATTCAATCTGCTCGCGAAGTACGAGGTGACGAAAAATCTCGAAGTCGGCGGGCAGGCGACCTATCGCTCGAAGATCTACGGCGGAACGTTGCTCGCCGCCAATCAGGGCACCGTGCTTCCCGACTATTGGCGGTTCGATGCCTTCGTCGAAGGTTATTTCCTCAAGCACTACGAGTGGAAGATCTTCGTGAACAACATCTTCAACACGCTCTACTACGACGCCTTCTATCAAAGCGCGGCGCCGTTCGTGCTGGTAGCGCCGGGGCGTGTGGTCGGCGGAATGCTGACGGCAAGATTTTAGAGATCGCTCGGTGTGACGTGACGGAGGATGCACCGGTTTGTTCCGTGGGGGCGGATGATGTTCAAGAAACGGGTGGAATTATTGATTGTGTTGAACGTGTTTGGCGGAACAGCCTGGGCAGCAGATCTGCCACTTAAAGCGCCGGCCGCGCCGGCCTACTACGATTGGACCGGCTTCTATCTCGGCGGCAACCTCGGTGCCGCTAACGGCACGACCTCGTTTTCGGACACGATTCGGCCGCTGCCAAGCACCTTCTCCTCAAGCAACCCCGCTTCTTTCATCGGCGGCGGTCAGCTCGGCATAAACTATGAATTCCGTAGCGGTCTTGTTGTCGGCGCAGAAGCGATGTTCGACTGGCTTGCGAACGCGCCGACAACCTTCACAGCCTCGAACCTAACGGCCGGCACAGCGACTGGAACGATCAACAATCGCTGGATCACCATGGCGACGGCTAAGGTCGGCTTTGCGTGGGACCGTCTGCTTGTCTACGGCAAGGCCGGCGGCGCGTGGGTCGGTGGGAGCAACAATTCGTTCGCTGCCGGCGGGACGCCCGTCGGCGTTTCCGTCAACTCCAGTAGCGCGGGCTGGACCGCAGGCGCGGGCGTCGAATGGGCTTTCGCAGGCAATTGGTCCGCGCGAGCCGAATATGATTTCATAGGCCTGCAAAACCAGAGCCTCACCGTGTCCGGCACCCCGGCTACGCGTTTTGCCGGCGATGCGATCAACGTCAATAATCGCACGATCCAGATGATAACAGCGGGCCTGAATTACAAATTCAGCCCGTGGTAGTGCTGCGTGCGCATGATACGCTGACTGGAGGTACGCGTTCCACTGCCTGCCTTTCGCCCGGCGCTTGATCGGTGGAATGCTCCGAAGAGCAATTCTAATTCTAAAGTGCGAAAAGAAGTTGCTTGCCGCAACGCTCGATGTGTAAGCAGACGCATGTTGATCTGTGTGCCGGATGTATTGAGCAAGGTGGAGGTTGCGGACTTTCGCGCGGCGATGGATGCCGCTGACTGGGAAGACGGCCGCTCGACCGCCGGCGCGCAGTCGGCGAAAGTCAAGAAGA
>DATMQV010000015.1:0-11573 GCA_035566615.1 Xanthobacteraceae bacterium
GACGAACTTGGTCGGCCCATACGGCATGATCGGGCTGGAGAAGGTCGAGCTTTCCAAGGCCGCGATGATCTTCGCCCGCTCGGTCGACGCCGCGCGTTCAAGCGCGTCGGCGACGAGCAGTACCGCGCTGTAGTTCAGATAGAGCTCGTAGGTGAAGAATTGGCCCTTGTCCTCGACCTTCTTTTTCAGTTCCTGGGCCTTGGCGCTCTTGGGATTGTACCAGTGATTGCAGTCCATGATGTATTTGGCGGCCTCGGGAAAGTCCTTGACGAATTTGTAGGAGGATGCCGCGCCGCCGAGCACCGAATAGATGCCCTTCGGCCGCACGTGCTGTTCCTGCATGGTGCGGGCAAGCAGCACATATTCGTTGTAGTAGTTGGCCGGGATGACGATGTCGGGATTTTGCGCCTTGATCTTGAGCACAACATTGGCGAAATCGCGCATCGGCGTCGGGTGCGGGATCGTCTCGAGGATCTCGAAGCCTTTTGCCGGCAGTTGCGCATTCAGGAGCTTTGCGAGGCCAGAGCCGAACAGCGAATCCTCGTGAACGATGATCACCGTCTTGGCCGGCTTGCCCGCCTGATCGTTGATGACGACGAGATTGTCCAGCGCCGTCTTGGCGATGACGCCGAAACCGGGGCTGAAGCGGAAGGTGTTCTTGAGCCCGCGGGTGACGATGGAATCGGCGACGCCGACGTCGACGACGTAAGGCAGATCGTAACGGGCGGCGGCCTGGCTGACGGCGAGGCAGATGGATGACGCGTAGCCGCCGACGACGCAGGACACCTCCGCCGAATTCATCTTTTCCAGCTCTGCGGTGCCACCATCGGGCGTCGATTGCGCGTCGCCGAGCACCGGCTCGATCTTGGCGCCACTGAGCGTTTTGATGCCGCCCGCCGCGTTGATCTCGTCGACCGCCATGGTGGCGCCGATGCGGCCCTGCTGACCCGAATAGGACAACGCGCCACTGACCGGATGCAGGAGCCCGAGCTTCACGCCGGCACTTTGCGCGCGCAGCACGGTCGGCATGGCGAGCGTAGCGGACGCAGCGGCGGCCGCCCCCAGCGCCGAGGTGGCAAGAAACCGGCGGCGGCTCAACGGCATTTTTTGCTCCGACATGGCGTCCTCTCTTTCGATTTAACGGGGCGAGACATGCTCCGCCGTCTTCTCATTTGTCTTCGTTCAGGTCCGTGGATTTGGCGGCGACGCTCCGGTGCGTGCGCCGTTTTTTGACATGACCGGCGACCACGCTTTCGTGTCCGCCGTTCCCGAGCGCACCAAATCCATTTCGAACGCATAGCGGTCCGGCCGATAAAGCGCGTGCAGATGCTCGACCGCGCGGCCGGACTGATCGAACACGACGCGCACAAGCTCGATCAGCGGCGAGCCGGCGCGGATGTCGAGCGCCTGCGCAACGTCGGGCGTGGCGAGGCCAGCGCTGATACGCTGGCGCGCATTCTCGACCTTGATGCCGGCGCGTTCCAGAAGCTCGAGCAGCGGCCGCGAGGCCAGTTCGTGTTTGGTAAAGGTCACGGCGACGCTTTCCGGAACATGGGTCGTCAGATAGGAGAACGGCACGCGATCGACCGAGCGCACGCGGGTCGAGCGCTGCAGCAATGCATCCGTATCGACGCCGAGCGCCTCGGCGACGGCGCCTGTCGCCGGCACATAATCGAACGAGACAAGCTTGACCGCCGTGCGCCGGCCCATATCGGCGATGTTGGCCAGCACGCCGGAGATATCCGCCACCACCGGCGCGGGCGCGGCCCGGTAGATTACGCGCGTGCCGGCACTGCGCCGCCGCTCGATGAAGCGTTCGCGCTCCAATTCGCCGAGCGCGCGGCGAACGGTGACGCGCGATACGGCGTAATATTCGGCCAGCTCGTTTTCGGTCGGCAGTTTGGCGCCGAAGCCGAGCGCACCCGAAAGAATGCGATCCCGCAGAATGAGATAAACCTGCTTCGCCTTCGCCTCGCCGAGCCAATCGCGCAATTTGACGCTCCGCCGGGCGCCATGGCTGGCGCCTTTACTTGGTATTCTTTAGCGTACAATATTGTCCGCAACCCTTACAAGCCCGGGGCCCAGGGACTAGCTGTCGCGCATGAGCGAACTGCAAACCATCATCGATAAGCTCTGGTCGACGCACGAGATCGCGCGCCGCGAAGACGGCGCGGCGCTGCTCTGGGTGGATCGCCATTACGTGCATGAGGGCTCGTTTCTCGCCTTCGACCAGATCCGAAAGCGCCGCCGGACGGTCGCCGAGCCGACGCTCACTTTCGGCATCGCCGACCACTATGTGCCGACCCGCGGGCGCGAGCGCTCGATCCCCGACCCCTCAATCGCTGACATGGTCGGCAAGCTCGAGACCAACACGTCCGGCAATGGGATCGGCCTTTTCGGCTTGGGCGACCCGCGCCAAGGCATCGTTCATGTCGTCGGTCCCGAACAAGGCCTGACATTGCCGGGATTGCTGATCGTGTGCGGCGACAGCCACACCTCGACCCATGGCGCGTTCGGCGCCTACGCCTTCGGCATCGGCGCGTCCGAAGTGGCGCACGTGCTGATGACGCAGACGCTGTGGCAGAAGAAGCCAAGGCGCATGCGCGTGACCGTCAGCGGCAAGGCCGCGCCGGGCATCACCGCCAAGGATATTGCGCTCTCGGTGATCGCGCGCATCGGCGCCGACGGCGCGCGCGGCCATGCGGTGGAATTCGCCGGCAGCGCGATTTCGGCGCTGTCGATGGAAGGCCGCATGACCCTGTGCAACATGTCGATCGAAGGCGGCGGACGCTGCGGCATCGTGGCGCCGGACGCCATTACCTTCGCCTATCTGAAAGGGCGGCCGTTTGCGCCGAATGACGCGGCGTTCGACCGCGCCGTGGAAGCCTGGTCCGGCCTCGCCTCCGATCGCGACGCAATTTTTGATCGCGAAGTGGCACTCGACGCCGGCGCGATCGCGCCGATCGTCACCTGGGGGACGACGCCGGACGACGCGCTGCCGATCGACGCAAGCGTACCCGATCCGGCACGCGAAGCCGATCCGGCGCGAGCCAAGTATCTGCGCGATGCGCTCGACTATATGGGGATTACACCCGGCAAAAAGCTTACCGGCATTGCGATCGATCGCATCTTCATCGGCTCCTGCACCAACGCCCGCATCGAAGATTTGCGCGCGGCCGCCGCCGTGCTCACCGGACGCAAGAGCAAGGTGCCGGGACTGGTCTCGCCCGGCTCTTCGTCCGTCAAGCGGCAGGCCGAAGAGGAAGGTCTCCACCGCATCTTCCGCAATGCCGGTCTCGAATGGGCGGACTCCGGATGCTCGATGTGCGTCGGCATCAACGGCGACGTGGTGCCGCCCGGCGAACGCTGCGCCTCGACCACCAACCGCAATTTCCGCGGCCGGCAGGGCCCGGGCGCGCGCACCCATTTAATGTCCCCGGCCATGGTCGCCGCCGCCGCGGTCACCGGACATCTCACTGACGTGCGGCAGTTGCTTGTCGACCGCAAGCCAGAGAGTTGAGCGATGGAGAAATTTGTCCGCCTCGTCACCAAAGCCTGCCCGCTCTTGCTCGCCAATGTCGACACCGACCAGATTTTACCGGCGCGCTTTCTAAAACTGCCGCGCTCGAGCGAGCTCGGCAGGGTTTTGTTTCATGATCTGCGGCGCGACGCCCAAGGCAACGAAAGACCGGACTTTCCGCTCAACCGGCCGATCTGGCGCGACGCGCGGGTGCTAGTCGCCGGGCGGAATTTCGGCGGCGGCTCTTCGCGCGAAGCGGCGGTCTATGCGCTTTACGAAGCCGGCATCCGCTGCGTGGTCGCGCCGTCCTTCGGCGATATCTTCGCGCAGAACGCCGTCAAGAATGGGCTGTTGACGGCCGTGCTGTCGGAAGCCGATGTGGCTGAGCTCGGCGCCGCGATTGCGGCCGATCCAGACATGCCGGTTACCGTCGATCTCGAGGAACAAACAATCTCGCGCGGCAACCGGAGCTTCACCTTCAGCATTGACCCGGTCAGCCGCAATCAATTGCTCAACGGCTGGGACGATGTCGACATGACCGACAGCTACGCCGCTCGCGTCGCCGCCTTCAAGGCAACGGACCGGGAGCGCCGGCCGTGGGCGCGGCCGGCGCGATCCTGATTGCAGAGCGCATCGTTTCTGATTGAATGCTGGAGCATGATCTTTTCGGAAAACCGGTTCCCACTTTTCCGGATCATGCTCTACGCTTCGATCAGCACTTTGAGCGCTCGCGTGCTCGCCGCCCGACCGAACGTGTCATAAGCGTCGAGAATCTTGTCGAGCTTGAAGTGGTGCGTAATAAGCCGCTTCGGATCGATCTTGCCGGACCGCACGGTCTTGAGCAGCATCGGCGTGGTCACGGTATCGACCAGCCGCGTTGTGATCGTGATGTTGTGCGACCACAACCGCTCGAGATGCAGGTCGGCCTTGACGCCATGAACGCCGATATTGGCGATGGTGCCGCCGGGCGCGACAATGTCTTCGCACAGCACGAATGTTTCGGGAATACCGACTGCTTCGATCGCGGCATCGACACCGCGCCCGCCGGTCATCTTCATGACCTTTTCGGCGGCCTTGCCGTCCTTGCTGTTGACGGTAGCTGTCGCGCCGAAGCGCTTGGCCACTTCCATCTGGCTGTCGTCGAGATCGATCATGATGATCTCGGCAGGCGAATAGAACTGCGCGGTCAATAGCGCGGCAAGTCCGATCGGCCCGGCGCCGACAATGCCGACGACATCGCCCGGCTGAACCTTGCCGTTGAGCACACCGCATTCGAATCCGGTCGGCAAGATATCGCTGAGCATGACCAGCGCATCTTCCTCGGCGCCCTCAGGAATACGATAGAGGCTCGTGTCGGCATGCGGGATGCGCACATATTCGGCCTGCGTGCCGTCGATCTCGTTGCCGAGGATCCAGCCGCCGGTGGTGCAATGCGAATACATGCCCTTGCGGCAATATTCGCATTTGCCGCAAGCAGAGATGCACGAGATCAGGACGCGGTCGCCGGGACGGAAACTGGTGACACCGGCGCCGACGCTGTCCACCACCCCGACGCCTTCGTGACCGAGAATGCGGCCGGGCTTACACGTCGGCACGTCCCCCTTGAGAATGTGCAGATCGGTTCCGCAAATGGTCGTCTTGGTGATCTTTACGATTGCATCGGTCGGAGCGGAGATGGCGGGCATCGGTCGTTCCTCAAGCGCCTTCTTGCCGGGACCTTGATAGACAAGCGCTTTCATAACCGTAGGGGTTTTGGTTTTCTGCTTTGGCGCTTCGGCGACGAGCGTTGTCATGACCGTCCTCACATATGTTGATTTCGATTGGTCCGGCACCTTCGCGCAGCCGGCCTGTCCTAAGAGATTGACATCGACGCCGGCATTACTAGAGGTTCGATGGCATAGCCGTGTTGATCTTCATCAACGGAACCGTGATCAAAAATTAAGCGCGACTTTTAGAAAGTTCCGAGCCAAAGAGCGCGCATCGCAAGCGCGGCGCAATTTTGTCACGCCGTTGTCATTGTCGCGGCATGTCACGCCATCGTCACGGTCGCGGCGTTGTCATGCCGCCTGTACCGCTTCGTAAATCTCTTCTTCTTGCGCGACATGCATGCGGACAAGCACTTCGATCGATTCGATCGCACGCTGCGCATCGCGCAACAGATAGCGATCGACGGTCTGCGCATGGGCATCCTCGGCGACGCGGCCGAGCAAGCGCGCCAGGTGCAATATTTCGCGGTGCGCGCGGCTCATGGCCGACAGCCCGGCACGATCGCCGGCCAGGAGCCGCGCAACCGCAGGATAGACGTTACCTTCGTCGTCGCGCTCATGCGCAACCACCTGCCGCTGAACGATCGTGTTGGCTTCGTCGATCAATCCGACCGCAATCTCGGGCGACGCATCGTCAAGCGCATCGGCGATGTTGCGCAAGCGATCAAGACCATGACCAAGCGTGACGTGATCATGCCGCAATTGCTGGCCGGTGGCGGCCGGAAGGACGCGAGAGCGGCGACGCACGGCCGGGCGCAAGGCCCGCAAGGCGTTGAGAATGACGGCGACGTCGATCAGTTCCTGAATCAGTGCCGCCGGCACCGGCGCGATAAGGCCGAACATCGCCGCCACCATCGCGAGGCCGGATAGACTCATGCCGACCACGATGCTTTCGAGCGCGATGCGGCGGGCGCGCTGGGCAATGGCGAGCGCTTCGGCAACGCGATCGAGCCGATCGGCGATGATTACCACGTCGGCCGCTTCCGAAGAGGCGCTGGCGCCATGCGCGCCCATGGCGATGCCGACATTGGCGGCAGCGAGCGCCGGCGCGTCGTTGATGCCATCGCCGACCATGGCGGTCGGGAAAAGCCGCTGCTCGCTGCGCACGGCATCGACCTTGTCCGAAGGCACGCGGTCGGCGAGCACAGCATCGAGGTCGAGCGCGGCGCCGATGGTTTGCGCGGCGGCGGCGTGATCGCCGGTGACCATGACGATGCGTGTGATGCGCGCCGCCCGCAGCATGCGGATCGCATGCGGTGTTTCGGCGCGCAATTCGTCGGCCAAGAGCAGCGCCCCGATGGTGCGGCCCTCGACCGCGACGAACACCACCAGGGCCGACCGCCAGGAGGCGCGGCGGATGACGCGCAGTGCCCAATCTTCCGGCTCGCGATGGGCATAAATCAGATCGCGCGAACCGGCGCTGACGTTCTTGCCATCGATGACGCCGTGAATACCAGATCCCATGGTCTCGTGCACGTCGCGCGGCAGCGGCAGCGGCAAGCCGCGATCGAGCGCGGCCTGCACGACGGCGCGCGCCAGCACATGATGTGACGCCTGCTCGAGTGCCGCGCCAAGCTGCAGCACGCGGTCCAGAGTTTCGCCGGGAGCGGCTTCGATCGACAACAGACGCGCGCCGCCGACTGTCAGCGTTCCGGTCTTGTCGAACAAGACCGTGTGCGTGCGGGCCAAGGCTTCAAGCGGGGCGCCGCCCTTCACCAGGATTCCACGGCGCGCGGCTTGCGCGACGCCGGCAATGAAGGCAACCGGCGCGGCCAGGATGAGCGGACACGGCGTGGCCGCGACAAAAACCGCGAGACTGCGGATAAGATCGCCGGATATGAGCCAAGCGGCAGCGGCGAGCACGATCGTTACGGGGAGCAGGATCACCGCAAACCGGTCGGCAAGCCGCACGAACGGCGCCTTCGCGGTCTGCGCTGCTGTCACCAGGCGCACGATGCCCGCATAGGTGCTCTCGCCGGCAATCGCCGAAGCCATGAGTTCGAATGTCTCGCCGGCATTGAGCGTGCCACTGAAGGCCGACGCGCCGCGCACCTTGGCGGCCGGCAGCGGCTCGCCGGTCAGCGCCGACTCGTCGACGATCGCCGCGGGCGAAATGACAATGCCGTCGACAGGGATGACCTCTCCGGCGCGGACCAGAAGCGTGTCGCCGCCGACGGCGATCTGCGCGACCGACACATCTTCGACGCGATGATCAAGCCTTCGATGGGCGACGCGCGGGGCGCGGTCGACCAGCGCGCGCAAGTCGCGCTCGGCGCGGCCGACCGCGAAGTCTTCCAGCACATTGCCGCCGGAATACATCAGCGCGATAACCGCGCCGGCAAGCGGCTGACCAAGCCCGAGCGCTCCGAGCATCGACACGAGCGCAATCGCGTCCACGCCCATGCGCCCGGCGGCAAGGTCGCGCACGATCGAATAAATAAGACCCACGGCCACCGGCACGGTGCTGCAAACCAGAGCTGATTGGCAAGCGATCCGTAACCGGCAAGGCGCGCCGCGGCGCCGATCGCCAAGCCGCCGACGGCGATGACGACCAGCGACCGCCGCAGCAGCCGATCAAGGTCGATTGACGTTTTCATCGGCATGCACACAACTTCGTTGGCATTCATTTGTCGGCATTTATCGAAATGTTCGGCGGCAGCCGAAACGTCGCGATCGTCCTGATGTCAATCAAAGCGATCCGGGTGCCGCACCGGATGAGATCAATAAGATCCGCGACGCGACGGCTCTTTGACTTCAATCAAGCACTTCAGAGTACTTTTGCGGTTCATTTTACCGGAAACTCGACACGGCGAGAGGCAGTGCATGGAGTTTCAAGGCAGGATGAAATGGACCTCAAAGAAGCGATTTACACGCGCCGTTCAACCCGCGACTACACGGCGGAACCCGTCAGCGAAAAGATCATTCGTGAGTTTATCGACGCCGCAATCCAGGCGCCGACCGCGGTCAATGCGCAGCCCTGCACGTTCTGCGTCGTGCACGACCGGCGCGACGCGTAAGCCCATCAGCAAATCCGGCCAACGTCATGAGATCGCTGCCCTTACCAAAAGTCTACCAATTGCTCGAGCCGGGACCCGTGGTGCTGCTCGCAACGTCGCGCAGCGGACACGCCAACGTCATGACCATGTCCTGGCACATGATGATCGAGTTCGAGCCGCCGCGGGTCGCGTGCGTCGTCAGCGGCAACAATTTCAGTTTCGCGGCGCTCAGCGCGACCGGCGAATGCGTGATCGCCATTCCGGCGCGCAGATTGGCGCGCAAAGTGGTGCAGGTCGGCAATTCGTCCGGCCGCACGGTCGACAAATTTGAAAAATACGGCCTGACCAGGCTGCCGGCCACGCGCGTCAAGCCGCCGCTCATCGCCGAATGTTTCGCCAACCTGGAATGCAAGGTAACCGACCGGCGCCTCGTCAAAGACTATAATCTGTTCATCCTCGAAGTGCTGAAGGCCTGGATCGATCCGGCGCAGAAGAAGCCGAAGACCATTCATCACTGCGGTTACGGCAAGTTCGTGGTCGACGGGCCGAGCTTCACGCTGCAATCGCGCATGCGCTGAACTAGAATCTTGTGTTTGCGCATGATCTTGTCCGAAAACCGGTTTCCACTTTTCGGGATCATGCTCTAGTGGTCGCCGGCGTTCAGGTCGAAAGCGGCTCGCCGGCGGCCTTATACCAGTCGAGGATGCCGTTCCAGATGTCCTGTGCCGTCTCCGCGAACCAAAACAGCTCGCGATCCTCCGGGTCGATGACGCCTTCTTTGACCAAAAAATCGAAATCGACGGCGCGGCGCCAAAACGGTTCGCCGACCAGGATCACCGGGATTGGCTTGATCTTTCGCGTCTGAACCAGCGTCAGAACCTCGAACAATTCGTCGAAGGTGCCGTATCCCCCGGGAAACGCGACCAGCGCTTTCGCGCGCAACAGCAGATGCAGCTTGCGCAAAGCGAAATAGTGAAAGCGGAAACACAGATCGGGGGTGACCTAGGGGTTCGGAAACTGCTCGTGCGGCAGTTCGATATTCAACCCGACCGACTTGGCGCAACATCGAAGGCGCCGCGGTTCGCGGCCTCCATCAGGCCGGGACCGCCGCCGGTCATGATTACCAGGCGCGGCGATTGCGCGCCGCGATGCGCCCCGCCGACCAGGCGCCCGAATTCCCGCGCGACGTCATAATAATGGCTCTTGGCCAGAATCCGTTCGGCGGCCGCCAGACGAAGATTGAGCTCTTCGTCGTCCGGGTGAGCGCGAACCGAGGCGCGCAGCACTTCGACCTTGTGGCGCGCCGCGCCCGGCTCGGTAATGCGCGTGCTGCCGTAAACGACGATCGTGTGGTCGATATGCTGCTCCGCCAAGATGACGTCGGCCTTGAGATATTCGATTTCCAGCCGCGGTCCGCGAATGTCGGCACGCGCGATGAATTCGGCATCCTGCTCGGCGAGCCGATAGGTCGGGCTTTCGCGAATGGCGCGGAGCGCCTGCGGCGCCGCCGGATCCTCTTCGGTCGGCTTTGGAGAATGCTCGGGCAACGGCTGTCGCCGCGTTTGCGGATGCGGCGGTGATGGCACTCGCTTGGTGGGATCCGTGGCCATCCTGATCATCCCTTGTTCCAAAGCCGGCTTGGCGGACGTCAAACGGCCTGTGCCGAGGTCGAGCGGAAGCGCAGGATTGCGAACGCAAGGAACACGGCGCCGACCACAGCGACAAAAACAAATTGCGGCCAGACCACGTCGAAGCCGGCCCCGCGGTACAGAATCGCCTGCGCGAACGACACGAAATGCGTCGACGGCGAAGCCTGCATGATGGTCGCCAGCCAATGCGGCATACTTTCGAGCGGCGTGTTGCTGCCGGAAAGCAAGTTCATCGGCAGAAAGATCAACATGAACAGCAGACCGAGCTGCGGCATGGTGCGCGCGACCGTGCCCAAAAATATACCGATGGCGCAGGTGAAGAACAGATAAACCGCGACGCCGAGCATGAACAACGGCACCGAGCCGACAATGGGCACGCGTAGAAGCGTACAAACGACGAGATAGAGCGAAAGACCCGCGGCGATGGTGATCACCAAGCTATTAGCCCAGACCTTGGACATGGCGATCTCGAACGGCGTCAGCGGCATGACCAAAAGATGATCCATGGTGCCATGCTCGCGTTCGCGCACGATCGCCGCGCCCGCGAGAATAATGCCGAGCATGGTGACGTTGTTGATGATGCCCATGACGCTCGTGAACCATGCCGTGTCGATATTGGGATTGAACATCACGCGGACATCGATATTGACCGGAGGCAAAGGCGCGCCTTCCTTGCGCGAGAGGAAATCCTGGATCTCGGTCGTAATGATCTGCTGCGCGTAGCCGGACCCGAGACCGGCCTGGACCATCGCCGTCGCATCGACATTGACCTGAATGGCCGGCGCGCGGCCGCCGAGGACATATTTTTCGAAGTCAGGCGGTATGTCGACGATGAAGGTGTACCGCCCCGCATTCATCAGCGGAATGATGTCGCGCTCGGCGATCGGCTGCGGCGTGTGAAAATAGGGCGGCAGGAATGCGCGGATGATGCGGCGTGACAGCTCCGAATGGTCCTCGTCCACATAGGCGATCGAGGCATTGTGCAGCTCTTGCGAATTGCTCTGCGCTTGGGCGATAACGACAATTGAAAATGCCCAGATCGTCAGCCCGACCAAGACCCAATCGCGCAGGAAGCTGCGGATTTCCTTGGTACCGAGCCAAAAAATGTTGCTGATCGCGCGCATCCTCGCCGGCTCCTAGACCGTGATCGAATCTAATTGGATCGAATCACGGTCTAGATCATTCGTTTTGAGCACGGTCTTGTGCGAAAACCGGATTCCACTTTTCGTGATCATGCTCTAACGCTCCTGTTTGCGCAGCAGCAGCAGGCTCATGCCGGTGAGGACCGGGATGAAGATGGCGAGTCCCATCAAATCCGGCCACAAGTCCTCCATGCCCAAGCCCTTGGTGAAAGTGCCGACGCTGATTGGAACGAAATAGGTCATGGGGAATCCGCGCCCCATGAGCTGCGCCATCCCGGTGAGCGCCGATACCGGCACCAGCATGCCGGAGAACTGCGTCGCCGGCAGCACGGTCAAAATGATCGTGCCAAACATCGCGGCAATCTGCGTGCCGGCGAACGCTGAAATCAACATCCCCCAGGACGTGGTCGTCGTAACATACAACAGAGCGCCGACCAGAAGCGTGAGGAAGGAACCTTTGAGCGGCACCTGAAACACGAACAAGGCCATCAGGAACATGG
>DATMQV010000016.1:0-14206 GCA_035566615.1 Xanthobacteraceae bacterium
GCGGCACGGCGATTGCCCTGCGCTTAGGGCACCGCCAGTCCGTCGATTTCGATTTCTTCTCGCCAATGACTTTCGAGCCACATTCGCTGTTGAAAACTGTGCCCTATCTAAAGGACGCCACGGTCCGCAAATCGGCACCGAGCGATCTTGCGGTCACGGTGGATCGCGGCGGCCTGGTACAGCTTAGCTTCTTTGGCAACTTCGACCTGGGACAGGTGGCCGAGCCTGAACTCGCCGAGGGCCCCGGGATCAGGGTCGCATCGCTGATCGATCTTGCCGGCATGAAGGCGGCCGTCGTGACGCAGCGTGCGGAGGTCAAGGACTACGCGGATATCGACGCCTTGCTCACCAAATCCGGCGTAACGTTGGCCGACATGCTTGCCGCCGGAGCGACGATTTACGGGGACCAATTTAGTCCTCTGCTCTCGCTCAAGGCCATCGCATACCACGATGACCCGAGTTTGGCCCGACTCCCCATGGACACCCGCAACCGACTCAGCGCCGCAGTACAAAAGACTGATCCGGCAAGATTGCCTACATTGAACGCCATCAAGGCGTACGTCAGACAGAAATGAAGCCCCTTCCCCACAATGCTGATTTGCTCCGCGTCGCGCCCCGCGTGATCTGGTTCGAACCGCCCGAAGAGGCCTTGGCGAATCCGGTCCGCTTCGTGGCCTATCTAATGACTTACGGCACCCTGGAGGACATCAAGGTGGTGAGGCGCTATCTCGACCTGAATGATTTCCGCGAAGCGCTGGAACATGCGCCACCAGGCATCATCGATCGGCGCTCCTGGGCCTACTGGAACACCGTAACCGGTCGTTACCCCGTTCCTCCTATGCCTCGCCGTGTCATCCCGACCTAACTAGGCAGGCGCTGGCTTTGCCATGCATACTGAACATCAGCCTCTGATCGCTTGCCGTTCCGGCCCGTTGCATGGGCGAGCGCGCGTGCCGGGCGACAAATCGATCTCCCACCGGGCGCTCATTCTCGGTGCGCTGACGGTCGGCGAGACGCGCATTTCCGGTCTGCTGGAAGGCGAGGACGTGCTCAATACCGGCAAGGCTGTGCGTGCCCTCGGAGCGACTGTCGAGCGCACCGGTCCAGGCGCGTGGCGCTTGCACGGAGTCGGCGTTGCGGGATTTGCTGAGCCGGCAGCGCCGCTCGATTTCGGTAATTCCGGCACCGGCTGCCGGCTGATGCTGGGAGCGGTCGCGGGTTGCCCGATCACCGCGAGTTTTGATGGCGACGCGTCGCTGCGCAAGCGTCCGATGCGGCGCGTGCTCGAGCCGCTGGAGCGGATCGGCGCGCATACGCTTACCGCAAACGACGGTCGCTTGCCGTTGCAGCTTGCCGGCGCGCGCGAGCCGATCCCGATCGTCTATGAGCCGCCGGTTGCGTCCGCACAGCTCAAATCGGCGGTGCTGCTCGCCGGGCTTGCGGCGCCGGGCGAGACCGTCGTGATCGAAGCCGAAGCCACGCGCGACCATACCGAGAAAATGCTGACGCATTTCGGCGCCGATGTGCGGGTCGAGCAGCACGGCGCACACGGCCGCCGCATCACGTTTGGGGGTCAGCCGGAACTCACGCCGCGACCGATCGTGGTCCCGGCCGATCCGTCGTCGGCGGCCTTCCCGCTGGTGGCGGCGGCGATCACGCCCGGCTCTGATGTCATCCTCGAAGGCGTGATGCTCAATCCGTTGCGCGCCGGTCTGATCGATACGCTCACCGAGATGGGCGCCGCGATCGAGCGGTTGAATGCGCGCATCGAAGGCGGCGAAGACGTCGCCGATCTGCGCGTGCGCGGCAGCGCGCTCCGCGGCGTCGAAGTGCCGGCCGCGCGGGCGCCGGCGATGATCGACGAATATCCGATCCTCGCGGTGGCGGCTTCGTTTGCGCAAGGAACGACGTTGATGCGCGGGCTGAAGGAGCTGCGCGTGAAGGAATCGGACCGGCTCGCCGGCACCGCCGACATGTTGCGCGCGAATGGCGTGACGGTTGAGATCGAAGGCGACGATCTCTTCGTCGAGGGCAGGGGGCGCGCGCCCGGCGGCGGGCTCGTCGCCACGCATATGGATCACCGGCTTGCCATGTCGGCGCTGGTGATGGGGCTTGAGAGCGAACAGCCGGTGACGATCGACGATGGGAGTTTTATCGCCACAAGCTTTCCGGATTTCGTCGCGCTGATGCGCGGGCTGGGGGCGGATATCGCGTCCTAGAGCATGATCCCGAAAAGTGGAAACCGGTTTTCGGACAAGGTCATGCTCAAAACGATGAAACTGGACCGTGATGCGATTCAATCGAATTGGATCAGGGTCTAGCTAGTCGCCGGCGGCAACGCCTACACTCGCCCGAGCACCAGCACCGCGTTGAGGCCGCCGAAGGCGAATGAACTCGACATCGCGTTTTTGATCGGCGCATTGCGCGCAGTGTTCGGCACATAATCGAGATCGCAATCCGGATCGGCCTCTTGGAAATTGGCCGTCGGCGGAATGATCTGGTGGTGGAGCGCAAGCGCGGTGGCGGCAAGCTCCACTGCGCCCGCCGCGCCCAAGCTGTGGCCCAGCACGCCCTTGCTCGACGACACGGCGAGATGATCGGCGGTGTCGCCGAACGCGTGGCGGAGCGCCACAGTCTCGCCCTTGTCGTTGAGCGCAGTGCCGGTGCCGTGGGCGTTGACGTAGTCGATGTCGTCCGGATTGACCTTGCCGTCCTTCAAGGCCGCGCGCATGGCGCGCGCGGCGCCGCTTGGATCGATAGCGGTGATGTCGCCGGCATCGGCGCTCATGCCGAAGCCCAGCATCTCGGCATAGATCGGCGCGCCGCGTGCGATCGCGTGGTCGCGCTCCTCCAACACGAACATGGCTGCGCCCTCGCCGAGCACGAGTCCGGACCGCGTCCGCGAAAACGGCCGGCAGGTATCGGAGCTGAGCACGCGCAAAGCTTCCCAGCCCTTGAACGTGCCGACGGTGAGGCAGGCTTCGGTGCCGCCGGTGAGCGCGATCGGCGATTGACCGGTGCGCACCATCTGAAAGGCCTGGCCGATGGCATGCGTGCCGGACGAACAGGCCGACGCGATGGTGTAGGTCGGCCCCTTCAGCCCGAGATCCATCGAGATGGCGCTGCAAGCGGCATTCGACATCAGTCGCGGAATTGACAGCGGATGCGCGCGCGTTCCGTTCTGGCTGTAGAGCTTGAGGAAGGAATCGTCGAGCGTGTTCATGCCGCCGGTCGAATTGCCGATGATGGTCGCGGCATCGAGCGCGATCTCCTCGGTCAGCTCCAATTGGGAGTCGCGCAACGCGGAGCGCGCGGCCACTACGGCGAATTGCGCGAAACGGTCGAGCAGGCCCTCGCGTTTGGGATCGAAATGATCGGTCGGCTTGAAGTCGAGCACCTGGGCCGCGATGCGCGTGTTCAGCCGCTCGGTCGGAATGATGGTGATCGGGCCGATGCCCGAACGCGCCTCGACCAAGGCGGACCAGAATGTGTCACGGGTGCTGCCGATCGGAGTGACCACTCCGATTCCCGTGATGACGACCCGATTCATTTCGATGCTTTCGCCGCGACCAGCTTCTCGACCATTTCGGCGACATCACCGACGGTGGCAAACGGCAATTCGGAGCTGCCGCTTTTGTCCTGACCTTCGCTCTTGTCTTCACTCTTGCCGGATGCGGACACGCGGCTCGCGTCGCTGCCCTGCAACGGGATGGCGATGTCGTACTTCTCCTCGAGCGCGAAGACAATCTCGATCACGTCGAGCGACTCGGCGCCCAACTCGTCGAGACGCTTGTCCGGCGTAAGCTGTTCGACGGGGATGTTCAGTGATTTAGCGATGATGGAACGAACGTCGTCGATGATTGCCAATGTGCTTCCCCGCGCAACGCCTTACCGGCTCACTTGCAGCCTCAATCGGCGATGATCCCATTATTCGATACCCGCCGCTCAATCTCAAGCCGCTCCTGCGAGGCTGCGCTGCGGACCGTTGCCGGCAGCCGATCGGCGATGGCGTATGCGCGCTCGGTCGCCGCATTGAGCGCTTGTTCAAGCGCGCTGCGCGCCTGTTCGAGGGCTTCAGGACCGGCGTCGGCCGAAACGCGGATCGGGTCGCCGACAACGGTCGCGCCGCGGCTGAAGGGAAGGTTGATCGCCGAACGGTCCCAGTTGTCGAGCACTTTCCGGCGGCTGGTGGCGAGCGCGACCGGGAAGATCGGCCGTCCCGTTGCACTCGCAAGCTTGATGATGCCGAGCCCGGCGACGCGCGAGACTTTCGGAACGTCGGCGGTGAGCGCCATGTTCCAGCCTTTGGCGATCGCATCCATCATGCTCTTGAAGGCGCCGACGCCGCCCTTGACGTGATATCTGCGCCCGTGATCGCCCGAGCCGCGCACCGTGCCGACGCCAAGCCACTCGGCGGCGATCGCGTTGATCTCGCCGTCGATATGGCGCGAGATCAAAACCTTGAACGGAAATCCCCGGCGCAGGAACGGCAGCATGAAATGCTGGCCGTGCCACATCGCGAGGATGACCGGCTGTTCGCGCTCATAGAGCCGATAAGGATCCGCCGGCTCCATCGTGAAGCGGCTTGTCATCCACACCAGACGCAAGTACTCGGCCGCTGCGACGCCGATGGTCTTCTGGACCCAGCGCTTTTGCATCAGCCGTCTCGTGAACTTCATCGGCAGGCTTTCCTGGTCGCCATCGTGGTCACATTCCGAGCCGTGAAATCACAGACTCGATCTCACGGACAAGGACTTTGTCAGGCAGGGACTTTGATGGACAAGGGCTCGGGCATCTCAGGCATCGATCACGCCATCATGCGTGTGTGAAGCGTCGACGATGCGCGGGTGCCGATATGTCGGCCGCCCGCGATGTGCATTTCGGTATTGATGTGCAGGTCGATCGTGATGCGCGTGTCGTTCGTGAGGCGCATGTCATTTGTGACGTGCATGTCATCCTTGATGTGCATGTCATTCTTGACGCGCGTGAGTCTTGAGGTGCATGCCTGTGTTCATGTCGATATGCCACACCGAAGCACAAGATACCTTCCGATGCACACGAGGCGTTTGGCGCTTGCGAAATCCTCTGTTCCGCCGTTTGATCTGTCCCGCGTCTGATGTTCGGCGGCCTGTCTTGGTCCTCGGCCGAATTCCGCACGCGGCGGACTTCGCCAAGCACAACCTTCGCCCAGAACGCACGACTTTTTGCCTACAACGAAAGTAACGATGATCATCGCTATAGACGGCCCGGCAGCCTCGGGCAAGGGAACCATCGCCAAGCAGGTGGCGGCAATTTATGGGCTGCCGCATCTCGACACCGGCTTGATCTATCGCGCGGTGGCGAGGGCGGTGCTCGATGCCGGCTACGCGCCCGACAATGTCGAAAAAGCGATCGATGCCGCAATCGCGCTCGACCCTACCCAGTTTGACGAAAGCGCGCTGAAGGCGCCCGCAATCACCGAAGCCGCCTCGGTCGTGGCGGCGATTCCGGAGGTCCGCCAGGCGCTGATGAACTATCAGCGCGGGTTTGCCACGAAACCCCCGGGCGCCGTGCTCGACGGCCGCGATATCGGCACCGTCATCGCGCCGGGCGCGGACGTGAAGATCTTCGTGGTGGCCACGCCCGAGGTGCGCGCCGCCCGCCGCACCGCCGAAATGCGGGCGCGAGGGGAGCCTGCCGACGAAAAAGAGGTCCTGGCCGACCTGTTGCGCCGGGACGAACGGGATTCCCGGCGTACGGCCGCCCCCTTGAAGGCCGCGCCCGACGCGCACTTGCTCGATACCACGCATTTAGGTATAGACGCCGCATTCCGGGCTGCCGTCGACATCATCGAAGCCGTCCGAACGGGCCGAAAGCGCGGCTGACCGCGATTTCGTCATTGGAGGTTAAGCCCGTTCGCGTGTTTCGTCTGGCACACCGGACCAAGCTTTGTCCTGACCGTCTGGCTTAAGGCCCCACCGCCGGCGCGACCGGCGGCTGCTGCGCGTTCGGGATCATTTTCATCCACGGGGCTCGGAGTGTTCATGGCTCAAGTAGCGACCGCCGCGCCGTCGCGCGAAGACTTCGCCAGCATGATCGAGGAATCGTTCAGCGATGGTCATCTGCAGGAAGGATCCGTTGTCAAAGGGACGGTTGTCGGGATCGAGAAGGACGTGGCCGTCATCGATGTCGGCCTGAAGACCGAAGGCCGAGTGGCGCTGCGCGAATTCGCGGGCCCTGGCCGGGCTGCCGAGATCAAGGTTGGCGATACCGTCGAGGTTTATCTGGAGCGCGTCGAGAATGCGCTCGGCGAAGCGGTGCTCTCGCGCGACAAAGCGCGGCGGGAGGAGAGCTGGGGTAAGCTGGAGAAGGCGTTCCAGAACAACGAAAAGGTCACCGGCGTCATCTTCAATCAGGTCAAGGGCGGCTTCACCGTCGATCTCGACGGCGCCGTCGCCTTCCTGCCGCGCTCGCAGGTCGACATCCGTCCGATCCGCGATGTGTCGCCGCTGATGAACAATTCGCAGCCCTTCCAGATCCTGAAAATGGATCGCCGGCGCGGCAACATCGTCGTTTCGCGCCGCACCGTGCTGGAAGAGACCCGCGCCGAACAGCGTCAGGAGCTGGTGCAGAATCTGGAAGAGGGCCAGGTCATCGACGGCGCGGTCAAGAACATCACCGACTACGGTGCGTTCGTGGATCTCGGCGGCATCGACGGCCTCCTGCACGTCACCGACATCGCCTGGCGGCGCGTCAATCATCCGTCCGAGGTTCTCAACATCGGTCAGCAGGTCAAGGTCAAGATCATCAAGATCAACCACGAGACCCACCGTATCTCGCTCGGCATGAAGCAGTTGCTCGACGATCCGTGGCAGGGCATCGAAGCCAAGTATCCGGTCGGCGCGCGCTTCAAGGGCCGGGTCACCAATATCACCGACTACGGCGCCTTCGTCGAGCTCGAGCCCGGGATCGAGGGCCTGATCCACGTCTCCGAAATGTCGTGGACCAAGAAGAACGTCCATCCCGGCAAGATCGTCTCCACTTCGCAAGAGGTCGAAGTGCAGGTGCTGGAAGTCGACCCGGTCAAGCGCCGCATCTCGCTCGGATTGAAGCAGACCATGCGCAATCCGTGGGAAGTGTTCCTGGAGAAATATCCACCCGGCTCGGAAGTCGAAGGCGAGGTCAAGAACAAGACCGAGTTCGGCCTGTTCCTCGGCCTCGACGGCGATGTCGACGGCATGGTGCACCTCTCCGACCTCGACTGGAAACGGCCGGGCGAGCAGGTGATCGAGGAATTCAAGAAGGGCGACAAGGTGCGGGCGCAGGTGCTCGACGTCGATGTCGAGAAGGAGCGCATCTCGCTCGGCATCAAGCAGCTTGCCGAGACCGGTGCGGCCGCCAGCGGCGAGGCCGGCGAGCTCAAGAAGGGCTCGGTCGTGACTTCCGAAGTGATCGACGTGAAGGAAGGAGGCATCGACGTGAAGATCGTCGGCACCGAGTATGTGGCCTTCATCAAGCGCTCGGAACTCGCGCGCGACCGCTCCGAGCAGCGTCCGGACCGCTTCGCCGTCGGCCAGAAGGTCGATGCGCGCGTGATCCAATTCGATCGCCGTTCCCACAAGGTCCAGGTCTCCATCAAGGCGCTGGAAGTCGCCGAGGAGAAGGAGGCGATCGCACAATACGGCTCGTCCGATTCGGGCGCGACGCTCGGTGACATTCTCGGTACTGCGCTCAAGCGCAAGGGCGAGGAAGAGACGAAGGAGTAAACATGATCTCCTCCCCGCGCGGCGGGGGAGGGGGACCGCTTGCGGTGGAAGGGGCTGCTTGCTCCGCTCCAGCAATACTTGTCCCTACCGGGCGCGCTTCGCGCGCCACCTCCCCCGGCAGCGGGGGAGGAAAAAGGTGAAAAGGACGCACTGAAAAGGACGCCCCATGTCGCTTGATGCCGACCTGATCGTCGACCGCCGCCGCATGCGGCGCAAGCTTACCTTCTGGCGCGTGCTCGCCATCGCGGTGATCATTCTGGCGATCGCCGGAATGGCCGCGGCCTGGAGCAATCGCACGGGCTTTGCCGGCGCCGGCTCCTATATCGCGCGTGTCACCATCAAGGGATTGATCCGCGACGACGAGGAGCGGGTCAAACAACTCGACAAGCTCGCGCAATCGTCCACGGCGCGCGCGGTGATCGTGCATATTGACAGCCCCGGCGGCACGACGGCCGGCTCCGAGCAGCTTTATGATTCGCTGATGCGGTTGAAGGAGAAAAAGCCGCTGGTGATCGTAGTCGATGGGCTCGCGGCATCTGGCGGCTATATCACCGCGATTGCCGGCGATCACATTATCGCCAAGCAGACCTCGATTGTGGGCTCGATCGGTGTGCTGTTTCAGTATCCGAATGTCGGCGATCTTCTGGGCAAGATCGGCGTCAAGGTGGAATCGATCAAGTCCTCGCCGCTCAAGGCGGCACCGAACGGCTTCGAGCCGACGTCGCCGGAGGCGCGCGCCGCCATCGAATCGTTGATCAAGGATTCGTACGCCTGGTTCAAGGGCCTGGTGCAGAACCGCCGTCACCTCAACGACGAGGAATTGCAGACGGTCGCCGACGGGCGCGTCTTCACCGGTCACCAGGCCATCGGGCTCAAGCTCGTCGACGAACTCGGCGACGAACAAGCCGGCATCTCCTGGCTCGCCAAGGAAAAGAATATCGACGCGAAGCTTCCGGTCCGCGACTACCAGCTGCACGACCGCTTCCGCGATTTGCCGTTCCTTCACGCCATGGCGGTTGCGACCCTGGACGCGGCCGGGCTTGGCGCCCTGGCACGCCACGTCGACGATTGGGGTACGATGCAGGCGGTTGAGCGGCTCAATCTTGACGGGTTGTTGGCCCTTTGGCACCCTACCGGAGCTGAATAGGGCGGGGCGTTGGGCATTGCCGTTCCGTCACATCGATCCAGGCACGGTCCAAAGCGGTGCAAGGCACGGTCCAGGGCTCACAATGATCAAGTCCGAACTTGTGCAGCGTATCTCTGCGCAGAATCCCCACCTCTATCAGCGCGACGTCGAGAAGATCGTCAACGCCATCCTGGGCGAGATCGTCGCCGCCATGGCGCGCGGTGATCGCGTCGAGTTGCGGGGCTTCGGCGCCTTCTCGGTCAAGCAGCGTCCGGCGCGCACCGGGCGCAATCCGCGCACCGGCGCCCATGTGTCGGTCGATCAGAAATGCGTGCCGTTCTTCAAGACCGGCAAGGAAATGCGCGAGCGGCTCAATCAGGGCAGCGAGGCCTGATTCGCCGGCTGGCCGTACTCCGCTCGTCCCCGCGAAGGCAGGGACCCGGTAGGCCGAGCCCGATCGCAAACGCTCCGTCTGGATTCCCGCTAGCGCGGGAATAGGCGGATCGAAACACAGAGGTCCGAACATTGCTGCGCAGGATTGTGGCGGCGATCATCCTGGTGCCGCTGGTCATCATCATCGTCGTCTTCGCTGTCGCGAACCGGCAGAACGTGACGATCTCCTTTGATCCGTTCGGCGGTGACACGCCGGTCGCATCGCTGTCGCTGCCCTTGTTTGCGCTGATCCTCGGGTTGCTCATCGTGGGCGTCATTATCGGCGGCGTGGCCTCCTGGCTCGGTCAGGGCAAATGGCGGGGCGCGGCGCGCAGGTTCGAGCGCGAGATGCAGGTGCTGCGCGGCAAGCTTTCGGCCTACGAGGGCATGGCGGGTAACCCGGGCAGCGCCCCGCGTGCGGGGGAACGGCCCGCGCCGCTGCGGCTGCGGCCGCCGGCTTAGCGCCGCCGGCGGCGGCCCGCGTGGGACACACCCGGCGCAGCCATGTAGAAGAGCCCGGCTAGAAGCAAGAAATGTCGCTGATCGTCAAAATATGCGGCCTCTCGACGGCGGAGGCCCTTGATGTCGCGCTCGACGAGGGCGCCGACATGGTCGGCTTCGTATTTTTTGAACCCTCGCCGCGGCACATCTCGTTCGAGGCGGCGCGCCTGCTCGGAGAGCGCGTGCGCGGCCGGGCGCAAAAAGTCGCGCTCACGGTCGATGCCGACGACGCCTGGTTCGATGCGATCATGCAGTCGTTGCGGCCGGACATGCTTCAGCTTCACGGCAATGAGACGGCCGCGCGCGTCACGGCGCTCAAGCAACGTTTCGGCCTGCCGGCGATGAAAGCCGTTCCGATCGCGCAGAAAGACGACCTCGCTCTCGCCGCGAACTATATCGCGGTGGCCGACCGTATCTTGTTTGATGCGCGCGCGCCGAAAGATGCCACCCGGCCGGGCGGTCTCGGTAAGGCCTTCGATTGGCGGCTTCTCAAAAATCTCGCGCTTGGCGTGCCCTTCATGCTGTCGGGCGGGCTCGATGCCGGCAATGTCGCCGAGGCTTTGCGGGTCACCAGAGCGCCCGGCGTCGATGTGTCCTCCGGGGTCGAGCGCGCGCCGGGCGAGAAGGACCCCGGCAAGATCCGGGCCTTTATCCGCGCGGCGCGAAAAGCCGCACTCGCCTCGGCCCTGCCGGGCGGGAAGAAGTCGCCCGCCCCCTCGCTCTGACCCTCTCCCCACCGGAGAGAGGGAAGGCTATGAATGCGGCTTGTGTGAGAGAGTTTTGACGATGACCATCCAGCAACCGAATTCCTTCCGCACCGGGCCGGACGACAGCGGGCATTTCGGCATCTATGGCGGCCGCTTTGTCGCCGAGACGCTGATGCCGCTGATTCTGGAACTGGAACAGGCTTACGCCAAAGCCAAGGTCGATCCGCAGTTCAAGAAGGAGATGGACGGCTATCTGACGCACTATGTCGGCCGCCCGTCGCCGCTTTATTTCGCCGAGCGGCTGACGGCGCACTGCAGACAGACGGCCTCCGGCCTTTCGGGCGGCGGCGCGAAAATTTATCTCAAACGCGAGGAGCTCAATCACACCGGCGCGCATAAGGTCAACAATGTGCTTGGCCAGATTTTGCTGGCGCAACGCATGGGCAAGAAGCGCATCATCGCGGAAACCGGCGCCGGCATGCATGGCGTTGCCACCGCAACGTTGTGCGCTCGCTTCGGTCTGGAATGCATCGTCTATATGGGTTCGGTCGATGTCGAGCGGCAGAAGGCGAACGTGTTTCGCATGCAGATGCTTGGTGCCCGGGTCGTACCCGTCGAGTCCGGATCGAAGACGCTCAAGGACGCGATGAACGAGGCGCTGCGCGACTGGGTGACCAATGTGGGCACGACGTTCTACTGTATCGGCACCATCGCCGGCCCGCATCCCTATCCAATGATGGTGCGCGATTTTCAATCGATCATCGGCCGCGAGACGCGCGAGCAGATGCAAGAGGCCGAAGGCCGTCTGCCGGATTCGCTTGTCGCCTGTATCGGCGGCGGCTCGAACGCGATGGGATTGTTCCATCCTTTCCTCGACGAGCGCGCAATCGAAATTTACGGCGTCGAGGCGGCGGGCCATGGCATTGAGACGGGTATGCATGCGGCCTCGATCGCCGGCGGCCGGCCGGGCGTGCTGCACGGCAATCGCACCTACCTCTTGATGAACGAGGACGGCCAGATCAACGAGGCGCATTCGATCTCCGCCGGCCTCGACTATCCGGGCATCGGTCCCGAGCATGCCTGGCTCAACGATGTCGGCCGCGTCACGTTTTTGTCGGCGACCGATGACGAGGCGCTCAACGCGTTTCAGCTTCTCTCCAAGCTCGAAGGCATCATCCCGGCGCTCGAGCCTGCGCACGCCATCGCCAAGGTGCTCGAGCTCGCGCCCAAAAAGCCGAAGGATCACCTGATGGTCGTCAATCTCTCCGGCCGCGGCGACAAGGATCTCGCCACGGTCGCCGCGCATCTGCAGGGCCAGTCGCAATCATGACCCGCATTGATCGGCGCTTTGCCGCGCTCAAGGAGGAGGGCCGCGCCGCGCTCATGACGTTCGTCATGGGCGGCGATCCTGACTACGAGACGTCGCTTGCGATCGTCAAAGCGCTGCCGCCGGCCGGCGCCGACCTGATCGAGATCGGCATGCCGTTCACCGATCCGATGGCCGACGGTCCGGCGATCCAGGCGGCGGGCCTGCGCGCACTCAAAGGCGGGCAGAACATGAAGCGGACGCTGTCGCTGGTGCGCGAATTCCGCGGCGGCGACGATGCGACGCCGCTCGTGCTGATGGGCTATTACAATCCGATCTACATTTACGGCGTCGAGCAGTTTCTCGTCGATGCCAAGGCCGCCGGCGTCGATGGCCTGATCATCGTCGACCTGCCGCCGGAGGAAGACACCGAATTGTGCCTGCCGGCGCTCAAGGCCGGCTTCAATTTCATCCGGCTGGCGACGCCGACCACCGACGACAAAAGATTGCCGGCAGTGCTGGCGAACACCTCGGGCTTTGTCTATTACGTCTCGATCACCGGCATCACCGGCTCGGCCGCGCCCGATGCCGGCAAAGTCAGTGAGGCGGTCAAGCGCATCAAGCGGCACAGCACGCTTCCGGTCTGCGTCGGTTTCGGCGTGCGCACCGCCGAGCAGGTGCGCGCGATCGCGCACGGCGCCGACGGCGTCGTGGTCGGCTCGGCTTTGGTCGATACAGTGCGCAAGCACCTCGGCGCGGACGGCAAGGCGACCGCCGCAACCGCGGGCGCGGTGGCGGATCTTGTTCGCGCGCTGGCGGGCGGCGTGCATGGCGCGCGCCGCGTACCGGCCTAGGCCGGCGGCGGCGCAGGTCGAAAATCGCGCCCATCTGTTTGGGCCATTGCCCGCCTCGCCCAACGCTGCGGGAACGCGGTGTGCCGCCATCGCGTAACCGCGCCGCGCATGCTTGCCGACTGCGAACCCTATTCGGTAGACTTTGAAAATCGCGCGGGCGCTTCGCACGTCCGACGCAATGCGCTTACAAAATAGTCGTATAAATCGGGAGGAAAAAATATGGCTAATCGGATTCTGACCACCCAAGTCGGCAGCCTGCCGCGGCCGGCGAAATTTCTCGAAGTCAGCCAAAAGCGCACGCTTGGCGAGAAGTTCGACGAGGCGGCTTATGAGGCGGAACTGAAAAACGCCGTGGCCGAGGTCGTCCAGAAGCAGAAAGAGGCCGGCGTCAGTCTGATCAACGACGGCGAACTCGCTCATACCATGGGCTGGGCCTACGATTACGGCTCGTGGTGGTCCTATGTGATCCGCCGGCTGGGCGGCGTCGAGGTCGTCGACACCGGGCTCTGGTTCACGAAATTGTCGGCGCACACCCAAACGCCGATGGCGCCGAAGGATTTCGTCGTCGGCGACTGGGGCGAGCGCCGGGACATGTCCAAGTTCCATGAAGCTTATATGGACCCGCAGTCCGGCTGCGGTCTGCCCGAGCAGTTCATGACCAACCATAGTCCCCTGGTCAACGGGCCGATCAAATACAAAGGCCAGGACCTGATCCAGCGCGATATCGCCAACCTGAAAGCCGGTCTCAAGGCGGCGGGGCTTGGAACCGAAGGGGCGTGGATGAATTCGATCGCGCCGGCAAGCTGCGCGCGCATGCCCAACGAATATTACAAGAGCGAAGAGGAGCTCCTGTACGCCTGCGCCGACGCCATGCACGAGGAATACAAGGCGATCATCGATGCCGGCTTCATTGTCCAGCTCGACGATCCGGCGATCGGCGAAAACTGGGATCAGCAGAAGAACGAGCCCAGCGTGGAGGGCTACCGGCGCTACACCAAAATGCAGATCGACGCGCTGAACCATTCGATCAAGGGATTGCCGTCGAGCAAGATCCGCTTCCACCTGTGCTGGGGCAGCTGGCACGGCCCGCACACCACCGACATCCCGATGAAGCACCTCGTCGATCTGATGCTGGCGGTGAACGCGGACTATTATTCATTCGAGGCCGCCAACGCCCGGCACGAGCACGAGTGGAAGCTCTGGAAGGACATCAAGCTGCCGGCCGGCAAGAAGATCCTGCCCGGCGTGGTCACGCATTCGACCAACCTGATCGAGCATCCCGAACTGGTCGCCGACCGCATCTGCCGTTTCGCCGAGGCGGTGGGGGCCGAGAACGTGATCGCTTCGACCGATTGCGGATTGGGCGGCCGCGTCCACCCGCAGATCGCTTGGGCCAAGCTCAAGGCGCTGTCGGAAGGCGCCGAGCTCGCCTCCAAGCGGCTTTACTCGAAGGTCGCGGCGTAGGCCGCGGCAACCAAGCCCGCGAAAACGGGCACTTGCTTTTGCGGCCCGCGCCGGTGAAATCCGGCGCGGGC
>DATMQV010000017.1:0-4899 GCA_035566615.1 Xanthobacteraceae bacterium
GGAAAGGACACCGCGCTGTCCATCTGAGGAGCGAGACGAAGTGAGATCGGAGATTTCTTTCCGCGTCCATTGCAAGGGCCTTGCCGCAGCCGCCTTCGCCGGCGCGATCATGCTCGCCCTGCCAACCGCCGCGACGGCGCAGCAGGTGGTGGCGTTTGTCAACGGTCAGCCGATCACGGTCCTCGACATCGAGCACCGCTCCAAATTTTTGCAGATGAGCAACAAGAAGGTGCCGTCGCGCAAGGAGGTGATGGACAGCCTGATCGACGAAATCCTGGAGATAACCGAGGCCAAGCGTTACGGCCTCGACATTCCGGACGAGCAAGTCAACGAGTCCTACAACACGGTCGCGACCCGCATGGGCATCGATGGACCAAAGCTCACGCAGTTGCTCACAGCCGGTGGCGCCAGCGATGATACTCTCAAGCGCCGCTTGAAGGCGCAGGTGGCCTGGACCAACCTTGTGCGCGGACGTTTCAAGGCAAGCCTCGAGATCCGCGACAAGGATGTCGAAGCGCAGCTGCAGTTGCACAAGACCGACGAAAAAAACGAAGTCGGCTACGAATACATCATGCGGCCGGTGGTCTTCATCGTCCCGCGCGGTTCGCCCGATGCGGCATTCGAGGCGCGCAAACGCGAAGCGGAGGCGCTGCGTTCGCGCTTCCAAAATTGCAGCGAAGGCATCACGTTCGCGCGCGCCCTGCCGGACGTCGCCGTGCGCGATCAGGTTTCGAAATTCTCCGCCGATCTCGCCCAGCAACTGCGGCAGATCCTCGACGGCACCGCGGTCGGTCGCCTGACCCCGCCCGAGCAGACGGCCGAGGGGATTCAGTTGTTTGCGGTATGCGCCAAGAAAGAGACCAAGTCCGACACGCCGGAAATGAAGGAAATCCGCGACCAGATGTTCCAGCAAAAATTCGGCGCGCAGGCGAAACGCTACCTCGAGACTTTGCGCCGCCAGGCCATGATCGAATATAAAGTTCCGGAAGCGAAGTTAAGAGATCAGAAATAGGACCGTGCTGCCCATAGCCTTGACGCTCGGCGAGCCGGCGGGCATCGGCCCCGATCTTGCCGTTGCGATCTGGCATCGGCGCCGCGAGCTGAACCTTCCGCCATTCTACATCGTCGCCGACGAGAAATTTCTGCGCCGCCGTGCCGCCGCCTTGCGGCTCGACGCTCCAACCGCGCAAGTAACGCCCGCCTCCGCAATCGAAGCGTTTGCGTCGGCGTTGCCCGTTGTCGGCCTCGATATTGCCGTTACCGCCGAGCCCGGCGGGCCGGACGGTTCAAGCGCACCGGCGGCGATTGCGTCGATCCGCAGAGCGGTGGGCGACGTGTTGGCCGGCAAAGCCGCGGCCATCGTCACCAATCCAATCGCCAAGAACGTGCTGTACAAATCGGGCTTTGCCGAACCTGGCCACACGGAATTCTTGGCAAGCCTGGTCCAGGAAGCGACCGGCGAAACGCGCCGACCGGTGATGATGCTGTGGTCGCCGGAGCTCGCGGTCGTGCCAGTGACCATCCATCTGCCGCTGCGCGAAATCTTTGATCACCTCTCCACGGATCTCATCGTCGAGACCGGGCGTATCGTTGCCCACGATCTATCCCGCCGCTTCCGCCTGCTGCATCCCCGCCTGGTCGTCGCAGGACTTAACCCGCATGCCGGCGAAGACGGAATGCTCGGCGAAGAAGACCGCACCATCGTCGCACCGGCCGTCGCCCGGCTTCTCGGCGAGGGCATCGATGCGAAAGGGCCGTTACCGGCCGACACGCTGTTCCACAAAGATGCGCGCGCGCGCTACGATGCGGCCTTGTGCATGTACCACGATCAGGCGCTGATCCCGATTAAGACACTTGCCTTCGATCACGCGGTCAATGTCACGCTCGGTCTTCCATTCGTGCGGACTTCGCCGGATCACGGCACGGCCTTCGACATTGCCGGCAAAGGCGTAGCCGACCCGACGAGCCTCGTTGCCGCGCTGCGGCTTGCCGCGCGCTTGGCGAGCGCCGATCAGCCGGCGGCCATCCCCGCATCGTGAGCGAACAGCCCGATGGCCTGCCGCCGCTGCGCGAAGTCATTCGCCGGCATGGTCTCATCGCCAAGAAATCGCTCGGTCAGAATTTTCTGCTCGATCTCAACCTCGCTGCACGCATCGCCCGGGCGGCGGGAACGGTCGCCGGCATCACGATGCTGGAGATCGGTTCCGGCCCCGGCGGGCTCACCCGCGCGCTGCTGGCGCTCGGCGCCAAGCGGGTGATCGCGGTCGAGCGCGACGAGCGTGCCATCGCGGCGCTCCACGACATCGCGCAACGCTATCCCGATCGGCTCGAGATCGTGCCGGGCGACGCGCTCAGCTTCGATCCGCGTCCGCACATCGATCAGGGCCCGATCCGCATCGTCGCGAATCTCCCTTACAACATCGCAACGGCGCTGCTGGTCTCGTGGGTCAGCACAGAGCCGTGGCCGCCTTGGTACGACGCCGCCATTCTGATGTTTCAGCGCGAGGTCGCCCAACGCATCGTCGCCACACCGGGCTCCAAGAGCTACGGCCGGCTTTCGGTCCTGGTGCAATGGCGCTGTGAAGCAAAGATCCTTTTCGACGTTCATCCATCCGCCTTCGTACCCGCGCCGAAAGTCACCTCTTCGCTGATCCGCCTTACGCCGCGGCCGCACCCGCTGCCGTGCGACCGCGCGTTGCTCGAAGCCGCCACGCAAGCCGCCTTCGGCCAACGCCGCAAGATGCTGCGCCAGAGCCTGCGCTCGCTCGGCGCGGACGTATCCGCGCTCCTATCCGCCGCCGGCTTGAGCCCAACCGCGCGCGCCGAAGACATTTCGGTGTCAGGTTTCGTGGCATTGGCCCAGGCTCTCGCAACGCAACGCCGCCCCGGCCAAGGTCTGTCTTGATGACTTAGTTCGCCGCCATCCCGGGCGCGAGCGAAGCATTCGCGGCGTCTCGGATGGTCGCTGGCAAAGCTACGGCCTTGCGCGCGCGCCGGTCGATATGCACTGCCGTGATCTCGCAGACCGCGGCGATTTCGCCAGTCTCCGCATTGCGCATCTCGTGGACAAAACGCAGCGCCTTGTCGCGGACCTCGAGAAAGCGGCTGCGGATTTCGACGATTTCGCCCGCCAGCAGTTCGCGCTTGTAGGTGATGTTTTGCTGAACCGCCGCCATGCCGCGCTCTTCGGTTCGCAGATAGGACGGCGTAAGCCCGACGCGCGCCAGATGGTTCCAATTCGCTTCGTCGAATTTGCCGACGTACCACATGATGTTCATGTGGCCGATCTGATCGCATTGCCAAGGATAGACGCAACCTTTGTACGTGATCGGGTCCACGTTCAGGTCCATGTTCGGATCCATGTTCGGATCCATGGCCGCCTCCGGGAGTATGATACGCTACCGTATCACGGCGCTCATGCGCTATCAATACGGTGGCGTATCAAGAACGTGGATCGCACGCAGTGACCGATGACGACGGCAGCGCCAAGTGGATCGAGGCTGGGCTCGCGGCACTGGCGCACGGCGGTATCGAGCACGTGCGCGTTGAAGTTCTGGCCAAGGATCTCGGCGTCACCAAAGGCGGCTTCTACCGAAGATTTGCCGACCGCCGCGCCCTCCTCGGCGCCATGCTCAAAACCTGGGCTCGCGGACGCATCGCCGCCATCGAGCAGCACGCCAAGCTCGACGGCGTTTCCGCGCGCCAGCGGCTCCGCGAGTTGATCCGGCTGTATTCCGAAACGGTCAATCCGCGCGGCATGGCGGTGGAGCTCGCCATCCGTCAATGGTCGCGGGTCGACGAGGCCGCAGCCGCGGTCGTTGCGCGGGTCGACGCCGCCAGGCTCAAGAATGTCGCCATGCTGTATCGCGCCCTCGGCTTGGAAACTGAACAGGCAGAGGCCCAGGCCCTCCTGTTCTACTCCTTCATTTTTGGGCAGAGCTTGTTGCAGATGAAGCATGGCGCGCGCCGGCAACGGGAATTGATCGCCGCCTGCAGCGAAGCTTTGACCGCACTCCCCGTCGGCAAGCGTTAGGCCGCAATCGTCTCAGACGGAAGCGATCAGCGCTCTAACTTCGTAGTGGCGCCCTTGTGGAAGCATCGTCTCCGGACAACCGCACCTTCTGGCGGACAAACCAGGCACGAAAGAGCACGACAAAAACCGCCGCGATCAATCCCCCGCACGCGATCACGATCATGATGCGGTCGGCGGTCCAGCCCGCGCCCAGCAAGGCGCCTGCGATCCACGGCGCGACGATCTGACCGAACCGGCCCATGGCCATACCCCAACCGACGCCCGTCGATCTGATTGGCGTCGGATAGATGATCGCCGCTAAAGCGATTGCGCCCGCCGTGCCGAAACCTAAAAACAGGCCAACCAGCCCGACAAAAGTCGCCGCCAGAGCCACCGACGAGGCGGCGTAGCCCAATCCGACCGTCGCCGCGGCGCCGAGCAGAAAGCCCGGCAGCAGAACGGGCAGAATGCCAAAGCGCTGGATCAATCGTCCGGCGCTCGATTGACCGATGACAGCGCCCAATCCGTTGAAGGCGACGACGAACGCGGTATTGGCGGCGGAGATGCCGTTGAGGCGCAACAAGGCCGGCGTCCACAGCGTCACAACGGTCAATATGCCGAAACCCATGAAGAACGGGACCCACAGCAAGAGGGTGCCGGCCATGCGCCCCTCCGTGAACAAGTGCCGGACCGGCGTTCCGGGCAAATGCTCCTCGTCGACGACGAAGCGCGCGTCGGCGCTCACACTCGGAGACCGAAAACGCGCAACGATCCGCCGCACCGCATCGGCGTCTTTGCTGCGAGCGAGCAGAAATTTGATCGACTCCGGCAGAAAGAAAGCAAGCACGACGGCGATGAGCAGCGGCACGACGCCGCCGATGTAGAAA
>DATMQV010000018.1:0-6400 GCA_035566615.1 Xanthobacteraceae bacterium
CGCGCGCGACATCGAGATCATCAAAAAAGAACTGCCGATCGATATCCTGGAATTCTTCTGCCTGACGCCGCTGCCGGGCTCCGAGGACCATAAGAAGCTGCACGCCGCGGGCGTCGACCTCGACCCAGACTTGAACAAATATGATCTCGAGCACGCTTGCACCGATCATCCGCGGATGTCGCGGCAGAGGTGGACGGAAGTCTACAAGGATGCCTTTGCGCGTTATTACACCGACGAGCATGTGGAAAAGATCATGCGGCGGGCGGTGGCGGGCGGACTGCAGACCAGCAAGCTCGTCACCCTGTTGGCGATCTTCTCAAGCTGCGTGCGCATCGAGGGTGTGCACCCGCTGCAATTCGGCGTCGTTCGGCGCAAATCGCGTGTCCAGCGGCGCTACGGGATGCCGCTCGTTCATCCGCTGATCTTTTATCCCTGGCGCGCGTACGACTTCTCCACGGCGATGGCGAAGTGGGGTCTGATTTTCTGGCGCTACTACTGCATGATGAAGCGGATCAAGAAAAATCCGGCGGCGAAGAGCTATTCCGACGAGGCGATGCGGCTGCCGTCCGACTCCGACGAAACCGACAAGATCGTCGAACTGTTCGCCGACAAGATTCCGCACACCCATGGCGCGCCGGTGCGCGCGACGGTCGGGCGCCAAGCCACGTGATCTTGATACGATCAGTGAGGTCGTGTAAGCCGGCGTATCAGGCGGCGAGGGGAAGCGTGAAAAAATCCATTATCGTTCTTTCGTGCGTATTCACATGTTTACTCGCGCACGACGCTCTAGCCGCATTCAAGTTCAAGCGGTTTCCGCATTGCCCGGACGGCTTGGTCAGCGCCAAGACCTGCGAATGCCACGCCAGCAACTCGCGGCACTGGCATTTTTGCCATGCGGGCCAGTATTGCCACACCTTCGACGGTACCTGCTCGAAGTAGCTCCCCGCCCGTCATTGCAATGCCGATGCGCTACGAGGCGCCGGCGCTTGTAGGCCGCGCGCCGATCCTGCCCTCAGTGCCGTGCAGGAGCCGTCCGATGTTGGCGCGGTGCATGATCCATAGCAGGATTGACAGCAGCAAAAATGCCCGCGCGTCGGCAAGGTCGCCACGCCACCACAGAAAAGCCGGCGCCGCCGCGCTGGCAATCAGCGCAGCGAGGGACGAATAGCGGGTCGCGGCCGCGACCGCGAGCCAGACAGCGCAGAAGACGATGGCCGCTGGCCAGGCGATGCCGAGCAGCACGCCGATATAGGTCGCCACGCCTTTGCCGCCGCGGAAGCGCAGCCACACCGGAAACAGGTGGCCGAGAAAGGCGCCGACCGCGGCCGCAATGGCAACGTTGTCGCCGAGCACATAGCGCGTGAGCAGAACCGCGAAGGTGCCCTTGAGCATGTCGCCAAGAAGCGTCGCCGCCGCGAGCCCCTTGCGGCCGGTGCGCAACACGTTGGTCGCGCCGATATTGCCCGAGCCGATGCTGCGCAGGTCCGGCCCGCCAGCCACCCGCGTCAGCAAAATGCCGAACGGAATCGAGCCGCACAGATAGCCGAAGACGAAAGCCAACAGACAGAACGAGAGCGGATGGTGCATGGCGAGGGGAGACTACTTGGCCGCTCATTCCCGCGAAAGCGGGAATCCAGCATCGACGCGGCGACTAGAAGTTGGATCTCAGCCTATGCGGGGACAAGCGGAAGAGATGCATTACACCGCGCGCGCCTTCTTGCGAGTCTCGCGCGGGGAAAAACCCGCGGCCTCGGCCTGCGCTTCGTCGGCATGAATGATGAGATGCTTGAGCTTGTCGGCTGGCGAGCGCACGAGCGCCGCCAAGCCCGGCGAATAGGTCTTGCGTGTCATGTCGCTGACGACGAAGTGCGCCGCCGCTTCGGCCTCGATATCGGTCTCGCAATAAAGGCAGCGCAGCCGGCAGCGCTGGGCTGAGTCTTCTTCCACGACGTAAAACTTGTTGGCGGCGTATTGCCGCTCGGCCGGATCGCGGGTGATGCAATTCGGATTGACGCATTGGATGCCAGATCCGATCGGCTGCACGTGCACCGCATGCTCCGGCTTGGCGAAGCCGCCGGCGAATTGGTGCAGCGATTTGTTGCGGTGCAGATGCAGCAAGAGCGAAATCAGCGCCATGCGCACCGGCACGCCATAGGCCGCTTGCTTGAAATAAATCGCGCGCCGGTCGGTATCGAGCGAGGCGTCGAGTTCGTTGACCCGCGGCAGCGGGTGCATGACGCTCGCTTGCGAATATTTGTCCTGGCCGAGAAATTTGGCGTCGATCTTCGGATAGGGCCGCTCTTTCTCGGCCCATCGCTCCTTCTGGAAGCGCGTCACATACACCGCGTCGATCTTCTGCTTCAGGATAAGGCCGTGATCGACCTCCTCCGGCTCGGCATAGAGTGAGAGCTGATGCGGCTGGTCGGCAGTGACATAGAGCGCGTCGATCGGGCCGGCCGCCTGTCCGGTCGTCTTGGAGATCATGCGGCAGTGAAATTCCTCGCGCAGCCTTCGATCGACATGCGCCGGCAATTCCATGCCCGGGGCGGGCAGGGGATCGATGGTCGCGCCGAAGCGGGCGAGCGCGTAGACGAACGAGTGAATGGTGCGGCTGCCCTTGAGATCGCCGGAAATGGCGACCTTCATATTCTTGAGTCCCTTGTTCTTCGAGCGCAGCGTGAACAGGTCGCACAGCGTCTGGGTCGGATGCTCATGGCTGCCGTCGCCGCCATTGATCACCGGGATGTGCGAATATTCGGCCGCAAGCCGCGCCGCGCCATCGCGCGGATGCCGGATGACGATGATATCGGCGTAGTTGCCGATGACGCGGATGGTGTCGGCGAGACTTTCGCCCTTGGCGGCCGAACTGACCGCCGGATCGGCGCTCGTGATATTGGCGCCGCCGAGCCGCAGCATGGCGCTTTCGAACGACAGCCGCGTGCGGGTGGAAGGCTCGTAGAACAGGCTCGCCAGGATGAATTTCGACGCGATCGAGGTGCCACGCCCGATCCGGTAGGGGATATTGTCGTCGGAAAGTTCCTCCAAAAACCCCACCGCGACCTCGAAGACCGTTTCGATCTCCTTGTTGGTCAGATCGTTGATCGAGACGATGTGGCGCGTGAGCGGCTGGGCTTTCGTCATCAAGCGTTGCTATAGGCCCAATCCGAGCGGTGCGGCAAGCCCGCTAACGCTCTGATAACGCGAATATCAACTGCGAACGTCGGAAAGCGCGGCTTAGTCGCGATCGTGGTAGCATGCAGCCCCCCAAAGAGGGATCTTCGCCATGAACACGCTGCCGCGTTTCGACACCCAAGAGGTGTTCAACCAGTCGCCGCCTTACGAAGACATCGATCTGTATTCGAGCGATCTGCCGCTACAGGAGGCGGTGCGGGTGAATGGCGCAGGCGACGAGGCGTCGGCGCTCACCGCCTTCGGACGGCAATGGGGCAAGGCCGGGATGTTCGCGGCGGCGCGGCGCGCCAATGAGAACACGCCGAAACTCTACACCTTCGACCCGAAGGGCTTCCGCCGCGACGTGGTCGAGTTCCATCCGGCCTATCACGAATTCATGCGGACGAGCATCGCGGCCGGCCTGCATGCTTCGACCTGGACGGCCACCGGCATCCGTGCTGCGCCGCCCGCCGAGGTCGCGCGCGCGGCCCGCTATTACATGGCGGCGCAAGTCGAGAGCGGGCATCTCTGCCCGATCACCATGACGCGCGCGGCGCTGGCGGCGCTTGCCGCTAATCCGGCGCTGCTCGCCCAGGTGGCGCCGAAAGTGGTCGCAACGAGCTACGATCCGGCTTTCCGGCCGTGGTGGGAAAAGCCGGGCATGACGCTCGGCATGGGGATGACCGAGAAGCAGGGCGGCACCGACGTGCGCGCTAATATCACGAGCGCAACGCCGGCCGGCGATTTCTACACCATCGTCGGGCACAAATGGTTTCTCTCCGCGCCGATGTGCGACGCCTTCCTGGTGCTGGCCCAAGCGGCGGGCGGGCTCACCTGCTTCTTCGTTCCGCGCTTTCGCCCCGACGGCTCGGTCAATGCGCTCCGCCTGCAGCGGCTCAAGGACAAGCTCGGCAACCGCTCCAATGCCTCGAGCGAAGTCGAGTTCGCCGGCGCTTACGCCTTGCGCGTCGGCGATGAGGGCGCCGGCGTCCGCACCATCATCCAGATGGTGCAGCTGACGCGGCTCGATTGCGGGCTCGCTTCGACGGGCTTCATGCGCATGGCGCTGGCGCAAGCCGTGCATCATTGCCGCTATCGCTCGGTGTTCCAGCGGCATCTCTACGACCAGCCGATGATGCGTGCGGTGCTGTCGGATCTGGCGCTGGAGGTCGAAGGTGCGGTGGCCTTGATCATGCGGCTTGCGCGTGCCTTCGATCAGGCCGCGAGCGATCCGCGCGAAGCGGCCTTCGCGCGGCTTGTCACGCCGGCGGCGAAGTACTGGATCTGCAAGACGGCGCCGAGCTTCATCTACGAGGCCATGGAATGCCTCGGCGGCAACGGCTACGTCGAGGAAAGCATCCTGCCGCGGCTTTATCGGGAAGCGCCCGTCAATGCGATCTGGGAAGGCTCCGGCAACGTCATGTGTCTGGACGTTTTGCGCGCGCTGCGCCGCGACGAGGAGGCCGCCGAGTTCTTCGCTGACCTGGCTCGCAAGTCCGCGCTTCTCGTTGGGGCCGCAAGCGATCTCTTCGCGCCGATGAACGACTTCGAAAGCGAAGCCAAGGCGCGCATCACCGTCGGCAAGCTTGCAACGCTTGCGGCGGCCGCCGCGCTTGAGGCCACTGCGCCGCCAGCGGTTACCGAGGTCTTCGTGCGCACTCGCCTGCAGCGGCAGCACGCCGCGCTCTACGGCGCCGACGATATCGACGCACGCACCACCGACACGCTGCTCCAGCGGGCCCTCCCGGAGGGGTAATCAAATTCTCCGCCGCGCAGCAACGCGAAGCGGGGAGGGGGACCATGCGAAGCATGGTGGTGGGGGCATGCGGCGTTTGAGCGAGCGGCACGGTTCGCGCTCCTTCCACCGCCCTACGGGCGGTCCCCCTTCCCCGCTTCGCGGGACAGGATAAGAAGGCGATCCAGCGCTCCCTGCAGAATATAGGCGGCGGCATGCTGATCGATCACGGCCTTGCGCTTGTCGCGGCTGACATCCGCCTCGAACAGGGCGCGTTCGACCGCGGCGGTCGAGAGTCGCTCGTCCCATAGCGCGATTGGAAGCTCGGTCAGCTTCGCCAGATTGCGGGCGAAAGCACGCGTCGCCTGCGCGCGCGGGCCTTCGCTGCCGTCCATGTTGATCGGAAGCCCCAGCACATAGCCCGCGACGCGCCGCTCTCCGGCGAGCGCGAACAGGCGCGCGGCATCATCGCCGAAGCGCCTCCTCGCGATCGTCTCGACCGGAGCGGCCAAACGGCGGTCGGGATCGCTCACGGCAACACCGATGGTCTTGGTGCCGAGATCGAGACCCATCAGTGCGCCGCGCGCCGGCAGGAGCGTTGCGGCCTCGGTCAGTGAAACGATAGGCATGGCGTCTTCGTTAGCATAGGCAGGAGCGCGAAGATCGATTTTCGATCCCGCCTTCCGCAAACGCCACATGCCCGCCTATTCTTGCCCGCGCTTTGGTGCAGTTTCTGAAAGCTTGTTTTTGCCGCCCCGCATGCGCCCGGCCGTTGCTCAATCACGCGAGAGGAGACGCCCCATGACGTTCACAGTCAGCAGCAATAGCTTCAAGGATGGCGACTATCTGCCGAGCGATTTTATCCTTTCGGCCGATTTCGGTTTCGGCTGCGCCGGCGGCAACAAATCGCCGCATCTCAAATGGTCGGGTGTGCCGGAGGGGACCAAGAGCTTCGCGATCACATGCTACGATCCCGACGCGCCGACCGGCTCGGGCTTCTGGCACTGGCTGGTCGTGAATATTCCAGCGAGCGTGAGCGAGCTTGCCGAGGGCGCGGGCAGTGCTGGAGGCAAATTACCCCCCGGCGCTTTGCAGACGCGCACGGATTTCGGCGCGCCCGGCTATAGCGGACCGTGCCCGCCGCCCGGCGACCATCCGCACCGCTATCTATTCACGGGTGTTCGCCGTAAAGGCCGACAAGCTCGACGTGAAGCCCGACACCTCGGCGGCGGTCGTCGGCTTCAATCTGCATTTCGACACCTTGGCCAAGGCGCAAATCATGGGCCTGTACAAAAGGTAGAGCCCGCGCAAAAAAATAGCGCCCGCGAGTGGCGGGCGCCATTTTGAAGGTGCATTAGGCGTTGTGAGCTTCCTGGGAAGCGATCCGGTCGATATCCGAGCGCGTGATGCCGATATCGGCCAGCTCACGATCGGTAAGATGCGAAAGCTCCCGCTTCACGGCTTCGTGCCGCTTCCAGGCCTGATAGAGACGGG
>DATMQV010000019.1:0-18752 GCA_035566615.1 Xanthobacteraceae bacterium
ACGCTCGACCCCAAGCAAATTGACGCGTCCGCCGACCGCGATATCAAATTTCCGCTTGGCGGCGGCACCAGCGGCCTGATGAAAGGCGCCGACTATCTCAATTATTTCGTGCTGCCGAATTACTATTTCCATCTCACCGCCTCTTACGCCATCTTGCGGCACTGCGGAGTGGAAATCGGCAAGCGCGATTTTATCGGATCGATTCCGCTGCAGCGGGTGTGAGACGCGTTACTAGAGCATGATCCGGAAAAGCTTGCCCTCGGGCTTTGACCCGACGGGTGGAATCCGGTTTTCCGAAAAGCATGCCCTCGGGCTTGACCCCGGGGGATCATGGCCAAACAAACAGCGGCACGACTCTGACCTCGTGTGATGTCCGCTCGTTGGTCGCTGTCGGAGGCGAAGCGGACGTTGCGCGGATTTCGCTAAGAGTCCGGCCGTGACCGACCCTGCCAAGACCCATGTCGGAAGTCGAGCGCCAGTGCGAGGTGTGACCTTTGTCATAGGCGGCAGAAGTTCGATGTCCTAGGCTCGCCCAACTTCGATCCGTCGATAGCCAACGGTGAATACTTAAATCGCTTCACTGCAACGAGTGTGGGAGGGCGATATGGCGTGGCTAGGTCGAAAGAAACTCGCATTCATCCCGTTGTCCCGGACAAACATCCAGCCGCCGGATGTCATACCGCCGGATTGGCCCGATCAGATTATGCAACGGGTGTTTTTCGACCCGCCCGCAGACCCGACGACCGGCAAGCCGATACCCGGCATCGATCGATCCGTCCGCGCCTATTTCCACACTGTATCCTCCGGATCGGCGGATCTTGATATCGTCGTACTGCCGCCCCAAACCATCGCGGAAAAGGACGTTCCGCCCGATGCTCTTGAGGCGACAATGGGCAACCAACTGAGATCCGAGGGCTTCGATGGCGCAGCGATCGTGATGCTCGGTGGACCCGGCGGCGGTTCGACGAGTCAGCTTTCGAATTTCGCCTGGTCTCGGTTTTGTATGTCCGATAATCTCGGTGCCTGGGTCGGCGAGATCCTGCACCAAACTAACTTATGTGATCTTCCCGACCTGTTTGACTGGGGTGGGAACATGGGCCCCTTTGACCAGGAGGCTGGCTATCTCGCCACTCATCTCTCGGGCTGGACGAAACGGGCCGTCGGATGGCTAGATCCTTCGACCGTGGCCCTGCACCTGGGGCAAGCAGCTGAATACACTCTGCACTCAATCAGCCTCATCCAACCGCCCCCAACCGGAAGAATAGCGGCAGTGCAGATCGGTGCTCAGGTGCCGTATCTCATGGTTGAAGCACGCCTGCAGGCCGACCAATTTGATATCAATATTCCTAACGAAGGCATTATCGTCTACCGAGTCCAGACAACAGATCCACTCGGGAATGCGCAGAATGACACCGCTCCCCTTGTACTGCTCACGAAAGCTGCGCTCACGGCAGGACAATCATTCACGACAGACGGCGTGACGGTTCAGGTTGGCAATTCCGTGCCCGGCGGCTTCTCCATCCAAGTCAGCACGTCAAGTCCTCTAGGGATTGTGCCTGATGTCTTCGAACTAACGGCGAACGTTGCATCAAAGATGATCACCAAAGCAGGGTTCGTACCGAAGTTTTCGACAAAGTCTGGTCTTTGGGTGTCCAGTCAATCTCCGACCGGAGGATCAGCTGCGCCGTTAGGCAGTACTGTCACCATGACGATGCATAGCGGCCCAATGCCGTGACGCAGTGAGGAGGCGAGAATCCCGACGACCTGCCCGGTGCAGGGGCCGTAATGGCACTAGTGAGACCTTGGGAAAGGTCTGACTCGAGTTCGGAACGTGCACCAAGGTGGACGTTCATTAGGTCGCTACGCTCTTCGCGATTTTTGAGTCCCCGCGCCGGCTTCAAGCTCGGCCGCCCGCCGCAAGCGCCTCGCGGATGTGCTCCAGCACGCGCCCGCGAAATTCTTCCGGCTTGGTCCGGAACGCAATTTCGAAGCGCGCGGTCGCGCTCTCGCTCAGCATCAGGTTATAGGGCGCGCCCTCGGTGTCGCCGGTGATGCGGAAATCCGTCCGATAGCAGACGATCGGCTTACCTTTGGCAAAGGCATAGCCGCATTCCCAGGCGGTGCCGCTGTCCGGATCTGGACCGTCCATGCAGGCGACCACCATGTCGGCCCAGTCGATCGCCGCAACGTCCATCTCAAAGATCGCGCGAGCGGTCTTGTCGCGTGGTTCGTGTTCTTGCGGCAGCCAGACCTCGAAGCCTTCGCTTTCGAGAAAACGCGCCAGCTCGGCATTGAAGCCTTGCTCCGCCAGCGAGAACAACGGCCCGGCCAGGTAGATTTTTGTCATTGCGTTCTCCGGTGATCGTCACTGTCGTGGAAGGGGCGAACCCATCCTACATGCTGCCGCTCATGGATTTCACGGCCCGATCCGGGTTACGTTCGCCGTCGTAGGATGGGTTGAGCGCGAGCGAAACCCATCACCGGCATTTCGGCTCTATCGATGGGTTTCGTTTACTCAACCCATCCTACTCGCTGGCACTTTGAGCGGAGCGTGCCGATGACAAAAGACCAAGCCATGCATTCATCGACGCGCGCAGTCCGCGTCGGTGACGCCGATATCCACGTGACCGAATGGGGCGCCGGACCGCCGGTTCTCTTGCTCCATGGCAATCCGGACAGCGGCGTCATGTGGGAGGGCATCGCCGAGCGCCTCGCGCCGCATTATCGCTGCATCGCGCCGGATCTGCCGGGCTTCGGCCATTCGGAAGTGCCGGCCAATTTCGAGCGTTCGCTCGACGGCCTGGCGCAATTCGTCGAACGATTCTTGGACGCCGCCGCGATCGAGCGGCCGCTCGATCTCGTGGCGCACGATTTCGGCGGCCCGTTCGCCTTCGCCTGGGCGGTCAAGCATCCCGATGCGGTGCACCGCATGGTCGCCATCAACACCCTGTTTTTCAGCGGCTATCGCTGGCATTTCTGGGCGCGCGTCTGGCGCACGCCGATCCTCGGCGAATTGTCCATGCTGGCCATGAACCGCCCGATGTTCGCGCAGGAACTCAGGCGCGGCTCCAAGGCAATCAGCGACGCGCATATCGACAGCACCCGGGCGTTGATGACGCCGCGCATGAAAAAAGAAGTCTTGCGGCTGTATCGCGCCACCGACTCGGCCAATTTCCAGCCGTGGGAAAGCGCTTTTCTCGAACTCGTGCGCGCCAAGCCGACACTCGTGATCTGGGGCGACAAAGACCCTTACATCTCGTCGCGCTTCGCCGAACGCTTCAACGCTCAAAAGGTTCTGCATCTTCCGCAAGCCGGCCACTGGGCCGCGGTCGAAGCGCCGGCGCAATGTGCCGACGCCATTTTGCAATTCTTCTCCGCAGCCGGGTGAGGCCGCGAGGTGGAACCCGAATTCATCAACGACCTGTTCGCGCCCTTCGGCCCGGTCGTGGTGCGGCGCATGTTCGGCGGCGCCGGCATCTACCGCGAGGGGTTGATGTTCGCGCTCGTGTTCGACGGCGCGATCTTTCTGAAAGTCGACGAAGCGAGTATCCCCGAGTTCGAGCGCGAAGGCAGCCGGCCCTTCGTCTATACGCGTGCCAAAAGCCCGGGCAAGATCGGCCGCGCCTCGCTCTCCTATTGGCGGCTGCCCGAGCGCCTTTATGACGATCCCGAAGAACTCGCCGTCTGGGCCGAGCGCGCGCTCGCCGTCGCGCAGCGCAAGAAAACAACGCCGCGCGCGCGGGCCAAGGTGAAGCGGCCGAGCGCTGCGCCGAAACCGTTAAAGCGCCATGCGCGGCGGCCGTCGTAAATGCGATGGCCGCCGATAAAATGAAAATCATGAACTTTGCGTCGGCGCCCGAACTACGGGCATGGCTTGCGAAAAACCACAGCCGATCGGAAGGAATTCTGTTGCGCCTTCGCAACGCTCAACAAGACCAACCTCTATTCCATCGCCTACCGCTTGCAGACCGCGAAGAAACCCGACACGCGCGAAAAACGCATGCGGGCCATCATCGAGAAGCTGGCGCGCGGCGAAAAATTTCACTGAACGAAGCGTCGCCGGCGCAGCGCCAGCGGTGATATGATTATCAGTGATTCAGCGGTACTTGCGTACCGACAAATTTTATAAATATCCGCCGGTCGCTCGTAACCGCTTTAAGGCGCGGAAGCCATGCTTTGCTTCACGCCGCAAAATGGGAATTGAACACAGAACCGGGAGACGAACACCATGTCCAGCTTCACCGGATCGCCTAACACGCTGCACGACACGGCGCTCGAGCCGTTGCGCGCCAAGTCGGGTTGGATCATCGCGCTCGGCGCCGTCTTTGTGATCGCCGGCATCATCGCGCTCGGCAGCGTGGTCATGGCCACCGCCGCCACCGTGTTCGTGGTAGGCATCATGATGGTAATCGCCGGCGTCGCCGAAGTCATCAACGCGTTCCAGATCAAGACCTGGGGCAAGTTTCTGCTCTGGCTGCTGCTCGGCGCGCTTTACATCGTCGCCGGGTTCTTCGCCTTCGAGAACCCGCTCCTGGCCGCCGCGGTCTTGACGCTTCTGCTCGGCTTTTCGCTGCTCGTGTCGGGCGTCATGCGCATCGTGCTGGCCTTCAGCTTGCAAGAGACGATGCCCTGGATCTGGGTAGCCTTCTCCGGCGTCATTACCTTTTTGCTGGGTCTCCTGATCGTCGCCAAGTGGCCGGTGTCGAGCCTTTACGTTCTGGGCATCTTCTTGGGCGTCGATCTGGTGATTGCCGGCGCAGGGTGGATCGGCGTCGGGCTCGGGCTAAGGCGCTACGCTTGAGGGCGATGCAGCAGGTTCGTGCGGCGGGACGATAGTTCGGAAAACGAGGTCGTCCCGTCGGCCGGCAATCGCCTCGCCGAAAATTGCTTGGCTGGTGATTGCCTAGCTCCTGGCCTTGCGAGGCTGTAGACTCGACAGGCCGTTGAGGAACGCAAGGGGGCTGCCATGCGCTGGGTGTATCTGGCCATCGTCATCGTGTTTCTGGCCGCGATCCTGATTTTCATCGTGCAGAACCGTGAGCTGGTGACGATGTCGTTTCTCGGCTTTGGCGTGCGCGCGCCGCTCGCGATCATGGCCGCGGTCGTTTATGTGCTCGGCGCGATCACCGGCGGCAGCCTTTACGCCTTGCTGCGCAAATCGGTGCGGGAATCGCGGCTGGGAGGGACACGGTAGAGCATGTCCCGGAAAAGTCGCCACCGGTTTTCCGAAAAGGACATGCGACCGCACAAGAATCCAGAACACGGACCGATTCGACTGAATCGGGCTGTGTTCTAGCGGCGCGGCACAGCCCGATGGCACAGGCCGGGGACCCGCCGCTGCTCGATCCGCGGCGGGGTGACGTCGAGGACGACGTCTCCAGTCCGAAGCAGCGGTCGTTGCTCGCCATCGCGGGCAGCCTGCTTGCCGAAATCAGCCTGCCAAAGCTGCTCTTCGCCTGGATTTTTTCGATCGTGCTGCCGGCCTTGCTGCTCGGCCTGGCGCCTCTGGTCGCGACCGCCTGGTTGCTGAAGCTATCCAGGACCGCGACGCAAATGACGGGGCTCGGTGCGGCTTTTGTGCTGATGGCGGTCGTCGCGGCCGGATGGTTCGGATGGCAGCCGCTGTTGCGCATCGCCGAGCGAAACTTTTGGTCGCTGAACGCGCTCGCGATCCAGCCCGGCTATGCGTTCTGCCGCGAGGCGCTGCGCTATCTCAGCGAACGCATGCTCAGCACGGCTGCGAGCGACACGACGCGCACGCGTCTGCGCGCGATCAGCTCGGCCGCGGCCGCCATCATCTTGTCCATCATCGCTGTCGTGATCGCGGCCGCGGTCTGGCCGGCGTCGCGCTGGATCGGGACGGCGGCGGATCTGTTGGATGTGCGCGGCCTGATCGTACCGACGCTCGCCAACGCCGTCGTGGTCGTCTGCGCCTATCTTGCGGTCGCGGCGCTGATCTGGGGCTTTGCCGACGCGCTCATGGACCAGCCGATCAATCTCGGCGCGTTCGATGCGGCGTCCAGCGGACCGTCCTGGCGCATCGCGCACCTGTCGGACATTCATCTGGTCGGCGAACGCTACGGATTCCGGATCGAAAGCGGCCGCCGCGGGCCCCGCGGCAATGACCGTTTCGCGCGTATCCTGGAAGGCATCGAGGCGATTCATAAAACACGCCCGCTGGATCTCATCCTGATCACCGGCGACATGACCGACGCCGGAATCGCAACCGAATGGGCGCAATTTCTCGATGCGGTGGAGCTACATCCGGCGCTCGCCGAACGCATGCTCATCCTTCCCGGCAATCATGACCTCAATATCGTCGATCGTCTCAACCCGGCGCGGCTCGATCTGCCCTTCAGCCCGATCAAGCGCCTGCGGCAGATGCGGACATTGTCGGCGATCGCCGCCATCCAGGGTCATCGCGTCCGCGTGGCCGATCCGGATTCGGGCGCGCTTGATCGCACGCTTGCGCAGGCGCTGGCGCCGCATCGCCAGTGGATCGCCGAGTTTGCCGATACCGGCAGCCTGCGGCTGGCGATTGGCCTCGGCCAGCTTTGGGATGATCAGTTTCCCCTGATCCTGCCGCCCGCCGAGCCTGATGGCCTCGGCGTCGCCATCCTCAACTCCAACGCCGAAACGCATTTCTCATTCACCAATGCGCTGGGGATGGTGTCGGTCGAGCAGACCCGCAGATTGGCGGCAGCCGTCGACCGATTTCCGCACGCGCATTGGATCATCGCGCTGCATCATCATCTGGTTGAATATCCGATGTCGGTCGCGAAGTTCTCCGAGCGCATCGGCACTGCGCTGATCAACGGCTCGTGGTTCATCCGCAAGATCAAAAGTTTCGCGCCGCGCGCGATCGTCATGCACGGCCATCGCCATATCGACTGGATCGGCACATGCGGTGAATTGAAGATTGTCTCCGCTCCGTCGCCGGTCATGGGCGCGACGAATGAAGCGCCGACCTATTTTCACATTCACACGTTGACCGCCGGCCCGGGCGGGCAAGTTTGCTTGCTTGAGCCGCAACGCGTCGATATCGCGGGCGTGAACGCAGCCGATTGAACCGAGATCAAGCGTTCGTCTTTTCGGCCTGCGGCGGGCCGCCGAACAGATCGGCCAGCCATCGGCTGGACGGATGCTGGGCGCAGAATGTCAGAATGGCGAGCGCGATCGGGACGCCGATGAAGGTGCCGAACAGGCCCCACAGGAAAGTCCAGAAGAAGATCGTGAACAGCACGACGAACGGCGAAATGGACAGCATGCTCCCGGACAGGCGCGGTTCGACATAGCTGCCGATCGCAAACTGAATGATATTCAGGCAGATGAAGGTGCCGACGACCCCCTGCCAGGTATCGAAGTGCGTCATCGCCAGAAGCGTCGGGAACAGCGTGGCAATGAACGGGCCGATGAAGGGAATGTAGTTGAGCGCAAACGCGATGACGCCCCACTCGGCGGCGAACTGCAATCCCGTGACCAAGGCGAACAACCCGACAAACAGGCCGGTCAAGACGCTCATCTGCGTTCGCACCAGCAGGTATTTTCGGAATTTGACCGCGGTCGCCGCGCTGCCATCCAAAATCACGCGCGCCGCGTTACGATTGCCCAGTGTCTCGACCTTGCGGCGGATATCGTCGACTTCCAGCAAACCGAGGATCACGTAGGTCAGCGTGATCAGCCAGAAGGCCAAGGTCGAATTGATCCGGCCGGTCACATACTGCGCTTTGGTCAAGAGCCATCGGACATTGAAGTGCTCGGCCCAGAGGCCCGCGACCGATATACCGTGGCTGTCGAGCCAGGCCACCAAGCTGTCATAGAGCGCCTGATAACGCGCCGCGTCGCTCATCAATGCGCGCCCCACCCGGCCAAAGCCCCAGGCGACCAGCGATGCGAACGCAAGCCCCACCGCCACGATCATGATCAGCGTGATCGCGAGCGCGATGAGCTTGGGCATGCGCGACTGCAGCCAGCGCTGCAGCGGCCAGGTGATGCCGATGATGAACAGCGCCAGCACGAGCGGCGCGAACACGCTCGCCGCCTGGTAGGCCGCAAATGCGACCGCCACGGCAGCCACGATCGCAAGCGCGACCTTCCCTTCAAGACCGGCTGTCATTGCGACCTTCCTTCTGCCCGCGCAAACGACCCATGCGCCGAACTGTTTTCCTCAAAGGCGCAGCCTCATTGCAACACGACTGTAACTCGACCAGGATACGACAATCGTCCTTGCCAGCACTTTTCCGCACCTGCGCCAGCATTTCTACGGTCCAAAATCGCGGAGGTGAAGTTGGTCGGTCCGGGACAGCCAGCGAAACGCCTGTCGCTCGCCGCCATGGTGCTCTGTGCTGCGGCGTGTCCATCGTTTTCAACCGCGGCATTCGCCGGCTCGGCCCGAGACTACCTGAACGCGCCGGTCGATGCCTGGCTGGTCATGTACAATGCCGGCTACGTGACATCCGTTACGCCTGAAGGCGGAACGGACATATCGTCCCGCACGGTTTCGAACGCCTTTCTCCAGTCGGTTGTTCTGACGCGCACGATGGACTTTTGGGGTCGCGCCGGCGGCCTCTCGATTGTTTTGCCCTACGCTGTGGCGAATACGAGCTCCAGCGCCTTTCAGGGAAGCACGAATGGCGTTTCGGATGTCGCGTTGCTTTGGCAAATAAACATCTTCGGCGGCCCCGCGCTCACGCGCGAGCAATTCCGCTCGTTTGTCCCGCAGACATTTTCGAGCTTCCATCTTTACATCGGAACGCCGCTCGGCACCCTACGATCCGACTTCGCCGATCAATCCGAGCGCGAACCGTTGGATGGTCTCGCCGACATCAACTACAGCCATACGCTGGACCGCGGCTGGACATGGATCGAGACTTATTTCACTGCGCAATTTTTCACGAACAACAACAATTTCTTCGTAAACGGGGCACGAACGCTCGCGCAAAATCCCATCTTCCGCATGGAAGAACATATAAGCCGTAATCTGACGGACAGGTTCTGGCTCTCGGCCGACGCTTATTACAATGTCGGCGGCGAGACGAGCATCGATGGAACGCCACAGGACAACGCGGCGAGCACGCTCCGGGTCGGGGCCGGCATGGGGCTGCGTCTTTGGCGCGGCGCTGATCTCGGACTCAACTACGAGCGCGTTGTCGCCAAGCCGGCCGGCGATCCGGATTCTCAAACAATACGCCTTTCACTCAGACAATTCTGGTAAAGTCGATTGTGCAATTGCCTGCTGATCCCAACACGCAGAGCGCGGCCTCTTCACGAGCGAGATTCCATATCCAACTGACTTCGGCCTGAGCGATAGACGACAGTCATCACGAAACAGGAGGAAGACGATGGAACGGAAAGCTTTGGAACGTCGAACCATCCTGAAGGGAGGCGCCGCGGCGTTCGGCATGATCGGCAGCGCCGCATCGGCCGCAACCATTGCCGCCGCGACGCCGGCTGCGGGCGAAGCCGCGCAATCGCCGCTGCCCGAACAGCTCCTCACCGCCGTCGAACGTTTTCGCGCGACCATTCCCGCCAATTTCGATCCCGACTATGTCGAGCACGCGGTCATACCGTTTTTCCTGACGAGCCTTTACGAAGGCGAGCGGCCGATGCTGCCGATGATCGACGTCAATTTCAGCAAGGAAAATGCGCTGCCGTACGATCTGTGGGGCCTCATCTATCACGACTGGAGGCCGACCCCTGAAGAGGGCGTGACGGTTTTCCTGCAGGGCCTCGAGAAACGGGGCGACAACAATCTGCGCAAGCGCATCTACTTTTCCGGCGTAACGCCCGATCTCTACAAGCCGATGTACCGCCAAGGTCGCTGCCTTTTTCGACAAGATCCTGGATCAGCAATTCGCCAACAAGCCATTCATGCGGCATTACCTCGATTACTATTTCGATCTCTACTGGGATCTTCACCTCGGCGTCACCGGCGACGACATTCCCTTCGAGGTGCGCGAGATCGGCGAAGCGTTCAACACGGTCCTCGCCTACCGCAATCCGCTGCTGCCCATCACCCATGACAGCTACATGAAGGTGCGGGAGCTGCTCGACCTCTTGAAATCATGGATCGACGAGCGCATCGGCGACATCCAATCCGGCAAAATAAAAAACCCGGAAAAGACCATGGCGTGGTACTGGCTGAAGAATGCCGGAGACGGCAGCCACTTCAGCAAGAAAGACGTCGTCTTCGAGTGCTTCCACAATTTCGTCGCGCTCAGCCAATGGGGCAACACGATCTTCGGGATCATGTCGCGCCTGGCCGAAGATGGCGGCGATCCGGGCGTGCGGGCGTCCTTTCAGAAGACCATGAGCGGAAATTTCGATGCGGCGGGCGGCGCGCCTTTCACGCCGCTGGAGCTGTTCGTCATGGAATTGTTCCGCGTGATTTCGCCGAACGGCGGCAGCATCTCCGTCATCCGTGACGCAAGAGCAAGCGCGTACGGCGCGTCTCCGCAGCGGAAGTTTGGCCTGCCCTTGGAGCGGCACAGCTATGTCAGCACGCCGCACACCAGCACGAGTCTCGATCCGGTCCACTGGAAGGATCCGAATACGTTCGATCCGCAACGCTATCTGCGCGTCCCGACCAGCGCGCAGATCAACGATGACAAATGCCGGCAGATCGGTTTGGCGCGCTGTCCGTTCGACATCACCAATTTCGAGGTGAAGGATGGGCGCAAGGCCAACATCACCAACAGCGGCTTCGGCACGGTATTTGCGGTCGTCGATGGCGCGGGCCATCCGGTTTGCGACTATGCCGGCTTTGCTCCGTTCGGCTTTGGCTATCGCCGCTGCCCGGGTGAGCAATTGACGATCCAGGTCTTCGAGGATTTCCTGCGCAAGATCTGGCGCGACAAGATCGTGTTTCGCAAGCTGAATCTGGCAAACCCCGGTCGAGTGCCGATTGGGCCGAATGCCGTGATCCAGGACGATATCGGCTTCGCGCGATCGGCTTAGACTCGACACGGGGCGCTCCGATGCAAGAACCCGCCGACCCGCTGCCGATCGATCTGGCGCTGCAAGGCGGGGGCTCGCACGGCGCCTTTACCTGGGGCGTGCTCGACCGCTTGCTCGAAGAAGAGCGGCTGCGCATCGTCGCCATTTCCGGCACGTCGGCGGGGGCGATGAATGCAGCGGTCTTGGCCGATGGCTGGGCCGAAGGCGGGGCGGCCGGCGCACGCGCGGCGCTCCGCGCCTACTGGCAGGAAGTGTCGCGCGCGGCTGCGCTGAGCCCGCTGCAGCGTTCGCCGCTCGATCGCATGATGGGGCGATGGACGCTCGATACATCGCCCGCCTACATCGCCATGGACCTGATGTCGCGGCTTCTCTCGCCCTACGATCTCAATCCGCTCGCTTACAATCCACTGCGCAAAATTCTCGTTCAATGCATCGACTTTGAACGGCTCGCCCGCTCGCCGATCAAGCTGTTCGTCACCGCCACCAGCGTGCGCACTGGCCGCGGGCGGATTTTCCGCAACGCCGACATCACAGCCGATGTGCTGCTCGCCTCGGCTTGCCTGCCGACGATGTTTCGCGCCATCGAGATCGGCGGCGAGCCGTATTGGGACGGTGGATATGCCGGCAATCCGACCATCACGCCGCTCATTCGCGAAAGCGATGCGCACGACACCATCCTCGTCCAGATCAACCCGCGCGAACGGCCGGACACGCCGCGACTCCGCCTCGGAGATTCTCAATCGGCTGAACGAAATCTCCTTCAACTCGCCGCTGATGAAAGAGCTCCGCATGATCGCGCTGCTGCGCCAGGTGGCCGATCCGGGCAGCGGTGAAGGCGCGCGCTGGGCGAACATGCGCGTGCACCGGGTCGGCACCGATATGCTGGCGCGGTTCGGCGCCTCCTCGAAGCTCAATGCCGAATGGGAATTCATCACCATGCTGTTCGGCGAGGGCCGCCGCGCCGCCAACGATTTTCTGAAAGAAAACGGCGAGCATCTCGGCAAGCGCTCCACCGCCGATCTCGACGTGCTGCTGAGCGAGTGTTGAGATCGGATTCTTCGGGCACTGTGTCATGCACGAAACATACGAAGGCCCTGAAGACGACAAAGGCGGCGAGCAGCTTCGCAGTTGCAGCGTCGCTTCTTGATAACCTAGAATTTCGTGCACAAACCTCAGGGAGGGCAATCATGGGCCGTTTTCTGATAGCGATGTTTATTGGGGCAACAATCGCCGCGGCGGTTTCAACGTCGGCATCGGCATGGCACTGCCTGGCCAGCAGTCCCAACGGAGCAGCGGGCACCGCCTTCGGCATCATACTGGAAAGAGCCCAGTCAATCGGAATGCGCCGGTGCATACATCGCGGCGGTGGGGCTGGCTGCCATATCGCATGGTGTCGGCCGTACTAGAGCATGATCCGGAAAAAGCCTGCCCTCGGACTTGATCCGAGGGTGGACACCGGTTTCCCGAAAAGATCATGCTCAAACTAAATGCGAGAGCGGGATGACGATTCGAAGAAAAGCCATCCCGCTCTAGGGTAGGCCCTTCTTCACGGACAGATCATGCTCTGCGCATTCGTTCCGGTGCGCTCAATCCGGCATGGGTTCCTGCTTTGAAGCAGCACTTGATTGGAGCCATGCGCCGCCTTCGGGCCTTTCACGGCGCACTTGTTCCACGGCGATTTCCGCGCACGCTTCTGCGCGTCGCTCAGGGCCATCTCGTTCGCCTTGCAATTGTCGCCATATGGCCTGGCTCGACGTCCTGTGGTTATGGATTCCGGGTTCGCGGCTTGCAGCCGCGCCCGGAATGACGGCAGAGATTGATATCGATCGATTGAGTCTTTGAGATGGGACTGCTCGGCATCCTTGTCGGCCTGCTGCTTCTGGTCTGGCTCGCGTTCCGCGGCTGGAGCGTGCTGGTGCTGGCGCCGGCGGCGGCGCTCGTTGCCGCCGCCTTTGGCCGCGAACCGCTGCTCGCCAACTGGACGCAGACCTTCATGGGCAGCGCCGCGACATTTCTGGCGCAGTTCTTTCCGCTGTTTCTGCTCGGCGCGGTGTTCGGCAAGCTGATGGAGGATAGCGGCTCGGTCACCGCCGTGGCGCGTTTCATGACCGAGAAACTCGGCAAAAGCCGCGCGATGCTCGCGGTCGTGCTCGCCGGCGCCGCCGTCACCTATGGCGGCGTCAGTTTGTTCGTGGCGTTCTTCGTTCTGGCCCCGATGGCGCAGACGCTGTTCCGCGCGGCGGGAATCCCCGGCCGGCTGATGCCGGCGGCGATCGTGCTCGGCACCTCGACCTTCACCATGTCGGCGCTCCCTGGCACGCCCTCGATCCAGAACGCGATCCCGATGCCATTCTTCGGCACCACACCTTTTGCCGCGCCCGGCCTCGGCATCCTGGCCGCGCTCATCATGCTGGGCTTCGGATTGTGGTGGCTCAATCGCGCCGAGCAAGCGGCGCGCCGCCGCGGCGAAGGCTTCGGTGCTGAGACTTCGGTGCAGCCCGACGTGGCCGCCGACGATGAACACGTGCGCGAACGTGCCACCACGGCGCGCGAGTTCGACCCGGCAGAGATTCATCACGCCCATCACAGCGACACGACGCCCTCCGCCTTCATTGCCGCTCTGCCACTCGGCGTGGTCGTGGCAGTCAATCTCACAATGTCGTTTCTCGTTCTGCCGCGTCTCGACTTCTCGTTCCTGGCCGAGGAGCGCTTCGGCGGCACGTCGATTTCGGCGGTGGCGGGCGTGTGGTCCGTGGTCGTCGCGCTTGCAGCCGCCATCGTCGTGGTCGTTCTTTGCAACCGCGGCCGTTTGCCCGCGTTGCGCCAATCCGTGGATGCAGGCGCGAACGCGTCCGCGCTGCCGGCACTCAGCGTCGCGAGCCTTGTCGGTTTCGGCGCCGTTGTTGCGGCCTTGCCGGCCTTCGCCGTGGTGCGCGATTGGGTGGTGGGCATCGAAGGCGGCCCGCTGGTGTCGCTTGCAGTCGCAACCAATGTGCTGGCGGCGCTCACCGGCTCGGCTTCGGGCGGATTGACCATCGCGCTCGACGCGCTCGGCGCGACCTACATGAAGATCGCGGCAGAAACCGGCCTTAACCCGGCGCTGATGCATCGCGTCGCCGTCATCGGTTCGGGCACGCTTGATCTCCTGCCGCACAACGGCGCGGTGGTGAGCCTGCTCGCGATCTGCGGCTTCTCGCACCGCGAAGGCTATTTCGATATCGTCATGGCCGGCATCGTCAGCGCCGTTCTGGCACTCGTTGCGGTCATCGCGCTCGGCAGCGTGTTCGGATCGTTTTAGTGCAGGCTCCGATCGAATTGAATCGGCTGCCCTACTTCCGCTCGTCCCTGCGAAGGCGGGGACCCAGTCATTGCTCCCACCCAGGATTCCCGCATGCGCCATGCGCGCGAATGAACGAAAATTTGGATCCGTGCTATTGGATGATGCTGTAGGAAGCCCCATGGCCGACAATCTGACCGCCGACGAGATACGCGCGCTCCTGCAACTCGAGCCCAACGCCACCTGCGGCTTCGTGCGCCAAACCTATCTGAGCGCGCTATCGATCGCGCCGAACGGCCTGCCGGCGCCGTTTGCCGACGGCCGGCCGCTGGGCTCCGCGCTCTATTTCATGGTGACGCCCACCGCACCGGTGCGGCTGCATCGCATCCGCAACGACCAGCTCTATCATTATTATCTCGGCGATCCGATCGAGTTGTTCATGCTGCACTCAGACGGCAACGCCGAACGCATCGTGGTCGGACCGGACCTGCGCGCCGGACAGCGCGTGCAGCAATTCATCCCCGGCAACATGTTTCACACGGCGCGCATCATCGGGCGGCGACGCTGGTTTCTCGGCGCCAGCACCGAATGGCCGGGCGTCGTCCCGGCCGACGTCGAAATCGGCAATCTCGACGCGCTCGCCGGCAGATATCCGACGGTTGCCGCGGAGCTGCGCGCCATCGCGGCGTCGGTCATTTCGTAGGTGTATTGGCCGTCATGTTGAAGATCACATCCAACTAGAGCGGCGGGTCGTCCTCGTCTTCGCGCTTCAGCGTGATCGCCGCCTCTTCCAGATCGAGCTCGCGCTCGATGCGCCGGCGGGCTTCGTCGGTGATCTGCCCCTCCTGCAGGAGCCGGTAGATGTATTCGCGCTCGGCTTTGATCAGCTCGGCGCGCAGCGCCAGCGCCGCGGCGACCGCCTCCTTGCTATCGGTATCCTTCGGCACTTGCCGGGCGCGATTGTCCTGGCGCGAGCGCAGCAGCGCAAGGACGCTCGGCTCGGTGTCGCCGTCGGCGGCAAGCCGCTCGAGCTCGCTCTGCGCCACGTTGAGGGTTTCGAGCCTTGCCTTGAGCTCGGCGCCGCGTTCGCGCCGGCGCTCGTCTTCGGCATCGCGCGGCAAGGCGAGCCAGTGCACGATCGGCGACAGCACGATGCCCTGCCCGATCAGCGTGACCACGATCACCCCGAAGGTGACGAACAGAATAAGGTCGCGGTCCGGAAATGCCGAAGCGGCTTCCGTGGTCAGCGGAACAGCGAGCGCCGCCGCCAGCGAGACGACGCCGCGCACGCCGGTAAAGGCGAGCAGGAAAGTCCACTGCCACGGCGGCGACGGATCGCGCCTCGCCAGTGCCGGGCTGAACCAGCGCGGCAGATAGATCGCCGGAAAGACCCACACAAAGCGTGCGATCACGATCACGGCGACGACAAGTGGCACGGCGATCGCAAGCTGATGCAGCAGTACCGGATCGGTGCGCTCGATCAGAATGCGCAGCTGCATGCCGGTGACGAGAAAGACCAAGCCCTCGAGCAGATAGACCAAAAGATCCCAGAAGAAGATGCCCTGCAGCCGGGTCGCCGCCGGAATGAGCAGCGGACCATTCCAGCTCACGTAAAGTCCGGCCGCAACGGTGGCGAGCACGCCCGAGCCGCCGAGATGCGCCGGCAGCAAGAACGCCACATAGGGCGTCATCAACGACAGCGTGATCTCGACCCGCGGATCCTGCGCCCAGCGGCGCAGCCGCAGGCTGACCCAACCGATGCCGACGCCGTAGGCGATTTCGCCGACCACGATGAGCGCGAAGTCGCCGGCCGCCGTGCCGGCCGAAAACACGCCGGTGCCGACCGCGGCGACGGCGAAGCGGTAAAGAATGAGCGCGGTGGCGTCATTGGCCAGCCCCTCGCCCTCGAGCACGACGATCAGCCGGCGCGGCAATCCGAGCCGTCGCACAATCGCGAGCGGCGCCACCACGTCGGTCGGCGCGACGATAGCGCCGAGCACGAAGCCGACTGCCCACGGCATGCCGAGCAGATAATGCGATACCGCCGCCACCGCCCAGGCGGTGAAGAGAATGCAGCCGAAGGCGAGCAGGATGATGGGGCGCAGATTGAAACGGAATTCGCGCCAGCTCATGGCGACGCCGGCCGAATAAATGAGCGGCGGCAGAATGCCCAGCAGCACCAGTTCCGGCGCCAGTGCAATGCGAGGCAGGCCGGGAATAAGGGCCAGCAAGATGCCGGCGACAACCAGGAGGATCGACGACGCGGTATTGAGGCGCCGCGCCACCACGGCGACGACCACGAGCACCGCAAACAGGAGGAGAAACGTCTGGATGGTCGCCGTCATGGGGTCGGCCCTTAGCCCGTAGGATGGGTTGAGCGCCAGCGAAACCCATCAGCCGTGGACAATAAACATTCGATGGGTTTCGTTTCACTCAACCCATCCTGCCGGTGAACAAAAGCCTACAAAAAACTCTGCGGATCGATGTCGATGTCGAGCTTGAGCGAGCCTTTCGGCTTCGGTCCCTCTGCCAGCCATTCGCGCACATAGGCCGAGAGATCGTAGGCGCGCGGCGCCTTGATCAAAAGCCGCAAGCGGTGGCGGCCGCGGATGAGCGAAAGCGGCGCCTCGGCCGGCCCGAGAATGCGCACGGCCTCGTCGAGCGGCGCGGCGCGTGCCAGCGCGGGCGCAAAGCTTTGCGTGTCGTGCTTGTCCTCGCCGGAGACGACGATGCTCGCGAGCCGCCCGAACGGCGGATAAAAGCTGCGCTCGCGCGCCTCGATCTCGGCATCGTAGAACGCCTCGCGGTCCTGCGCGATCAGGGCGCGCATCACCGGATGTTCCGGCTGATGCGTTTGCAGATAGCCGTAGCCGGTGCCGGCATCGCGGCCGGCGCGGCCGACCACCTGATGCAGAAGCTGGAACGTGCGCTCGGCCGCGCGCGGATCGCCGTTGCTGAGACCGAGATCCGCATCGACCACGCCGACCAGATTGAGCTTCGGAAAGTGGTGCCCCTTGGCGACAAGTTGCGTGCCGATGACGATGTCGAAGCGGCCGGCGGCCACGTCCTCGAGCTCTTCGCGCAGCCGCTCGACCGTGGCGACGAGATCGCTGGAAAGCACGAGCAGGCGCGCCTGTGGAAACAATTCGCGCACCTCTTCTTCCAGCCGCTCGACGCCGGGCCCGATGGCGACGAAGGAATTTACGCCAGAGCATTTCGGGCACTCGGCCGGATGCGGCATGCCGAAGCCGCAGTGATGGCAGACAAGCTGCTTGCGGAAGCGGTGATCGACCAGCCACGCGTCGCAGTTCGGACAAGAGAAGCGGAAGCCGCAGGCGCGGCATAGCGTCAGCGGCGCATAGCCGCGGCGGTTGAGAAAGAACAACGCCTGCTCGCCGCGCTCGATCGCAATCTTCACCGCGCCGGCGAGCGTCGGCGCGATAAAGCGGCCGGGCGGCGGCCGTTCGCGCGTAAGATCGATCGCCTCGACCGACGGCAGGCGCTGGCCGCCGAAGCGCTCCGGCAAGGCGAGGCGCCGGTAACGTCCGCGCCGCGCATTCACTTCGGTCTCGAGCGACGGCGTCGCCGACGACAGCACCACCGGGATCTGCGCGATGTGCCCGCGCACCACCGCCATGTCGCGCGCGTGATAATGCACGCCGTCTTCCTGCTTGTAGGCCTGGTCGTGCTCCTCATCGACCACGATCAGGCCCAAATTGGCGTACGGCAGAAACAAGGCCGAGCGCGCGCCGACCACAACAGAAACGTCACCCTCGGCGACTGCCCTCCAGGTGCGCGCGCGTTTGCGCGGCGACAGTTCCGAATGCCATTCCGCCGGGCGCACGCCGAAGCGCGCGGCGAAGCGGTCGAGGAATTGCGCGGTCAGCGCAATCTCAGGCATCAGGATGAGACTTTGCCGGCCGGCGCGGATCATGTCCGCTACGGCCTCGAAATAGACTTCCGTCTTGCCCGAGCCGGTGACGCCGTCGAGCAGGGTCACCGCATAGCCGCCCTTCGCCACGGTCGCTTTCAGTTCCGCGGCCGCGACTTGTTGATCGCCGGTGAAATCGGTGGTGGTAAAATCCGGATCGGGCTTTTCCGCCACCGGCTCGGGCGGCAGCACCACGGTCTCGAGCGTGCCTTCGTCGATCAGCCCGTCGATCACGCCTGTGCTCACGCCCGCTTCGCGTGCCGCCTCGGCTTTGCCGCGCGTCGTGCCGTCGGCCAGAAGCGCAAGCAAGCGCTCGCGCGCCGCGGTTTTGCGCTGCGGCGGCGGACCAACAAGACGAACCCCGACCCGCTCGCGCTCAGGGCCGAGATTCTCGCCCATGCGCAGACACATGCGCAGCACCATGCCGCGCGAGCTCACCGTGTAGTTCGCGACCCAGTCGACGAAGCTGCGCAGTTCGTCCTTGAGCGGCGGCAGATCGAGCTTTTCCTCGACATCCTTGAGCCGGTTGTCGAGCCGCGGATTGGGTTTGGGATTGTCCGCCCACACCACCGCCGTCGCGTCGCGCGC
>DATMQV010000020.1:0-7436 GCA_035566615.1 Xanthobacteraceae bacterium
GCAATCGATTGCCGGCGTGATCGAGGGCGGCGCGCTGACCAACCGCCGGCCGTTCCGGGCGCCGCATCATTCCGCCAGCATGCCGGCCTTGGTCGGCGGCGGCCTGCATGCGCGGCCGGGCGAGATTTCGCTCGCCCATCACGGCGTGCTTTTCCTCGACGAGCTGCCGGAATTCCAGCCCCAGGTGCTCGACTCGCTGCGCCAGCCGCTGGAAACCGGCGAGGTGTCGATCGTACGCGCCAATCATCGCGCCACCTATCCGGCGCGCTTCATGCTGGTAGCCGCGATGAATCCGTGCCGCTGCGGCCACGCCAATGATGCCGGCTATACCTGCCGGCGCGGGGCCAATGCGCGCTGTGCCGCCGATTATCAGACACGCATTTCCGGCCCGCTGATCGACCGCATCGACCTGCATATCGAGGTGCCGGCGGTGACTGCCGCCGATCTCCTCTTGCCGCCGCCGGCCGAAGGAAGCCGTGAGGTTGCCGAACGTGTCGCACAGGCGCGCGAGCGGCAGGCGGCGCGCTACGCGGCGATCGGATTGCCGCATCTGCGCAGCAATGCCGCCGTATCCGGCACCGTGCTGGAAGATGTGGCGCGGCCGGACTCCAGCGGACTTGCGCTGCTGCGCGAAGCCGCCGACGCCATGCGGCTGTCGGCGCGCGGCTATCATCGCGTGCTGCGGGTGGCCCGCACGCTCGCCGACCTCGACGGCGCCGACAAAGTCGGCCGCGTCCATCTGGCGGAGGCCCTCTCCTATCGCGCGCTGACCGACGAGGTGCGGCGCGCAGCGTGACGCCGGAGCCGCAACCGGGCCGTCCGATCCGCCGACATCCCATTGACTGCGATTCGCCAAGCGCGGAGCATCGCGCTGCACATACGATGTGATTCGCCGCCGTCCGCAAGGCGTCGGCTGACGCGGCACCGGCCTCGATGACCAATCCGCCCCGCAAGCTCGCGTTTATCCTGGCCTCAACCGAACATGGCGCGATGATCGTCAATCGCTTTGACGAATATCGGCGGCCGGACAACTCCGGCTTCGGCGTCGGCTTCCAGTTGCTCGAGAATGCCGCTTACGATCCGGCCGACGTCACGCTGCTGCTTATGCTGCTCGATCTGCGCCGCCGCTGCTACGGCGACGGCATCGTCGCCATCGATTGCGGCGCCAATATCGGCGTGCACAGCGTCGAATGGGCGAGACACATGACCGGCTGGGGCATTGTCATCGCCATCGAAGCGCAAGAACGCATCTATTACGCGCTCGCCGGCAATCTCGCGATCAACAATTGCTTCAACGCCCGCGCCATCCACGCCGCGGTGAGCATGGCGCCGGGCAAAATGAAGATTCCCAATCCGAACTATCTCGCCCCCGGAAGCTTCGGCAGCCTAGAGCTGAAACTGCGCGACGGCACCGAATTCATCGGCCAGGCGATCGATTATTCCGAAGCCCGCATGGTCGATGTGAGCGCCATCAGCCTCGACGCATTCAACTTCCCCCGCCTCGATCTGATCAAGATGGACGTCGAGGGCATGGAGTTGGAAGCCCTGGCGGGCGCTACCAAGAGCATCCAGCTCCATCGCCCGATGATGCTGATCGAAGCGCTCAAGGTCGATGCCGGAAAGCTGCGCGCCTGGCTCGAAGAGCTGAACTACTCGGTTCTGCAGAGCGGGATCAATCTGCTCGCGATCCACAGAGAGGACGAGTGCCTCAAGCACCTGAAAATCGAGCACCAGAAATCCGCCTAGATTCTTTGTTTTGAGCATGATCTTGTCCGAAAACCGGTTCCCACTTTTCGGGATCATGCTCTAGACTAGCGAGCATATCTTTCCCCGAAATCGCCGTCCGCTCGATCTTTTGCTTGAGCTACTTTTTTAGGACGACCTGCCAGGCCCGGGCCGGCGCCGGATGATATTTCCAGATCACGCTCTCAAGAAAGAGCCGGGCTCAGCCGCCATTGGCGACATGCACGCCGCCACGCATGCCGATCGCTGCCAGAAACTCCTGCCGGGTCTCGGCGTGATCGCGAAACACCCCGAGCATGCGGCTCGTGACCATGCTGACGCCGGTCTTGTGGATGCCGCGCGTGGTCATGCATTGGTGGGTTGCCTCGGTCACCACCGCGACGCCGTGCGGCTTGAGCACCTCGTCCAGGCAGGTTGCGATTTCGGCGGTCATCTTTTCCTGGATCTGCAGGCGCTTGGCATAAACTTCCACGAGCCGCGCCAGTTTTGAAATGCCGACCACGCGATTGCGCGGCAAATAACCGATGTGCACGCGGCCGATGATCGGCGCCATGTGGTGTTCGCAATGCGACTCGAAGCGGATGTCGCGCAACACGACCACCTCGTCATAGCCGCCGGTTTCCTCGAAGGTGCGCTTGAGATAGTCGCGCGGATGATCCTTGTAGCCGGCGAACCATTCCTCATAAGCACGCACCACCCGCGACGGGGTAGACCGCAGCCCCTCGCGATCGGGGTCGTCGCCGGCCCACTGAATGAGCGTGCGCACAGCCGCCTCCGCCTCTTCGCGAGTGACACGCGCTGGGGCGGGCAATTTCGCTGCCGAACGCTTGGAATTTACAGCCTTATCCATCCACTCATCTCCCGGCCGGCCCGACCATGCCAGCGTCGGTTCCGTGCAACCAATGTTAACAAAGCGTCAACCCTTGCTCCAATCGTCGGTCCGGAAGGCAAGAGTTGCGCAAGGTTCATACGCCAAATTTCACGAGACTACATAGATAACTGCACCGATAGCGGCGCATGCCCCGTATGGCTGGAGCGACGGCCGCCGGGACCAAGCCGAGCGGGATAGCGACAATGCGCCCTCGCGCACACCTTCGAAAACCCGCCATCGCGACCCGCCGTCTCTCCTCGTTCATCGTTCGCGCCGTAATCGTCACGTTCATGTCGTTTGCGGTCGCCTTCGGCTTCCTGGCGGGGGCGACATCGCCCGCGGCCCATTACGACCCATATATGTTCGCCATCGGCGTTGCGTCACTGTTCGGCGCCGCCTGTGGCGCCATGGGCATCCTGATCGCGCGCATCCGACGGATGAAGGCGGAGTTGCGCGAGTTGGAGACGCGTCTCGACGAGGCAGCTGACCGGAACTGGGAAATTCGCGAAACCCAGGAGCGCACCGCAAGTTTCCTCGAGGCGCAGGACGACGTAATCGTGCGGCGCGACGCCAATGGCGCGATCAGTTACGTTAACGACGCTTATTGCGCGCTTGCCGGCCGCGGCCGCGAAGACCTGGTTGCCAGCACCTTCACGTTGCCGGTGCTGGAACAGAGCGAAACCACAGTCATGGCGGACGGCGCGCGCGCCTGTGATCAGAAAATAGCGGCGATCGATGGCGCCCGCTGGATCGCCTGGCGCGAAGTGACCGTGCGCGCCGACGGCCCAAGCGAGATGCAGAGCGTCGGCCGCGACGTGACCGACCGCGTGCTGACCGAACGCGCGCTCGCGGTCGCGCGCGACCAGGCCGAAGCGGCCAATCGCGCCAAGTCGCGGTTCCTGACGATGGTTTCGCACGAGATCCGCACTCCGCTGAACGGCATTCTCGGCATGGCCGATCTCCTCGGGGACACGGCGCTGACGCCGGAGCAGACGACCTATCTGAAAGCCGTGAAGACCTCGGGCGAAACGTTGCTCTCGCTGATCGAGGAGGTGCTCGATTTTTCCAAGATCGAAGCCGGCCGGCTCGATCTCGCGGTGCGGCCGTTTTTGCTCGCATCCTTTGTCGAGGAAGTCGTCGAGCTGCTCGGCCCGCGGGCGCAGGAAAAAGGCCTCGAGATCGGCTGCTATGTGGACGAGCGCCTGCCCGCGCGCGTGGTCGGGGACGCCGCGCGCCTGCGCCAAGTTCTGTTCAATCTCGCCGGCAATGCGATCAAGTTCACCGAGAAAGGCGGCGTCTCCATCGTCGTCGAGCCAGCCGCGCAGCCGGATATGATTTCCATCGCCGTGACCGACACCGGCATCGGCATCTCGCTGCAGGACCAGGCGCGTATTTTCCTGGAATTCGAGCAGGCCGACGGCAGCTCGACCCGCAAATTCGGCGGCACCGGCCTTGGGTTGACGATTTCAAACCGGATCGTCGAGAGCATGGGCGGCTCGATCGCGGTTGAAAGCGCGCCCGGGCAAGGCTCCACGTTTCGCGTGGCGGTCGCGCTGCCGAGCGCCGATGAGGCCGGCCTGCCGGCGCTCGCGGTGCCTGATCCGAGCGGCGGCGACATTCTCATCGTCGCGCCGGCTCTGACCGAGGCGTCGTTGATCGCCCGCCATCTGCAACGCTGGGGCGCCCACACCAAAATCGTTCCCGACGAAAAAGTCGCCGCCGCGATCCTGCCGGAACGGATCTGGAGCGCGCTCCTTGTCGATCACGTGCTCGGCACCGAAGCCAGCAGGGAACTCGCACGCGCCGCGGCGAGCGTGCCGCAGCGCATCGTGCTGGTGACGCCGGCGATGCGCACGGAACTCGCCGCGCTCAAGGACGCGGGCTTCACTGGATATCTGATTAAGCCGGTGCGCGCTGCGTCGCTCGCTGCGCGTCTTTCGACCAATGACGGCTTCGAGTCGGGCGGCATGAGCGAAGGTGCCGAGCCGCCGAGCACGGCCCATGCCGGCGGCGGACTTTCGATTCTTGTGGCCGAGGACAACGATATCAACGCGCTACTGACGCGCGCGCTGCTGATCAAGCTCGGTCATCATCCGACCGTTGCGGCAAACGGCGCGGCGGCAGTCGACTGTTGGGTTGCGGCGCGCGCCGGCCACGCGCCTTTCGATCGCATCCTGATGGACCTGCACATGCCGGGCATGGACGGCTTGGAGGCAGCGCGCCGCATCCGCGCCAACGAAGCGGAGATTGGAGCGCCGCGTACGCCGATCCTGGCACTGACCGCCAACGCTTCGGCCGAGGATCGCGAAGCGTGCCTCGCCGCCGGCATGGACGGCTTCCTCGTCAAACCGCTCGACCGCGAACGGCTTGCGGCGGCGCTTGCGAATGCCGGGAAAGCGGCGCTCGCGGCCTAGCTCATTTCAATTTGCGTCCAAGCCCGAGCGAGCGCGGCGCGGGCTGGATCGTGACGGTTTGATGAATGATCTAGCTCAATAACAACGTCATGCTCATCTGCTTTCTTCAATGCGCAAGCGAGCAGGTGGCGGCGCATGAAATCAGAAATCATCGAGCGGCTCGGACAGGCCGATTTGTTGTTGCCGGCGCTGATTGCGGAAGGCTTGACCGCGAACGACCGCGTCAAACTCCGCTTGAGCGTTTTGCAAGCGGCTGCCCGTCACGCCGGCGAACCGAGCGGCGCTCGCTTCGATCTGGCGCGCGAATGCCATGCTGCGGGGATTGACCACATCGCGCTGGAAACCCTGGTCAATCGCGCAGTCCTGTCCGCGGGCGAGCAGATTTCAGCGCCGGGATTGGGCGCATTAGGTGCCGCCATCTGGGACGATGTGGTCGCCATGATCCGCGCCGTGAAAGCGGGCGACACGGCGGACGGCACGAAAGCCGAAGAGCGGCTGGGGGCCCTGCAAAAACTTGCTCCGGTCGGCACCTCCGACATCGTTGAATTTCGCGACGTCATGCGGCTCACGGCGATTTCCGATACTGACGGCGACAGCCTGCACCGTCTGGTCATGGATTTGCACAAGGCGCTCAACCGGCTCGCCGCCGCGCATGCGGAGGAGACGCTGGCCGGGGCGCGCGTCTCAGGATTGCTGCCGGAGGACCGCCCCGCGGTCGAAGCTTTCATGCGCGGCGTGCACGCGACCGAAAAGCTCAAATTCGGTCATCCGGGGTTGGCAACGACCGCGACCCGCAGCGGCGAACGGCTGACCGTCCAGAACGATATCGGCGAGACCGATGCTCATGTGGTGGTGATCACCGTCGAGCACGATGTCGTGACGGTGACCTACACCGATGTGCATCTGGCGCGCGCCAAGTTCTTCATCGGCATGTTCCGCAATTTCACCGTGGATTGGAGCGGGCTGGAGCGCAAAAGCGCGGCCGGCCTCGGTGACGACGGCGCCTTCTATCTCGTCACCGGCCGCTTCACTGACGACAACGCCGAGAGCCGTGACGTGTTTCTGGAGAGCATCGGCGCCTCGCTTGTGTTCCTGATCGACTGGAACAAAGCCCGCAAAGTGCTGCGCGAATGGATTTCCAAGAATGACGCCATCCGCGTCTTGTCCTGGGCGGCGCATCACCGCTTCGGCCATCGCGCCTTCCTCGAGCTCGGCGGCGGCGATCTGGTTGCCGCGGCGGTGCATCACGCGACGCCGACCCGCATCGGCTTTGGCGAGCGCCTGGACAATGTGCTCGGGCGCGACGCCGCCGTCGATTTCGTCAAGACGGTGCTGCGTGTTTCGGCGGAGGCGCTGGCCGAGGGCGGCTCCACGCGCCTGGCGCGCGACCGCATCGAAGCAGCGCTGGTCGCGCACCTGCAACGCGTCGATCGCACCTTGATGGCGGTGATGATCAGGCAGGCGGGCCTCGCGCGCGAGATCGCGGCCGCCACCGCCCGCTTTGTCGCCGAGCGCCAAGCCGGCCGGCCGTTCGACGCGACAGCGCTGGCGGATCGCGCACGGCGCATCGAGGAAAAGGCCGACCGGATCGCCGTCGATGCGCGCAGCGCCATCGTGCGCTTCAATGCCAACCGCAGCATCGAACGGCTGGTCAATCAGATGGAGGATACGGTCGACGAGCTCGAACAGGCCGCCTTCGTCGCCTCGGTCATTCCGGGCGAGATTCCTGCGGAACTGCTCGAACCGCTTGCGGAACTCTGTATGGCGACGGTTTCCGGCACCGAAGCGGCGGCGGCCGGTGTTGCGGCGGCGGCCGACGTTCCGGAGGGCCATCGCATCGACACCGAAGATGCGCTCGCCGCCATCGGGCGATTTAGCGATGTCGAGCACAAAGCCGACGCAGCGGAACGCGCAGTGACGGCGCGCATTCTAACCGGCGATTTTCAGTTCAAAGCGGCGCTGTCGGTGCTCGAATTCGCCCGCGCGCTCGAGCGATCGACCGATCGGCTGGCGGCCTTCGGCCATCTGTTGCGCGACCACGTGCTCGCGGATTTGTCGGCTTAAAGGTCATCCTGAAAGGTGGACGACGTCTTCGGAAAAGCGCATGCGCAACCAGGGGAGGAACGACGTGAGCGTGCAGATTGCCCGCATCGGCGGCGAAACGGCGGAGCAATATTCCGCCGACATCGTCGGCGGAAAGGCCGCCAACCTGGCGCGCATGGCCGCGCTCGGCCTGCCGGTGCCGCCCGCCTTCGTGCTTCCGATCAGCCTTTGTGCCGCGACCGTCAACGGCGAAGCAAGCGCCGCGTAAGATCTTGCTGCGGCACTCGCTGAAGGAATCCAATTCCTCGAAAAGACCACCGGCAAAAAGTTCGGCGACCGGAGGCGGCCGCTTCTGGTCTCCGTGC
>DATMQV010000021.1:0-2594 GCA_035566615.1 Xanthobacteraceae bacterium
GGCCTTGACCACGCTCGAAGGTCTGTCCGGCTGGTGGACCAACGACACGCGCGGGGACACCAAACCCGGCGGTACCATTCAATTTCGCTTCGGCGCCGGCGGCATCGACATGAAAGTTCTCGAACTCGATCCAGCGCGGCGGGTCGAGTGGCTCGTGGTCGACGGGCCGCAGGAATGGATCGGTACAAAGGTGAGTTTTGACCTCAGGCAGGAAGGCGACTGGACCATCGTCCTTTTCAAGCAACGCGGCTGGAAGGAGCCGGTCGAGTTCATGCACCATTGCAGCACCAAATGGGGCGTCTTCCTCTTGAGCCTGAAGTCGTTGCTTGAAACCGGCAAGGGAAGGGCCGCGCCAAACGAGATCAAGCTGGATGCCTGGGAATGAAGCCAGGCCGAGTGAAGGCGGAAACAAGGTCAGCAAGCACTGCACCGACCGACTTCTTGTTTCCGCGCCTAAACCGTCTGTTTATTCGGAGCACGCTCATGAACCTCAAGGACAAGAAAATTGTCGTCACCGGCGGCAGCCGCGGCCTTGGCCTCGGTTTGGTCGAGGCCCTGGTCGCGCATGGTGCCAACGTGACAGTCGTTGCCCGCAATCGCGATACGCTTGCCGCGGTCCGCGTCCGGCTCGATGTCGCCACGATCACAGCCGATGTCACGGACGAGACCGCGGCCTACCGCATCCTGAACGACGTTGATCCGGACATACTGGTGTTGAACGCGGGAGCAAAGCCGCCGATGGGCCGGCTGGACGAGCTAAGCTGGGCGGATTTCAGTGCGACGTGGGAGACGGACGTCAGGGGTGGGCTTTATTGGTTGCAGGCGGCGCTGAAGACGCCGCTCAAACCCGGCAGCCGCGTGCTCGTGGCATCGAGCGGCGCGGCGGTGAATGGATCGCCGCTTTCGGGCGGCTATGCCGGCGCCAAGCGTATGCTCTGGTTGATGACCAACTATGCCAACGCCGTATCGGCGAAGAAAAATCTCGGAATTCGTTTTCAGGCTCTCGTGCCTTTGCAGATGGTCGGCGATACCGGGGTCGGTGATGCCGGCGCCAACGCCTATGCCAGCGCGATGGGCATCGAACGCGAGCAGTTCCTGGCGCGGTTGGGTACGCCGATGCCACCGCAGGAATTCGGCAAGAAAGTTGTATCGCTGCTTGAGGAGGCGAAATACGCTGAAGGTGTGGTCTTCGGACTGAAGGGCGACACGGGAATAACCATACTCGAGGGAGCGGCGGCTTGAACGCAAGGCAATCCTCGCCGGACAGCGACCGCCGGGCGGAGCTTCTTGCTCTGACCGGCGAGTTGCGTCCCCAGTTGCACCGCTACTGCGCGCGGTTGATGGGATCGGTGATCGACGGCGAGGACGTCGTACAGGATACGCTCGCCAGGGCGCTGGCCGTGCTCGAGGAAACCAAGGAAATGCCGCAGCTTCGACCCTGGCTGTTCCGGATCGCCCACAACCGCGCGCTCGACCTCTTGCGCAGCCGGGCAGTACGAATGGCGGAGCCGATCGAGGCGGCTTGCGATATTGCCGATGAAGGCAACGAGGACCCGGTGGAGGTCTTGATGCGCCAGGAAGCGGTCGAGACCGCCGTATCGCGTTTTTCCGAGCTTCCCGTCATTCAGCGGAGCGTCGTCATCCTCAAGGACGTGCTCGACGAGTCGTTGAAGGATATCGCAAAGCTCCTCGATCTTACGGTCGATGCTGTGAAGGCCCATCTGGCACGCGGGCGCGCGCGTCTCCGCGAGATCAATGCGCAGGCCGCCCCGCTTGCCGCGGCGAGGCCGGTATCTGCAGCGGTCGCGCGCTACGTCGCGCTCTTCAACGAGCGGGATTGGGACAGCCTGCGGGCATTGTTGGCTGACGATGTGAAACTCCATCAGTCGACTTATCCACCTCGCGTCGGTGCTGCGGAGGTAGGCAGGTTCTTCACCATTTACGCCAGTTTCGAGGGCGTGCGGCTCGCGCCGGCATGGGTCAACGGCCGCGAGGTGATCGCCGTGTTCGAAGGTAGCAACAGTTTGCAACCCTGCTACTTCATGTGGCTCGAATGGCGTGACGAGCAGATCAGCTTTATCCGAGACTATCGCTATGCGCGCTATATCGTGACCGACGCGGAGCTGATCATGGCGGGGGATGGCGGAACTTCAGCCGACAAGGACGCGCGCTGAGATACAGTCACTGCCCGAAATCATTGGCCGCGCTCGCCCGCAGTCCAAGGTGGCTGGTAGCAAGCCGCATCGACAGGGAGAACAATCGACAAATCACAACCTTAAGTAATTCTTAGCTTCCCCGCCGTAACGTTTTGCGATTCCGCAAGTTGCACGCCACCCAACCTGACTCGCTCGGCAAGGAGACTTGGATGAAGAAAGCTGCCCTTTTGACGTTATCGGTATCGCTCATGTGCGCCGGCTCGATGGCCTCCGACCGCGCCATCGCCGCCACCGCCAATGAAGCAAAGGCCCTGGTCGAAAGGGCCGCCGCGCATGTGAAGGAGGTCGGCGAAGAGCAGGCATTCAAGGATTTCACCAACAAGGACGGTGGTTACCTTGACGGCGAGCTGTACGTGTTCTGCTACAGCCCGGACGTGA
>DATMQV010000022.1:0-2207 GCA_035566615.1 Xanthobacteraceae bacterium
CCGCCGCCGCCGGAGCATCCGCTCTTGCAGTTCGACAATGTGCTGGCAAGCCCGCATACCGCCGGCGTCACCCATGAAGCGCGCGAGAACATGGGCCGGATCGCCGCCGAACAGATGCTGGACGCGCTCGACGGCAAGCGGCCGCCGCGCGTCATCAATCCCGAAGTCTGGCCCGCTTACGTCAAGCGCTTCGAACGCACCTTCGGGTTCGCGCCGGGATGACGGCTCGGCCCGAGGCGAGTTGCGAATTTTCGCGTAGAAAATTTCGACCGCTGCCGGTCTCACTTGCGGCAGAAAACCACTGCCATTCGCGGGCCTCACGGTAGGCGTATCGCTATTTTTGCCGCGCTCTCGACACACGGGATCCGCTCGCTCATTTGTTTGGTCCGCGTTTGCTTTAGCCGAACCATTGTCCGGCCGGCGCGGAAGGAACTTGCGTGATGCGGAAAGTGACTTCATTGCTGCGCGCTGCGCCGTCCCGGATCGGGCGCCGGCTCGCGTTGATTGTCGCCATCGCGGCGGCGAGCCTGCCGGCGGCCGGCGCTTAAGCCCGAGCTGCCTCAAGTCCGAACTATAAAGCCATCACGCCAGCGCTGCCGCGGCGGCTTGCGCCTCCGGCACCACGTCATGATCATAGAGCCGCTTGCGGAAGGCGGCGTGCGCAGCGATTTCCGCATCCCTGACACCGAGGTCCGAATAGGCGGAATCATAGCGCAGCCCGTTCTCGCGCGCGCCGCGCTGGACCTGCGCCACGCGCTCGCGGCGAAGCCGCTCGTAGGCCGTCAGCGCGGATGGCGCAGTTGCCCGGTCGGTGCGCGCCAAAATCGTCGCCAGCGCCATGCCGTCCTCGATCGATTGATTGGCGCCTTGCCCGAGATGCGGCAGCATCGGATGCGCGGCATCGCCGAGCAGGCTCAGCCTCTGCCTGGTCCAGACCGGCAGCGGCTCGCGATCGTACAGCGCCCAGCGGAACGTGATCTTCACTTCGCGCAGCAATCGCGGGATGCGCCGGTCCCAATCCGCAAAGGCCTGCCTGAGAACGTCGGGATCGCCTGGGGCGGACCATGATTCCTTCATCTGCTCGTCGGTCGGCAGGAATCCGACATAGTTGATCAGCTTTCCTGCGCGCACGGGAAAGGCGAGGAAGTGCCGGCCCTTGCCGAGCCACATCTGCCAGCGGTCGGTCGGCCAATCCGCAACGCGCTCGTGCGCCACCAGGCCGCGATAGGCGACAGAGCCCGAAAATACCGGCTGGGATGCGGCAAACACATAAGGCCGAAGCTCGGAATGAATGCCGTCGGCGGCGATGACGATGTCGGCTTCGGTCGAAGCGCCGTTGGCGAAGGACAGCCGGGCCAACTTGTCGTCCTGATCGAAGCCGTTGCAGCGGTGCCCGGTATGAACGGTGCCGGCAGGCAGGGCGGCTGCCAGCATGTCGACGAGATCGGCGCGATGCATCCCGAAGGTCGCGTTCCAGCCGGAGGAGTCGCTCACCTGCACCGGCGCAATCGGTGCGCCGTCGTGGCGGAAATAGCGGGACTCCTGGCCGACGCGGGCGCCCCATTTCTCCACCGCCGGTCCCAATCCGATCCGCTGCAGGTGCCGCACGCTGTTGGGGGTCAGGAACACGCCGGCCCCGACCTCGCCGATCGCCGGCGCCTGCTCGTAAACCGATACGGCTATGCCCTGGGCGAGCAACGCGTTGGCGGCGAACAGGCCCCCGATTCCGCCTCCAACAATGGCGACACGGGGAGGGGATTGCACCATCGGCGACTCCTGGTCATGAAAGCGTGAATACGGATAGGCGATGCGCGTTGCATCCTCACACAGACCGATGCAAGTTGTCATCACGCGCGGCCAGGCCGCAACGAATATCGGGGGAGGCATCGCATGCGCCACGCACGCGCCCAGGCTTGGGTGATTGTCGGGCGCTGGACCGGTGCGTCATCGTTATTGGTGGTGGTGGTGTTGGCGCTGGGCGTCAGCCAGGCGCGCGCGGGAGATTATCCGGAACGCGCCGTCAGGATCATCGTGCCTTTCGCGGCCGGCGGGACCGCCGACGCGATCCCGCGATTGGTCGGAGACTGGCTGTCGCGGAAATGGGGCCAGCCGGTCATCATCGAGAGCCGCACCGGCGCCGGCGGCAACATCGGCGCCGAATTCGCCTATCAGGCCGCGCCCGACGGCTACACCTTGCTGTCGTCGCC
>DATMQV010000023.1:0-22604 GCA_035566615.1 Xanthobacteraceae bacterium
GAAGTCGTCGGCAATCAGACCCGCGTCAAGGTGGTCAAGAACAAGCTCGCGCCGCCCTTCAAGCAGGTCGAATTCGACATCATGTATGGCGAAGGCGTCTCCAAGAACGGCGAATTGATCGATCTCGGCGTCAAGGCCGGCGTGGTGGAAAAATCCGGCGCCTGGTTCTCCTACGACAGCCAGCGGATCGGCCAGGGCCGCGAGAACGCCAAGACCTTCCTCAAGAACAATCCGGACATCGCCGGGAAAATCGAAACCGCCATCCGCCAGAATGCCGGACTCATCGCCGAAAAAATCCTTGCCGGTGAAGAAGGCGAGGGCGACGACGACGATGCTGCGGAAGGTTGAGGGTTTCGAACACTAAATACGGAAGTCAGTAGCGTCGGCGCGTATCCCGGACGCGGTGCGGTGCGCAAGCGGCCCGCCGCCAGTCCGGGATTGTCGCATTCGGGCATGGTCGCATTTGGCATTGATGCCATCGCGGCAATCCCGATGCGTTGTGCGCGCGCATCGCCGTTCGAAACAACGACGTCGCTTCGGTCGTTCTGCATCAAAAGAAAGCGAGACGTGGATGGCCGGAACAAGTCCGGCCATGACGTGCGCCTAGTTTAGTCCGAGCGCACAAGCTTTGAGTCCAGACGATACTCTGGGATGTCGCAGGACAGCAGTCTTACGACCGCCGCTCCGCCGTCCACGAGCCCGCGCAAGTCGTCGTCCGCCACGTGCCGGCGCCGGTGTTGGCGGCGAGCCGGCCGAAGCCCGAGGCGCGCGTGTCGCCGTGGCTCAAGATCACCGTTACGAGGCCGTCGCCTCCGACTCGGCCGGCGACGTCAACCGCAATGTCGCCGCCATTGACCAGAATGCCGTTGGCAATGCGCATCGGATAGCGATAGCTCGCGATGCAGTCGCCTTTGGTCGTCACGATGGAGACGCTCCACAAGCCGTCGTAACGCGGCATCGCAAAACCTGCCGTCGTCGCAAAGGTGAGCGCGCCGGCAAGGAGCGCGGCGGCGCCCACGCCGATCCAGTTCCGAACGCTATACATTGAGCCCCCAAATTTCTTACTCGCGCGCCGGCAAGCGGCGCTGTTTTGCTGCGGCAGACTTGAGCCCGGTGCCGTCCGCGGGGTAAGTGCTTACCGGAGAAAAGTTCAAATCCCGTTGATGCGCGGGGTAAACATTCCATTCACCCGCGATCGGCTCAAAGCGCGCAGCTCGGCCGATAACGGTGCGCACCGTGCAGCGTCACCCAAGCTCGTCAGGCGGATGCTGCTCGTCGTAGCCGTGACGGCTCGAATAGAAGAGAAGCGCCATCAGCCCGCAGCCGACCGCAAGCGACAGCACGACGCCCAGGATCATGGCGGCGTAGCCGACGGGCGGCATCGGCGGGCCGGACACCGCGGTCCAGGCGCTGGCGGCAAACCACAGCGCTCCGATCATGATGGCGATCAGCACCGCCACCACCACGATCGTCCCGACATTGATCTTCTGGTTCGCCATGGACGTTAAATAGGCTCGCCCGCGCGCGCCTGCCACCGCGATGCTTGCGTTTGCGTCACGAGGCGGCAAATCGCCGCCACCTTATTTATCCTTGCGCCGGAACACGTAATCGGCGGAGTAGGCGACGCTGCGCAGGCTGCCCGCGCGCTCGCATGAGCCGTGCAGAACGCCGCCGGCGGTGTTGATTCGCTGGATAATGTCGGCGCCGGCAAGCGCGCCGGTTCCGCGGCGTTCGACCACTTCGAGCTTGAGCCAGGGAATATCGTTTGCCGTCGCGCCCGGCGCGTTGCCGACGACCTTGGCCTGCACGCTGCTGCCGTCGACATGCTCCCATGTCGGCCCGGCATAGTGGCGTCCGACCGTGCGGCCATCGAGCATCAGCGAGGCGATCGGCTCGCGGAAAGTCCAGGTGAGCTTGCCGTCGCTGCCGGTCTTGCACTCATAGATCTGCGCCCCTTCGGCATGGAGGGTGACGAGCGGTGCCGCGTCCAGCGCGGCGATAGCATCGGGCAATTGCGCCCGCGCCACGCCCACCGACAATGCGCCCGCGGCCACCGCGAGCGCTGTAGTGAGCCGAGAGATAATACCGCTGTTGCCGATCGCCATGAATCCGCCCGGGTTACGCTGCCATCGCCTTCTTTAGATTCTCATCCACCTTGTCGAGGAAACCGGTGGTGGTGAGCCACTTCTGGTCGGGGCCGACCAGGAGCGCAAGGTCCTTGGTCATGAAGCCCAACTCGACGGTATCCACCGTGACCTTTTCCAGCGTAGAGGCGAATTTCGCGAGCTCGGCATTGTTGTCGAGCTTGGCGCGGTGCGCGAGCCCGCGCGTCCAGGCGAAAATCGACGCGACCGAATTGGTCGAGGTCTCGCGGCCTTTCTGATGCTCGCGGTAGTGCCGCGTCACCGTGCCGTGCGCGGCTTCCGCTTCCACGATCTTGCCGTCCGGCGTGGTCAGCACCGAGGTCATCAGCCCGAGCGAGCCATAGCCCTGCGCCACCGTGTCGGATTGCACGTCGCCGTCATAGTTCTTGCAGGCCCAGACATAGCCGCCCGACCATTTGAGCGCCGCCGCCACCATGTCGTCGATCAGCCGGTGCTCGTAGGTCAGACCCTTCTTCTCGAACTCCGCCTTGAACTCCTTGTCGAAGATTTCCTGGAAAATATCCTTGAAGCGGCCGTCATAGACTTTGACGATCGTGTTCTTGGTCGAGAGGTAGAGCGGATAGCCGCGGTTGAGCGCATAGTTCATCGACGCGCGGGCGAAGTCGCGGATCGATTGGTCGAGATTGTACATCGCCATGGCGACGCCTGCGCCGGGGAACTGGAACACTTCGCGCTTGATCTCGGCGCCGTCGTCGCCGACGAAGGTCAGATAAAGCTTGCCCTTGCCGGGCACCTTGAAGTCGGTGGCGCGGTATTGATCGCCGTAGGCGTGGCGGCCGATGATGATCGGCTTGGTCCAGCCCGGCACCAGCCGCGGCACGTTCTTGCAGATGATCGGTTCGCGAAAGATCACCCCGCCGAGGATGTTGCGTATGGTGCCGTTGGGCGAGCGATACATCTCATGCAGGTTGAATTCCTTCACCCGCGCTTCATCGGGCGTGATGGTCGCGCACTTGACCGCGACGCCGACCTTCTTGGTCGCTTCGGCTGCGTCGATGGTGATCTGGTCGCGCGTCTCGTTGCGTTTCTGAATGCCGAGATCGAAATAGAGCAGATTGATATCGAGATAGGGATGGATCAGCTTGTCCTTGATGTGTTGCCAGATGATCCGGGTCATCTCGTCGCCGTCCATTTCGACGACCGGATTGACCACTTTGATTTTCGCCATGGAGAGAGGGACCCTTGCAGCGCGGAATGGATGGGAAAAGCGATAGGAACCGTGCGCGGCCGGTGGGTGCGCCCACTGCGCCGGCGGCGTCGCTATAGCATCCGCGCTGCGGCGGAGAAAGGCGCTCCAGTGATTCCGGGGCCGAGCGAAGCGAGGAGCCCGGAATCCATAGCCACTGTCCCCGTGGGGACACATTCAAAGCCTCCCGTCACCTCGCTTTGCGTGGTTATGGAATCCAGGCCCGCGAGCTTCGCTCGCGTTCCGGAATGACGCTCGCAACCCTTTCCGTTCGCTGGTTTTTCGTGGTTATGGATGTCTGGCCGCCGCGGAGGCGGCTTGCCCAATAACGGAGCAGTCGAAGCATTCCATGCCGGGCGCCGGGACCGATAAGACGAAGGAATGGGAGGAACGGCCCGGGCCGGTCATCGTCCTGGTCGAGCCGCAGCTCGGCGAGAATATCGGCGCCGCTGCGCGCGCCATGGCGAATTTCGGCCTGTCGCGGCTTCGGCTGGTAGCGCCGCGGCAGCACTGGCCGAACGACAAGGCGCGCATGATGGCGGCCGGCGCCGACCGCATTCTCGACGGTGCCGCGCTGTTCGACAGCCTGGAACAGGCGATCACCGATTGCACCTTCGTCGTCGCAGCAACCGCCCGCGCGCACGACCAGGCCAAGCCCGTTGTCAGCGCGCCCGAGGCGGCAGCCTTGATGGCGCCGCAGGTTGCCGCCGGCGAAACCGTCGCCGTCGTGTTCGGCCGTGAGCGCAACGGGCTCGAGAATGACGAGATAGCGCTTGCCGACCGCATCCTCACCCTGCCGGTCAATCCCGCCTTCGCGTCGCTCAATCTGGCGCAGGCCGTGGTGATCGTCGCCTACGAATGGTCCAAGCTCGCAGGTGGCGGGCACTTGCCGTTCGCCATGCCGGAAAAATCCGCACCGGCGCCGAAGGAGCAGCTCTACGCCTTCTTCGCTTCGCTCGAGCGCGAGCTGGAGAAGGTCGAATTCTTCCGCCCGCCGGACAAGCGCGACACGATGCAAATCAATCTGCGCAATATCTTCACGCGCATGCAGCCGACGCAGCAGGATATCCAGACCTTGCACGGCGTGATCATGGCGATCGCCGAGGGCCGCAAGGGGCCCGCGCGTGGCGGCGTGCTCGACGGCGCGGAAGCCGAAATGCTGCGCGTGCTGCTCGCCGAGCATGGCGAAGGCCGCGTGCCGTCGGAGCGCGGCCCGGTGCGCGGCTTGGCGCGGCTTCTGCGCCGCAATCCGACCGAGGCCGAGCGCACGCTCTGGCAGGCACTGGTGAACGACCGCCGCTTCGCCAACCGCGGCTTCAAGCGGCAGACGCCGGTCGGCCCGCATATCTGCGACTTTGTGTCCTTCCCGCTGCGCGTCGTCCTCGATCTTGTGCCGGCGCACGAGGAGTCCGCCGCCGCCAAAGCGCGCGCCGGCAAGCACGCCTGGCTCATCGAACGCGGCTACAGAATCGTCACGCTTGCGACGGCGCTCGTCGAAACCGACCTCGCGGCGGCGCTCCGCCAAATCGACCAAATCATTGGGTGATCGCGTGCATTGTGCGAGATCAAACTTCCGCCGGATGCGGCGGTGTAAGAAATTTGCCCAAATAGGAAATTTTGACGATGCAATTGGTCAATACAGATACGCGTTACGGCGTGCTCCCGCAGGCGCTGCACTGGGCCACGGTGATTTGCGTGGTGGCCGGCTGGCTGCTCGGGCAGTTCATCGACGATTTCCCGAAAGGGGTCGCACGCGATTCTGCGTTCGCCACCCACGTCGCGCTGGGAGAATTCGTTCTCGTGTTGCTCGCTGTGCGCCTTCTTTGGCGTTTTGCCAATCGCCCGCCGGCGCTGTTGCCGACCCGTTTCGGCCGGGCAGGGGAAGTTGCCGCCACGTTCGGTCACTACGCGCTCTATGCGCTGCTCCTGGCGGTGCCGATTGTCGGCATTGTCGCGCAGCTCAAGCGCGGCAACGCGCTGCCCATCTTCGGCGTCTGGCACCTCGGGTCGCCCTGGCCGGCCGATCGCGCCGCCGCGCATAGCGTGATCGAAGTGCATGAGCTTCTCGCCAATGCGCTTCTCATCTTCGCAGCCTTGCACGCGTCCGCCGCCCTGATCCATCATTATGTGTTCGGCGACCGCACGCTCGTGCGCATGCTGCCGGGCCGCGGCTGAATGTGAACAATTTCCGGCGTCGCGTCGCGGACGTGCGCTGCGCCACGCTCGATTGCGCGTTAGCCCTTGAGCACCTTGAGCGCCGCCGCCGTGCCGGCGCGCAGCATCGCAATATCGCTCATCACCGCGAGGAAACGCATGCCGCGCTTTTTGAGCGCCGCCGCGCGCTCGGCGGTGTGGCAAAACGCGCCCGGCACCTTGCCGGCCTGCTGGCAGGCGGCGACGATGCGGTCGAACTCCCGCTCTACATCTTTCGACAGCGGGTCGAGGCTTTTGCCGTCCGACAGCGCGATCGACAGATCGGACGGGCCGAGGAATAGCCCGTCGATGCCCGGCGTCTCGACGATCGCCTGCACATTGGCGAGCGCGGTGCGGGTCTCGATCATGGCGAGCGTGATCACATTATCGTTTGCTTCGCGCAGATACACCGACTGATCGGTAAGCCCGGCAAGCGACGTCACGCGGTGCGGGCCCCAGCTCCGTTCTCCCACGGGCGGATATTTTGCCGCCGCCGCGAATGCGCGTGCGTCGGCGGCCGTGTTGATCATCGGCGCGATGATGCCTTCGGCGCCAAAATCGAGCGCCCGCGACACGAGCGCGAAGTCGCCGACCGGCACGCGCACCACCGGCGCCGCGCCACTCTGCCGCACGGCGGCGACACCCGTGAGCAATCCGCTCACATCCCACAGCCCGTGCTGCGCTTCCAGCGTGACCGCCGCAAAGCCCTCGCGGCCGATCATTTCCGCGACGATCGGATAGGGCAGGCTGCACCAACCGCTGAACACGGTTTCGCCCGCGCCCAACGTCCGCGCGAGATTGAAAGTGGGAATCGCCATCGGTTCGCCCGTGATAAAGCGGTGCGCTAAAGCTTAAGCTCTGCCTATTTGCCCGCTTTGATGTCGGCAACCGCCTTTTCCAGCAGCTCGGTCATGACACGGCTGATCTGGTGGTCCGATTGCGCCACGCCCTTGGCGTCGAAATCCTTGCGGATCTTGCGGAGCACATCGTGATCGCCGACTTCTTCGAAATCGGCCATCACCACCGACTTGGCGTAACTTTCCGCTTCCGCACCGCTCAATCCGAGCTTTTCCGCCGCCCACAGGCCGAGAAGCTTGTTGCGGCGTGCAGTCGCCTTGAATCGAAGCTCTTCGTCATGCGCGAATTGCTTCTCGAAGGCGTCTTCGCGCTTGTCGAAACTAGTCATTGCCCTTCGCCCTGGTGCTGATTGGAACTGCCGGAAGAAGCTTGCGCCTTGCATATAGGGGGTAGCCCGTCAAGGCAACCGGTGTATGGGACGAATATCGCCGTTGCGGGCAAGCCCTCGCGGGTCTATGTCAATTGTACTCCGCGCCGCGTTCAGCTAGCCTTTCCGTCGCGGAGGGGCGCGTTCGAGTCGCACGCCCCATCGCCGCCGCCGCGGACCGATAACAGAACTGGAGCCACGGCATTTCCATGGATTTCACCAAGCCACGGTACACTCCGATGAGCCGCCGTCGCCGCATTTACGAGGGCAAGGCGAAGGTCCTGTATGAAGGGCCGGAGCCGGGAACCCTGATACAGCACTTCAAAGACGACGCGACCGCCTTCAATGCCAAAAAGCATCAGGTGATCGAAGGTAAGGGGGTCCTTAACAACAGGATCTCCGAATACGTCTTTCAGCACCTCAATGACATCGGGGTGCCGACGCACTTCATCCGCCGCCTCAACATGCGCGAGCAGCTCATCCGCGAGGTCGAGATCATTCCGCTCGAGGTCGTGGTGCGCAACGTCGCAGCCGGCTCCTTGTCGCAGCGGCTCGGCATCGAGGAAGGCACGCAACTGCCGCGCTCGATCATCGAATTTTATTACAAAAACGATCAACTCAACGACCCGATGGTGTCGGAAGAGCACATCACCGCGTTCGGCTGGGCGACGCCGCAGGAGATCGACGACATCATGTCGCTCGCCATCCGCGTCAACGACTTCCTGTCCGGACTTTTCCTCGGCGTCGGCATCCGCCTGGTCGATTTCAAGATGGAGACCGGCCGGCTGTGGGAAAACGACATGATGCGCATTGTCGTTGCCGACGAGATTTCTCCGGACTCCTGCCGGCTGTGGGACATCAAGTCGAACGAGAAGCTCGACAAGGACCGCTTCCGGCGCGACCTCGGCGGCTTGCTGGAAGCCTATACCGAAGTCGCTAAACGGCTCGGCATCATGAGCGAGGGCGAACGGCCGCAGGGGGCAGGGCCTGTTCTCGTGAAGAGCTGATTTTCAGGAGCGCGCTCCGTGGGCGTCCCGACGATCAAGACCGGTCCGATGACGGTGGAGGAATATTTCGCCTTCACCGACACACGGCCGGACAATGAGAAGTGGGAGCTGATCGACGGGGAACCGATCTTGAATGCTTCGCCAAGCAATTTGCATCAGGCCATTGCGTTTGACCTCACAGTCCTTCTCGGAACGTTCCAACACAGGCGCGCTCAGTCTTGGGAGGCGACGAAGGGAGTTAGCGTGAGGATATCCGACACGAGCCTTCCGGAGCCTGACATATTTATTCGGCCTGCGGGTACAGCGAGACGGGAGCCGTACAGCCGAGAAACGCGGGATGTTCTTGCCGTGTTCGAGATCCTTTCGCCATCGACGGCGGATCGCGATCTGCACTGGAAGCGCACCGCCTATACGAGCCTGCCGTCGCTCACGCATTACGTCGTCGTCGCGCAGGACGCAGTGGATGTCGTCGTGTTCGCGCGTGATACGGATTTTGCAGAACGGCGCTATCGTTCGCTCTCCGATACGATCGAATTGCCGGCGCTTGGCATCTTGCTGCCGCTGTCGGAAATCTGCCGCGACACCGGGCTGGAATAACCGGGGTCGTCTGCCATTGTCTCTCGTCGAAGGGCCGTCGCCCCTCAACAGCATCGCCATGAAAGCCCGCGTCACCGTCACACTGAAATCCGGCGTACTCGATCCTCAAGGCAAAGCCATCGAAGGCGCGCTGCGGTCGCTCGGCGTCGGCGGCATTGCCAGCGTGCGCCAGGGCAAGGTGTTCGACATCGAGATCGAGGGTGCCGATCGCGCCGGCGCCGAAGCGGCGCTCAAGAACGCGGCAGAGAAGCTCCTCGCCAACACCGTGATCGAGAACTACCGGGTTGAGGTTCTGCCCTAGCTCGATCTGTGATAGAAGGCCTCCGCCAACACCGGGCTCGGCGAGCGCGAAGATGAAGACTTGCATTGTTGCGGTTTTTTGCGCCGTTGTCTTTGCCGTTCCGGCATCTGCCCAGACGGGCGGCGACGAAGCCTCAAAGCCGATCAAGCCCGGCGGCGTGCGCATCACCACCAAGGCGCCGGAGCCCGACAAGTGGGACGGACAGCGCTCCGCCAACGGCATGGTGCGCGTGTTCAAGTGCAAGCCGCTGGCCTGTCCCGATGCCGCGACCGTAACCATTCCATTCTTGAAAAGTCCGACCCGGCATCCCGATCCGCAGGCGCTGGAAAAGTTCGCGAAGGTCGAACTGCCTAAGAGCATGCGGGCGCTCGACGCGGCGCGCGAAATCCTCAGCGATGGCGCCGAGAAGATTGAAACAGTGAGTTCCAAGACCGCCACGCTCAAAGGCTATCCGGCGGTCGTGAGCGAAACCAAATTCTCCAAGGGCAAGACCGCGACCTATCTTGATTCCGCGATCGTGTTTGCCGGCCCGGTGATGATCCGCGTTTTTTCGACCTCGCAGAACCGGGATTGGGCGAAGAAGACGCTCGATCAGTTCGTCGAGGTCATGAATATCGAGGAAGGTCCGCCGTTGCAGCCGGGAACGGAGACGCCGCCGGGCGCCAAACCGGGCGGGCCGCAAAACAATTCGATCTAGAGCAAAAGTGGAAACCGGTTTTCCGAAAAGATCATGCTCAAACAAAAAGCTAGAGCGGGATGCCGATCCAACGATAACTCGTTCCGCTCTGGGGAAAGTGCGCGATGAAATCGGCAGTGCTCGTTTTTCCCGGCATCAATCGTGAGCGCGACATGGCGCGCGCGCTGCGGCTCGTCTCCGGCCGCGCGCCCGCGATGGTGTGGCATGCGGAGGCGGCGCTGCCGCCACGCACCGATCTTGTTGTCATTCCGGGCGGCTTTTCCTACGGCGACTATCTGCGCTGCGGCGCGATCGCGGCGCGCGCGCCGATCATGGAGGCGGTGCGCACCTTCGCCGCCAAGGGCGGGCTCGTGCTCGCGGTCTGCAACGGTTTCCAGATCGCTTGCGAAGCAGGACTGTTGCCGGGCGTGCTGATGCGCAACGCGCAACTGCGCTTCATCTGCCACGACGTTTATCTGCGTGTCGAGCGCTCCGATACGCCGTTCACCCGCGGCTATAATGCCGGTCAGGTGATCCGCGTCCCGGTCGCCCACGGCGAGGGCAATTACATCGCCGATGGCGAAACCATCGCGCGGCTCGAAGGCGAGGGCAGGGTGCTGTTCCGCTATGCTTCACCCGACGGCATGGTCGATCCCGACTGGAATCACAACGGCGCCATGAACGCCATCGCCGGCATCGTCAACGGGCGCGGCAATGTGCTCGGCATGATGCCGCATCCGGAAAATCATGTGGAAGCTTCGATGGGGCGAACCGACGGGCGCGGCTTGTTCGCGGGACTTGTGGATCATTTGAGCGAGGCGGCTTAAGCGCCGCGCGGCGTTGCATTTCCTGAGGTTTCCATGCCGTTCGGCATCGTCCTCCTTCTCATCAACGTCGGCCTGATCGTGCATGCGGCGAAAACCGGCCGCGCGCTTCTGGCCGTGGGGCTACATCATCCTGTTCATCCCGGGCTTCGGCGCACTTGCTTATGTACTGGTGGAGTTGGCGCCCGAATGGTTCGGCAGCGTCCAGGGTCAAAAGGCGCGCCGGCACGTGGTCAATACGCTCGATCCTTCGAAGCGCTACCGCGCGCTCACCGAGCAACTCGAAGTCGCCGACACTATCGCCAATCGCGCGGCGCTTGCCGAAGAGTGTCTCGAGCTGGGAAAGTTCACCGAAGCGGAATATCACTACGAGCACATTCTCGCGCTGCCGATGGGCGACGACCCGATCTATGCGCTCGGCAGGGCGCGCGCCCAATTCGGCCGCAGCCACCCGGAGGAAGCGGTCGCGACGCTCGATGATTTGCGCAAACGCTGGCCGGATTACCAATCGGCGGAAGCGCATCTGCTCTACGCCCGCGCGCTCGAAGAAAGCGGCCGCACCGACGACGCTCTCTACGAGTATCAAGCGGTGGCGAACTATTACCCGGGCGCGGAAGCGCGTGTGCGTTACGGGCTGTTGCTCGACAAGGCCGGCCGGCAGAGCGAGGCGAAGGCGGTCTTCACCGAGGTTCTGACCCAGCTCAAGCGCGCTCCGAAATATGTCCGCCGCGTGCAGGCGGCGTGGATCGCGCTCGCCGAGAAGGCGCTGCGCGGTTAAGGCATACCGGATCGAAATTGAGGCTGGAACGCAGCCGCCGCTTACGTTACCTCGGCGGGTAGCGAGCCCAAGCAGGACCATGATCCGCAACGAACCCGCCATCACGCCTGAACTGGTCGCCGAGCACGGGCTCAAGCCCGATGAATACGAGCGCATCCTCAAGCTCATCGGCCGCGTGCCGACATTCACCGAACTCGGCATCTTCTCGGCCATGTGGAACGAGCACTGCTCGTATAAATCCTCGAAAGTCCATCTGCGCACGCTCCCGACCCAGGCGCCCTGGGTGATCCAGGGGCCGGGCGAGAATGCTGGTGTCATCGACATCGGCGACGGGCTCGCGGTGGTGTTCAAGATGGAGAGCCACAACCACCCGAGCTATATCGAGCCTTATCAGGGCGCGGCGACCGGTGTCGGCGGCATTCTGCGCGATGTCTTCACCATGGGCGCGCGGCCGATCGCTTGCCTCAACGCGCTCTCCTTCGGCGATCCGGGCCATCCGAAGACCCGCCACCTCGTCTCAGGCGTGGTCGCCGGTATCGGCGGCTACGGCAATTCCTTCGGCGTGCCGACGGTCGGCGGCGAAGTGCGCTTTCACCGCCGCTATGACGGCAATTGCCTGGTCAATGCGATGGCGGTCGGGATCGCCGACGCCGACAAGATTTTCTATTCGGCTGCCTCCGGCGTGGGCATGCCGATCGTCTATCTCGGCTCGAAGACCGGGCGCGACGGCATCCACGGCGCCAGCATGGCCTCCGCCGAGTTCGGCGCCGATGCCGAGGAAAAGCGCCCGACTGTGCAGGTCGGCGATCCGTTCTCCGAAAAACTCCTGCTCGAAGCCTGTCTCGAGATCATGGCCAAGGGCTGCGTCATCGCCATTCAGGACATGGGTGCTGCCGGCCTGACCTGCTCTGCCGTGGAGATGGGCGCCAAGGGCGATCTCGGCGTGACGCTGGATCTCGACCGTGTGCCGTGCCGCGAAACCGGCATGAGCGCCTATGAGATGATGCTCTCGGAAAGCCAGGAGCGCATGTTGATGGTGCTCAAGCCCGAGAAGGAGCAAGAAGCCGAAGCGATCTTCCGCAAATGGGGGCTCGATTTTGCCGTCGTCGGCGAGACCACGCCGTCGAAGCGCTTTCTGATCCGTCACGGCGGCGACGTGATGGCCGATCTGCCGATCAAGGAGCTCGGCGACGAAGCGCCCGTTTACAATCGGCCTTTCGCCGAGAGCCCGAAGCTTCCCGTCATCGATCCGGCGTCGGTCAAGCCGCCGATGAGCACGGCCGACGCGCTCGAAAAGCTGATTGCGTCGCCCGACCTCTGCTCCAAGCGCTGGGTGTTCGAGCAATACGATCACATCATCGGCGGCAACACCGTGCAGCGGCCGGGTGGCGATGCCGCCGTCGTGCGCATCAACGAGGGGCCGAAGGCGCTGGCGCTCACCGCCGACGTCACGCCGCGCTATTGCGAGGCCGAACCGTATGAAGGCGGCAAGCAGGCGGTGGCGGAAGCCTGGCGCAATATCTGCGCGGTCGGCGGCCGTCCGCTGGCGCTGACCGACAATCTGAATTTCGGCAATCCCGAGCGGCCCGAGATCATGGGGCAATTCGTCGGCTGCGTTCGCGGCATCGGCGAAGCGGCGCGTGCGCTCGATTTCCCGATCGTGTCCGGCAACGTCTCGCTCTACAACGAGACCAACGGCCGCGCCATTCTGCCGACTCCGACCATCGGCGGTGTCGGCCTGCTCGAAAACTTCACGAGCGCCATGACAATTGCCTTCAAGGCGGAGGGCGAGTCGATCCTCCTGGTCGGCGACACGCGCGGCTGGCTCGGCCAGTCGCTCTATCTGCGCGAGATTTGCGGCCGCGAGGAGGGCGCTCCGCCGCCGATCGATCTTGCGGCGGAGCGCCGCCATGGCGAATTCGTGCGCGCGCTGATCCGCGACGGCCTCGTCACGGCGGTGCACGACATCTCCGACGGCGGTCTTCTCGTCGCGCTCGCCGAAATGGCGATGGTCTCGCACATCGGTGCGGTGCTCGAAGCGCCGCGTGGCGTTGCGCCGTACGCTTTTTGGTTCGGCGAGGATCAAGCCCGTTACGTACTGACGGCGAAAGATGCTCGCGCTGTGGCCGAGCGGGCCAAGGCGGCAGCGGTGCCGCTGACTCAGATCGGCGCGACCGGCGGCCGGGTTTTGGCCGTCGCGGATGAACAGCCCCTCGTTGTGAGCGAACTGCGGTCGCGCTTCGAGAACTGGCTGCCGGACTACATGGCTGCTCCCGCCTAAACGCGCGGCTTCCGCCGTTTTGCCATGCACGCCACGCAGCTATCATCCACCAAACAAAAGGGCGCGGCAGCGGAGGGAGGCAAGATCATGAAACGCAGCACCAACCGGATTCTCACCACCCACGCCGGCAGTCTGTCGCGGCCGGCAAACCTCATCGACATGAACCGGGCGAGGGCCGGCGGCGAAAGCAAGGACGATGCGGCCTACGCACGATGCCTCGCCGGTGCCGTCGCTGACGTTGTGCGCAAGCAGCGCGACGCCGGCATCGACATTGTCGACGACGGCGAGTTCGGCAAGCCGATGGCGTCGCACTACGACTACGGCGTTTGGTGGAATTACGCCTTTGCGCGCATGGCCGGATTCGTCTCGCCGGATTCCGTGCCCGAATCCAAGCAGAGAAAATCGAGCGTCGCCGACTTGGCGCTGACGACCTTCGCCAATCGCCGCGATTGGCAAAAATTCTCGGAGTTCTATCAAGACCCGGAATCGACCGGCACGTTGGTCGGCAGCGCTGCCCGCCGGCGTCCGCGCCGTCCGGTCTGCACCGGCCCGATCAAATATACCGGCCAGGCGGCGATCGCCGCCGACGTCGACAATCTGAAAAAGGCGATGGCCGCTGCCGGCGCCGCCGAAGGCTTCATGTGCTCGATCGGGCCCGGCAGCTTCGCGCGCAGCGAGGACATGCACTATAACAATCCGGAGGAGTTCGTCTTCGCCGCCGCCGACGCCATGCGCGAGGAATACAAAGCGATCGTCGATGCCGGCCTCGTGCTGCAGATCGACGACCCGAGCCTTCCGGACAATTGGGACATGATCAATCCGGAGCCGCCGCTCGCGGAATTCAAGAAGTTCGAGCGCGTGCGCATGGAGGCGCTCAATCATGCGCTGCGCGGCTTGCCGGCCGACCGCATCCGCTTTCACATCTGCTGGGGGAGCTGGCACGGCCCGCACACGACCGACATTCCGCTCGCCGACATCGTCGATCTCGTGCTGACCGTCAATGCCGGCGCCTATTCGGTCGAGGCGGGCAATCCGCGGCACGAGCATGAATGGCGCGTCTGGCAGGACGTTGCACTTCCCGACGGTAAGCTGCTCATTCCCGGCGTCGTCAGCCACGCGACCAACATCGTCGAACATCCGCAGGTGGTGGCGGACCGGATCGTGCGTTACGCCAAAGTGGTCGGCCGCGAGAACGTCATCGCCGGCACCGATTGCGGCTTCGGCGGCCGCATCCATCCGCAGATCGCGTGGGCGAAGCTCGAGGTGTTGGCGGCGGGCGCCAGGCTCGCGACCGCAGAGCTTTGGCGCTAGCGCCGCCTGCGACGCACGCGCCTAACGCGCCGCACGCGCGAGCGCGCCGTAACATTCCGGCGACAGACGCGCGTAGTTCGCCGCCAAGCATTCGATAATGCGGCCGCCGCCGGGCGGCACATTTCCGCACAGCGTCCGCTGCTCGGCGCCGCAGAAGGAGAGAACCTCAAGCGCCTTGCGCGGCCGCATCGGCGGAATAGGCCCGAGCGGCGCGATTGTCGGCGGCGGCGCCGCGCCTGCCGCCGGAGGCGGCGCGCCGTCTTCACCCATGGCCATCACCGCCTTGCGGCAGGGCGGCGACAGTGCGGCGGCCTTGGCTTGCAGGCAGCGCAAAGCGGCTGAGCCGCCCGGTTTTACGCCCGGGCAATGCACGCCGAAATCGGACCGGCACGCGGCGCGGACGGCGGCGACTTGTGGCGATGGCGGCTTCTTGCCTTCGGCGGCCGGCGGTCCCGGCGGAGGAGGAGCAGCCGGCTCCGCTGTCGCGGCGGACGGCTCAGCGGTTGCGGGAGGCGGAGGTGGCGCTGCGGCGGCTGGCGGAGGTGGTGCTGCAGCTGCGGGCGCTGGTGCGGGCTTCGCGGGTGCAGGCGCTGGCGCCGCGCTCTCTGTCGGCGGCGGTCCAACGGCGTCGAGCGCCGCCTTGCACGATGGCGATACTTTGGCGGCATTGCGCTTGAGACATTCGAGCGCGTCCTTGGTGCCCGGCTTCACGCCGGTGCATTGCGCCATGAAGTCGGAGCGGCAGGAGGCGCGGATCGCCGAAATCTGCTCGGACGTCGGCTGCTGGGCAGAGGCCGCAAGCGAAGTCCCAACCACGAGCCCGGTTGCAATCAACAGGCGCACAGCGCGCCAACAGCCGAACTTCACGCAAGCCTCCCTTTTTGCCGGCCGGCACGTTGCACAATCGCGCTAATGCCGTCCAGCATGCGGTGTATTGCCGTAGCGCGTCGGCTTTGCGACTGCGGACTAGTCTGTTAATTCAATTGTGCTGGGGGAGTCGGCACATTATGGAGGCGCAGCCATGCCCATGGCCGCGAGCGATATCGAGCGCTTGATCCGGGCGAGCATTCCGGATGCGAGCGTCACGATCCGCGACCTGGCCGGCGACGGCGACCACTATGCCGCAACGGTCATCGCCGAGTCCTTCCGCGGCAAATCGCGCGTGCAGCAGCACAAGATCGTCTACGATGCGCTCAAAGGCGAAATGGGCGGCAAGCTGCACGCTCTGGCCCTGCAGACCGGCACGCCGGAACCCTAAGCCCACGCCCGCTCCGGGCGATTTGGACTATTTTTCGCGCCAACGGTGGAACGTTTTGCTCGTGCGGGTGCCGGCGGCTGGCAATTGATTTGCCAACGAAATTTTGACGCTCGGCCGCAATCAATGCATGGCTTTGCCGGCTTTTGCTGCCTATATTGGGCGTCAAAGGCTTTAACGATGAGTCGGCTGCGGCGCGGTCCGCACCGCCAACAGGGAAAACCGCGATGGCTATCGAGCAATTCATCGAAAATGAGGTGAAGTCCAACGACGTCGTCCTGTTCATGAAGGGAACGCCGCAGTTTCCGATGTGCGGCTTTTCGGGGCAGGTGGTGCAGATCCTCGATTATCTGGGCGTGCCCTATAAGGGCCTCAACGTGCTCGAGAACGACGACCTGCGCGGCGGCATCAAGACCTACTCGAATTGGCCGACCATTCCGCAGCTCTATGTCAAGGGCGAGTTCGTCGGGGGTTGCGACATCATCCGCGAGATGTTCCAGGCCGGCGAGCTGCACTCGCTGTTCAAGGACAACGGCATTCCGGTGAAGGAAAGCGCCCAAGTCTAAGTGTGCAGCCTCGGCGCGACCGTGAAGCGCTTCTGAGCTTCGCCGCGTTGCAAAGCCGGTTGCGTTCCTAGCACTTGCGTTCTTACGAACATGACGTCCACGCGCAGGCCCGATCCGTTCGGGCCTGAATGCATTTTGTGCGCATTGTCCATGCAATCTGAAAGCGGATCGCGTTTCAGCGCATCCGATTGGCGATCAAAAAAACCAGCGCCAGCACGATCGCGATGCCGATCAGCGATTGTTCGGGAACGGCGCGCGCGAATTTCACCACGTTTTCCGCTACTCCTGAGACGAACAGGCCGGAATTGGCGCCGAGGATCAAATAAATCAGGATGACGGACAGGACCGCCGAGTTCAACGAAGCCCAAAGTTACTGTTTGGCTTTGTGCAAATAGTCGAGCATCATCGTCGGCCCAGCCCCGCAGCGCGAGGCCGCGCTAACGCGTGCGCGGCGGAAAGTTGCTTCGGGAGATCGCGCTCAGCCAAAAAAGTAAGAGCGCAATCGTTCTAAAACGATCGCGCTCTTCTGACCTGTGAAAACCTGATCTGAGAGAATGTGCAGCGACGTCCGTGCCGGAACGTCAGCGCGAATAATATTCCACCACCAGATGCGGCTCCATCATCACCGGGTAGGGCACCTCGCCGATCCCCGGAATGCGCGACATCTTCGCCGTCATTTTGGAGTGATCGACCTCGATATAGTCGGGCACGTCGCGCTCGCCGAGCGCGGTTGCCTCGACGACGAGTGCCATCTGCTTCGACTTTTCCTTCACCTCGATGAGGTCGCCGACCTTGATGCGGAGGCTCGGGATCGTCACCCGGCGGCCGTTCACCTTGACATGGCCGTGGTTCACGAATTGCCGCGCGGCGAAGATGGTGGGCACGAACTTCGCCCGGTAGACGACGGCATCGAGCCGGCGCTCGAGCAGGCCGATCATGTGGGCGCCGGTGTCGCCCTTGAGCCGGCGGGCTTCCTCGTAGATGCCGCGGAAGTGCCGCTCCGACATGTTGGCGTAATAGCCCTTGAGCTTCTGCTTGGCGCGCAATTGCACGCCATAGTCCGAGAGCTTGCCTTTGCGGCGCTGGCCATGCTGGCCGGGGCCGTATTCACGCTTGTTGATCGGAGATTTCGGCCGGCCCCAGATATTCTGGCCGAGCCGGCGGTCGATCTTGTACTTCGCCTCGTGGCGCTTGGTCATTCGCGTCCTCGTTGACTACGTTCGGGCATGAGCCTCCCCGAAAAAGCCGGGTCGCCATTGAGCGGGGCAGGGCTCTTCGGGGCATCATGCCTGGTTGAGGATCGCGCCCTCCTCTGTCCCGGATTTCCCGGAACTGACAGGTCTGCCGCCGAAGCGCCGGCGCAAACCGCGGGTCGCGAAACACTGCGCGGGCCGTTTGAGGGCCCGCGCCGCGCCGCGTATCTAGGGGGAAAGTGGGGCTCTGTCAAACCGCGGGTAGAAACGCTGCGAAATCATGTTGAGGGTGGAGGCGGGCTGCCGCCCTGACGTAAAGACGGCAGATGTCATCGTGGTTCTGGTTTCATCGCTGCGCGCCGGCCCAAGCAGCGAGACGACCCGCCGGGCAATCGCCGGAGCCGGGTCGATGAAATTGACCGGCCAGGGGGCGAGCCGCCGCAGGCGCTCGATGATGAGGGGATAATGAGTGCAGGCTAGTACGACGGTGTCGGTGCGGGGGCCGTCGTCGCGAAAGCAGGGGGCGATTTCGACCGCGATTTCGGCATCGCTCGCAGGCGCTCTAGCGAGCTCCGCCTCAGCATAGCCCGCGAGGTTCTTTGCCCCGACCAGCGTGACCTGACAATCGCCGGCATACTCGCGGATGAGCGCGTGCGTATATTCACGCGCGACCGTTGCTTCCGTGCCAAGCACCGAGACGCGCCGTGTGACCGAACCGGCGCAAGCCGGCTTGATGGCCGGCACCGTGCCGACGAAGGGTAGCGGGAATGTCTTGCGCAAGGCGGGCAGCACGATGGTCGAGGCAGTGTTGCACGCGACGACCACGAGGTCGGGGCGGTGGGTGGCAATCAATTCCCCCATCAGTCTCACGACACGCTCGATCAGCTCGTCTTCCCGCTTTGCCCCGTAGGGAAAACCAGCGTCATCCGCGACATAGACGAAATCGGTATCCGGCCGTGCGGCGACGACCTCGCGATAGACCGTGAGCCCGCCCAGGCCGGAATCGAAGATGAGGATCGTTTGCCGCGCCGCCATCACGGGACACATGCCACGAAGGGCCGAGACGCTGCAATCGGGCTTGGTACGGGCCTTAACGTCCCGCTAAATCGCGCGCGTTCTCACCCGGCCAGAACATCGACAAGGCGCGGCCGTTCCGTAGCGGCCACCTCCGGCAACCGTTCCGGAGCAGCGACCGCCGGCAGCCGTTCCGGAGTAGCGACCTCCTGCGGCTGTTCGCGGAGCTTGGGTTTGTCGGCCCGTGGCGCGCCACAAGGCCGCTCACCACGGTGAACGACATCACCAGGATCGCCGCGAGGTTGCCGTCGTGATACGGGGCGAAGGCGACAGCGCCCATGAGATAGGCCCAGAAGGGCAGGGCGATCGTGGAGACCACCGCGTTGGTGACCCAGGCGTCGCCGTCCTGGCGGACATACCATCCGACGGACTGTCGTCCGCGAGTGTCCGAGACCGTCCGTGACTGATTTGAATAAGCCGCTATCCACAGGCATTTCTGGCATTTCTTGTCTTCCATTGTTTCCCCACGTCCGCTACAATCCAGCTCAATTGCTAGGGCACGTATTGGGGCAGAGGGCGCAGGACAGTGGCAAGGCAAATCAATCGGCTCAACGCCCGTGCGGTCGCAACGCTGACCGAAAACGGCCGCCACGCGGATGGCGGCGGCCTGTATCTTTCAATCTCGCCAAAGGCCGGCGGTGGGTCTTTCTGTATCGCTGGCACGGCAAGCCCACCGAAATCGGGTTGGGCTCGGCGCGGGACGTAACGCTGGCGCGCGCCCGTGAGCTGGCGAAGGACGCCAGAGGGAGGCTCGCAGAAGGGATCAATCCAAAGGAAGCCCGCAAACCCGTAGAGGGCGGCACGTTCGGCGAATGCGCCGATCGACTGATAGCGGCCATGCGCCCGTCTTGGCGCAACGGCAAGCACGCCGCGCAATGGGAAACGACGTTACGCGGGTACGCGGCGCCACTGCGCCGGCTGCCGGCCCACACGATAACGACTGACGACGTGCTTTCGGTGCTCAAGCCGCTCTGGAACGAGAAACCGGAGACTGCCCGTCGGCTTCGCGGCCGGATAGAGCGCGTGCTTGACGCAGCCAAGGCGCAAGGGCTGCGAACGGGAGAGAACCCAGCGCGCTGGCGCGGCCACTTGAACCAACTCTTACCAAAGCGTCAGCGGCTCACGCGCGCGAACCATGCGGCAATGAGCTATTGCGACCTGCCGGCGTTTATTGGTGGCTTGCAATCACGCGAGGCAACGGCAGCACTCGCGCTTGAGTTCACAATCCTGACGGCGGCACGAAGGGGCGAAGCGCTCGGCGCTCGTTGGGATGAGTTTGATCTTGAGCGCGCGGTTTGGACTGTGCCGGCGCACCGTATGAAGGCGGGTCGCGAGCACCGCGTGCCGTTGTCCGGACGAGCTCTCGCTATCGTCAAGGCTTTACGCCAAGCGGACGTGCGCGAGCACGTGTTTGCTGGTCACAAGCCCGGTAAGCCGCTGTCGGGAGAGGCGCTTGGAATGGTGCTTCGGCGCATGAAGCTTGATGACGTGACGGTGCATGGCTTCCGGTCAGCGTTCCGCGATTGGGCGGCGGAATGCACCAACTTCACGAATGAAGTCTGCGAAGCTGCCTTGGCTCACACGGTGACGAACCGGGTAGAAGCGGCCTACAGGCGCGGCGATCTATTCGAGAAACGTCGCAAGTTGATGGACTCTTGGGCTGCGTTTTGCGCGACGCCTAAAGCGGCTCGCAAGATCGTTCATATGCGTCGGAAAGGATAGGGCTTCTTGGGGACGGACGGTAACCGACACGCGGATGACCGAAAGCACTACGTGCACGTTGCGCCAAGCTACGTCGCCATACGATCCGCCCTCTTTTCCAACGCTAGGCATCAGCGGCGATGATTCAGTTGCATCGCCAAGACGGCGAAAATACCTTTCTGTTAATATTGCATCGGCCCGGGGCAGGTCGCCCCAACCGTCGCGGGCGCCCCGCCCGTCAGGTTTGACCGGTGTCGATCAGTCTCGCGCCGGCGGTGGGTGGCAGTTGTCATGACGACGCACAAAAAATCAAAACGCCGTCTCAAATCCCGGCAATGGAAACCACCGCCCGGCATTCGTAACCCCTCAGTTCCTTTCAATATTGATCAAGAAATCCGAGAGGCACGACTTCAATCATCTTGGCAGCTTGCAGAGGCTATCGCGTTTGGCCGCCGTAGCCTTGAAGTGGCCATAGAGGATTCTCGAATCTACGAAAGCTATCGCCCTGGCGAATACCTCGCCTATTGCACTCGGGTCGCCAACTTAGCAGATCGTGCACATTGCGCATTGAAAAGGTTGATTCGCCACATTGGACCAGCGGGCGTGCCGCCATCCGACATCCTCATTCGAATGGACCGTGTACCTTCGGCGTGGACGAAGTCCGGAAAGATGCGAATAAACCTGTATCCACGCGGCCAGCCCCTCGACCAAGCCAAAAATGACACTGATGGGCTCCTCGCTGCGCGCGATGTGCTTGCAGGGTTCGCCGATCGGAGCCGCCAACGACGAAAAAGCCTCGCCGAGAGACGTAAAAATGAGGGCGACGTGGGGAAAAGACATTTTGTATATCGACTAGCGGAGGGATGGATTTTTCTCACTGGTAAACGCCCTGGAAGAAACTTCGATCCGAGCAGAAATCCTTTTCTCCGTTTTGTTATTGCGGCGTGGACAGACGCGGGATTTGGCAACGCGGAGGAAGATTTTTCACGCGCGCTGGACGGCACATTGAAGAGTTTGGCCCTCTGCGACGGTTGGTCTTTCTCGAAGCGAAGCCAGCAGACCTTTTCTGGTTTGGCCGAGCACGGCCCCGTGTGGGCGTAGGCAGTGCGTTGCGGAGTACCCCCGAAAGAATGCTAAGGGTCCGTAATGCCAGCCCCAGTCTGACCCAATTACAATCGCCGCCGTCCGCTATCAAGCGGGCATGGTCGCCGGGAAAGTCTCGGCCAAGACGGCGAGGTCATTTGTGCAGCCCGCAATTTCAGAAGCAGAACAGCAGCGTAGAGCCCGGCAGAGGGCTTTCAGCATTGTAGAGTTTTCCCGAGTCTATGGGCTCGGCCGCACTAAGGTCTATGAAGAACTCAAATCGGGACGGCTTCGCGGTCGCAAAATCGGGAAGCGCACAATAATCGCCGAAGATGACGCCGAGGACTGGTTGCGACGGTTGCCACTGATTACGACGGAGCCGGTGTCTTGAGCGATGCTTGCGCATCGGAGGCGCGCCCCGTTCTGATCGTGACTTGCCCGACATGCGGCGCGACGCCATGCGACAATCTGACGTTTTGTGCGGCCTGCCGCGCCGCAGATCGGCGAGCCGCCGATGCGAGGCGGAGCCACTCGCCGCGGGTTGATCTCCCGCGAGCGGCAAAATCTACCTTCGACGGCTGTCTATTCGAGCTGCGCGAACACGGAATCAAGCGACTCGCAAACCCAAGTTGCCGCCGGCGGCTCGCCGAGCTTTCGAGCAAACAAGTGGCCGAATTGCTGAATGCGCTCGTTCGGTTGCGGTCGCGCTATCCCAACATCACGGACGATTTGCTTTTCGAACTGGGAGAAGGCGTCGATGCGTGCGCCGCTGCTTGACGAGGTAACCCGCGCCGAGCTTGCTCGCATCAGGCGCGAGCGCATAAGGCGGGAATGCCAGGACGGGTACCGAAAGAACGACTGGCCGAAGCCAAAACCCCTGCCGAGCGGACTGGCACCGGTCGAGCCTTTCAATCTCGATTTCACGCCGGTTGCGCTGAAGCCGTGGATCGCTGACGTCGCAGATCGCCTGCAGTGTCCACCGGATTACGTCGCGGTCTCGGCAATCGTCGCGCTCGGTTCTGTGATCGGGTGCCGCGTCGGAATTAGGCCGCAAAGGAATACCGACTGGATCGAGGTGCCAAACGTCTGGGGCGGCTTCATCGGCCGCCCTGGGATGCTGAAGTCGCCGGCGATGCAGGAGGCGCTGAAGCCATTGCATAGGCTCGAAGCAGAGGCGGCTAAAGAGAA
>DATMQV010000024.1:0-9805 GCA_035566615.1 Xanthobacteraceae bacterium
GTGTTCATCAAGCATGTCGTCATCGACAGCTCGAATGTCGACGAGGTGCTGGCGAAAATGGCGCCGCCCAAAAGCTGAACAAAGAGCCGAAGGCGAGCTTCAGCGCCGCGGCACGGCAATACGACGGAGGCCCGCTGTGGCCAAAACTGCTGAGATGAGGAAACAGGCGCCGGGCGGCACCGACGACAATTCCTTTGTCGCCCAGCTTGAAGCGGCGAACCTGCACCCGCTCTGGGATCGCTTCAAAAAGATCACGCCAGTGCGCCCGCAGCCGCGCGACGCGCCGCTGATCTGGCGCTGGAAGGATATCGAGCCTTATGCCGCGCGCGCAGTCGGCGAAGTCGCCATCGACGACGTGGAACGCCGCGCGCTCATTCTGGTCAATCCGGCCTTTGCCGGCGAGACGGTGACGACTTCGAACCTGATCGCGGCCTTCACCGTGCTCGATCCTGGCGACCGCGCGCGCCCGCACCGGCACACCTTCGCGGCGATCCGCTTCGCCACCCGAGCTAACGGCGCGACCACGATCGTCAACGGCCGCCGCTGCGACATGCGCGATGGCGATCTCATTCTCACCCCGCCGATGTGCTGGCACGGCCACGTCAACGAAAGCGGCCACCGCATCATCTGGTTCGACGCAGCCAATATCCCGCTGATCCGCACGCTCGACGCCAATTTCTTCGAGCCGGGGGATCCCGGCAGCAACGCATTCTGGCAGGTCGACGAAGGTGAGGAGCGGCTATGGGCGGAGCCGGGGCTTGCCGGCGCCGACCTGCCCCGCGAGGCGGCGCATTCGCCGAAATATCGCTATGCAGGCGAAGCGACCCGGCGGCTTCTTTCCGCCCTGCCCGCCGGCCCCGACGGCGCGCGCACCGTCCGCTACACCAATCCACAGACCGGCGGCGCGGTAATGCCGGCGCTCGACTGTTATGCGATGCGGCTTCTTCGCAAAGCGCCGACGCGGCCGCGGCGCTCCACATCCAACGCAATCTGCCTGGTCGCGTCCGGCTCCGGCCGCTCGCAGATCGGCGAACACAGTTTCGAATGGTCACAGCACGACGTGTTCAGCATCCCGCATTGGACCTGGGCGAGCCACGAAGCGCTCGACGGCGACGCCGATCTTTTTATCGTCTCCGACAAATCGGCTTACGAGCGGCTCGACCTGTTGCGCGAGGAACTGCAATAGACGCCGCGGTCAAGGCCAACGACGGCATCGGCGCATCGGTCCGGCGCGTCGAAGATGCGCGGCTTCTGCGCGGCGCCGGGCGCTTTGTCGCCGACATCGTCATTCCCGGCGAACTGCACGGCGCGATCGTTCGCTCGCCGCACGCGCATGCGACTATTCGCAAGATCGACACTGCGCGCGCAGCGGCGGCGCCGGGTGTGGTCGCCGTTTTCAGCGGCACCGACATGGCCGCCGACCATGTCGGTCCGATGCTTGCGCTGTGGGCGATCCGCGGCGCCGATGGCAAACCGATGGCGGAGCCGCCGCGGTGGGCGCTTGCGCGCGAGCGCGCGCGCCATGTCGGGGAACCAGTCGCGATCGTCATTGGCGAGACGCGCGAGCAGGCGCTCGATGCCTCAGAGCTTCTCGACATCGACTACGCGCCCTTATCGGCTGTGATCGATGCCCGCGTCGCCGAGGCAGCTGACGCGCCGCAATTGCACGAGGCGGCGCCCGGCAATATCTGTTTTCTCTGGGCGCGGGGCAACGAAGCCGCCGTCCGCGAGGCGATGCAGAAGGCCGCGCATGTGACGCGGCTCGACCTCGTCAACAATCGCCTGATCGGCGGCGCGATCGAGCCGCGAGCCGTGCTCGCCGTGGCGGACGCAGCGAGCGACAAGCTCACGCTCTACAGCGCGACACAGGTGCCGCATCACATCCGCCGCTATGTCGCGGAGCAGCTCGGCATGGCCGAAGGCAGCATCCGCCTGATCGCGCCCGATGTCGGTGGCGGCTTCGGCTACAAGGGCAAGCATTATCCCGAGGAGACGATCGTCGCCTGGGCGGCGCGGCGCTTGCACCGGCCGGTCAAATGGATCGCGAGCCGGAGCGAAAGCTTCATCTCCGACAATCAGGGCCGCGATCATCTCACCCACGCCGAGCTTGCGCTCGACCGCGATGGACATTTCCTGGCGCTGCGCGTCGAGACGCTGGCCAATCTCGGCGCTTATGTCTCGACCTTCGGCGCGGCCATCCCCAGCGCGATCTATAGTGCGCTCCTTGCCGGCGTTTATCAGACGCCCGCGATTTTCGTGCAGGTGACCGGCGTGTTCACCAATACGCTGCCGACCGATGCTTATCGGGGCGCCGGCCGGCCTGAAGCCTGCTATGTGCTCGAACGCCTCGCCGATCGCGCCGCGGCCGAGCTTGCGATCGACCGCGCCGAGATCCGGCGGCGCAATCTCGTTCCGGCGTCGGCCATGCCCTACAAGACGCCGATCGGGCCGACCTACGACTGCGGCGATTTTCCTAAGGTCTTTGCCCGCGCGCTGGACATGGCCGACTATCGGGGCTTCGCGCAACGCCGGAGGCACGCGGGGCGCGCGGGCCGGCTCCGCGGCATCGGCATGGCCTGCTATGTGGAATCTTCGGGCGTCGCGTCCTCGCGCTTCGCCGGCATGCTCGGTGCGCGCACCGGATTTTTCGAGGCGGCGTTGATCCGGGTGCAGCCGGACGGCGGCGTCCAGGCGCTGCTCGGCACGCACAATCACGGTCAGGGCCACGCCACCACGCTGGCGCAAATTCTCCGCACACGGCTCGGCGTTCCGCTTGGCAAAATCGAGATCGTGGAAGGCGACACCGATCTTGTGCCTTACGGCACCGGCACGTTCGGCTCGCGCTCGATCGCGGTCGGCGGCTCGGCGCTTGATCGCGCTGCCGGCAAGATCATCGCCAAAGGCAAGCTGATTGCCGCGCATTTGCTGGAGGCTTCCGCCGGCGACGTCGATTTCACCGAGGGCGTTTTCAGCATCGCCGGCACCGACCGGCGCCTCACCTTCGCGGAGGTCGCGCATGCCGCCAATGTGCCGCACAACTTTCCGCTCGAAACGCTCGAGCCCGGCCTGCAGGAAACGGCGGTCTACGATCCGCCCGCGTTTGCTTTCAGCAACGGCGCCCATGTCTGCGAGATCGAGATCGATCCCGACACCGGCGCGACGCGGCTCGTCGGCTATTGGGGCGTTGACGATGTCGGCACGGTGATCAATCCGATGATCGTCGACGGGCAAGTCCACGGCGGCGTCGCGCAGGGCCTCGGTCAGGCCCTATGCGAGCTTTGCCGCTACGACGCCGACGGCCAGCTTTTGTCGGGATCTTTCATGGACTATGCGCTGCCGCGCGCAGCCGATCTGCCGCTCATCGAATCCGAGCTCGATGAAAGCCAGCCCTGCACGCACAATCCTCTCGGCGCCAAAGGCTGCGGCGAAGCCGGCGCGATCGCCGCGCCTGCGGCGATCGTCAGCGCGGTTCTTGACGCGCTGTCCCCGCTCGGCGTGACGGACATCGACATGCCGCTGACGCCGGAAGCGGTCTGGCGCGCAATTGCGTCGGCGAGGCCGACCGGCGCCTCGCGTTGAGCAACGAACAGGCCCTCACCTGCCGGTCTTGATCCGCGTCCACAGCCGATTGATCAGGCGCTGCGTTTTCTGATCGTGCGCCGTAATGGTGTAGAGCTTGGCCATGACGGCGGCGTCCGGATAGATCGTCGGGTCGTCGAGGATCGATTTGTCGACGAATTTCTGACTCGCCAGATTGCCGTTCGCGTAGGAAATGAAGTTCGTATTCTTCGCCGCCACCTCGGGCTTGAGCAGATAATTGATCAGCGCGCGCGCCTCGTCCGGATCGGGCGCGTCCTTCGGTATGGCGAAAACGTCGAACCACAATTGCGCGCCCTCTTTCGGGATCGAATAGCCGACGGCGACGCTCCCCTTCGCTTCGGCGGCGCGCTTTTGCGCCTGCTTGATGTCGCCGGAAAACCCGAGCACCAAACAGATTTCGCCGGTCGCCAGCGCGTTGAGATATTCGGAGGAATGAAACTTGCGGACATAGGGGCGGATCTTGGTCAACAGATCCGCCGCCTTTTGCAGATCGGCGGGATCGCTTGAATTCGGATCGAGCTTCAGATGGTGCAAGGCCGCCGACATGATGTCGTCGGAGGAATCGAGCAGATGGATGCCGCAATCCTTGAACTTCGCGATGCGGGCCGGATCAAACACGTCATCCCAGCTATCGAGCAACGCCACGGCGGGGACATCGCCGCCGAAGATCTGGCGCGCGGCTTTCACGTTGTAGCCGATGCCGGTCGTCCCCCACATGTAATTGACGGCGTATTGATTGCCGGGATCGTAGCGCGCCAAGCGATCTGAGATTTCCGGCCAGGCATTGACCAGATTCGGCAGCTTCGCCTTGTCGAGCTTGAGAAAGATGCCGGCCTCGATCTGGCGCGCGAGAAAATAGGCGGTCGGCACCACGACGTCGTAGCCGGATTTTCCGGCGAGCAGCTTGGCCTCCAGCGTGTCGTTGGAATCGAAGGTGTCGTAGCGCACCTTGATGCCGGTCTCCTTGGTGAAATCGTCGAGCACTGTCGGCGCGATATAGTCCGACCAATTGTAGAAGTTGACGACGCGTTCCTTCGCCGGCGCGGCCGCGACACTCGCGAACAATGCAAGGGCAATGGCGAACCCGAGCCCGCTCGTCCCCGCGACCCGCCTACGCTCGCTTCGCGCGCTACGGCGCGGTTTCGTGGCGCCGGAGCGCGGAGCACGAAGGCGGAAGGCGGGGACCCGGCGCTGGATTCCCGCTTGCGGGGGAATGAGCGGAGAATTCCTCGCGATCATCGCAAAGGACCGAATCTACGTCTCCGTCGGCTGCCCGGCCGCCTTCCAGGCCAGGATGCCGCCGGCGAGATGCGCGTCATAGTCGAAGCCCTGCTCCTGCGCGGCAAGCGAGGCGGTGACCGAGCGGCGGCCGGAGCGGCAGGCGAACACCACTTCGGCGCCGGGCGGCGCCGGGATCGTGGCGGGATCGAACGACGAGAGCGGGACCAGAACCGCTCCGGGGAAACGCTCGACCGCCGTCTCGTTCGGTTCGCGCACATCGACCAGCACCACGCGGCCTTCCTTCAATCCGCGCGCGACGTCCCCGACCGTCAGATCGCGCACTTTGTCCGACATTGGCTGTCCTCCTCGTGAACGGCCCGCCGGCCGTAGATTTTCGTCAGCGGCGCGCGGAATCAAGCAGCTTTTTGCGACGCGGGCCCTGAGCATTGCTGAATCCGCCGATCGCTTTTCCAACGCCTCAGATGGTGACCTGGGTGCCGACCTCGACCACGCGGTCGGTCGGTATCTGGAAATAGTCGGTGGCATCGTTGGCAGAGCGCGCCAGCGTGATGAACAAACGGTCCTGCCAGCGCGGCATGCCCGATCGCGGCGCCGGCCGCAAGGCGCGGCGCGACAAGAAAAACGAGGTCGACATGATGTCGAATTGCAGCCCGAGCTTGCGCGCAACGCCCAGCGCCTTTGGGATGTTCGGCGTTTCCATATAGCCGAAGCGCAGCAGCACGCGCAGGAAGGTCGAGCCAACCGGCTCGATGTGCACGCGCTTTGACTGCTCGACGCGCGGCGTGTGGGTGGTCTCGACGGAGAGGATGATGTTCTTCTCGTGCAGCACGCGATAGTGCTTGAGACTGTGCAGCAGCGCGGTCGGCGCGCTTTTCGGATCGCTGGTGAGAAACACCGCCGTTCCGGGCACGCGCTGCGGTGGCTTGCGCTCGAGCATGCGCACCAGATCGTCGAGCGGGGTCTCGAGCCGGCGGGTCTTGTCGAACAGAAGCCGCGAGCCGCGCCGCCACGTATACATCACGAGCATGATGACGACGCCGAGCGCGAGCGGCACCCAGCCGCCTTCGATGACCTTGAGCATGTTGGCCGACAGAAAGGTCAGGTCGATCACCAGGAACGGCAAGATCAAGGCCGCCGCCGCCAGGACCGACCATCGCCATATGCGCCAGATGACGACAAAGGCCATCATGCCGGTCACCACCATAGTGCCGGTGACGGCAATGCCGTAGGCCGAGGCGAGCGCGCTCGATGAGCGGAACAAAGCCACCAACAGCAGCACGCCGACAAGCAACAAGCCATTGACCCGCGGCATGTAGATCTGGCCGGCCTGTTGCGCCGAGGTGTGGCGGATTTCGAAGCGCGGCAGCAAACCTAACTGAATTGCCTGACTGGTCAGCGAATACGCGCCGGTGATCACGGCCTGGCTGGCAATCACGGTGGCGATTGCGGCCAGGATCACCATGGGGAGGCGCGCCCAGTCGGGATAGAGCAGAAAGAACGGATTGGTGACCGCCTCGGGATGTGCATAGACTAGCGCGCCCTGCCCCAGATAATTGATCGCGAGCGCGGGCAAAACTAGAGCGAACCACGCGAGCTGGATCGGCGAACGGCCGAAATGACCGAGATCGGCATAGAGCGCCTCCGCGCCGGTCACGGCTAGGAACACCGCGCCGAGCGTCACGAGGCCGATGAGTCCGTGATGTGCGAGAAAGTGCAGGCCGTAAAACGGGTTGAGCGCCCATAGCACGCCCGGGTCGGCCGCCACGCGCACGAGCCCTGGAACGGCGATGGCGATGAACCAAAGCATCATGATCGGGCCGAACAGCGCAGCGACTCGCGCGGTGCCGTGCGACTGAAAGGCAAACAGCAAGACCAGAATGACCACGGTCAAGGGCACGACGAATTCGTGGAAAGCCGGTTGGGCGACGTCGATGCCTTCGATCGCAGACAGCACCGAGAGCGCCGGCGTGATGACCGCATCGCCATAGAAGAGCGCAGCGCTGATGATGCCAAGGAGCGCGACAGTCGCGGCCGCCTTGCCGACCCGGCCGACCGCACGCGACGCCAGCGCCATCAGCGTGAGCGTGCCACCCTCGCCGTTATTGTCGGCCCGCAATAGCAGCAGCACGTATTTCAGGGTGACGACAATGATCAGCGCCCACAGGATCAGCGAGACAACGCCCAGCGTGGCCGTGCGCGTGAGTTCCCCGTGCTCGGGGCCCGAGGCGGCTACAACGGCCTCGCGCAAAGCGTAAAGCGGGCTCGTGCCGATATCGCCGTAGACGACGCCGATACTGCCGAGCGTAAGCGCCCACAGCCCGGTGCTGGAGCGAGCGTCGGCGTGGCCGCTAACCGGCACATCGCTCCCAACCGGAGCGGTTACGCTGTCCGTCATGGAACGTGAAACAGGACCTTGCCCTGCTCCTGGTATCGCATCGAGGAGCGATGCAGGGTCGCGCGTATACACCCTCGACGCCCAGGAGTCATGACCCGCAAGACACTCATCGTCGATGAGCGAGAAACATCGGCGCTAGGACTTGGATTAAAGACCCCAGGTCGAAAACACGCTTAGGTTGCGTCCGCAGCCAAAACATGCCGGAGGGTATCGGTGCGGTATCCCCTTAAGCGACGTACCGAACCTACGGCTGCAGCCCAGGGGGAACCGGCGGCGCCTCGTGCATCAGCGTGATGGTCACCCGGCGATTGGCCGCAATGTAAGGATCCTCGGGAAAGAGCGGATCGGTATCCGCCCTGCCGGCCACCTCGTAGATGTTGCCCGGCGGAAAGCCTTCTTCCTCGAGGATTTGCCGGACCGCATTGGCCCGGTCGGCGGACAAATTCCAAGGACCATAGTCCGCCTTGGGCGGCACTTTCGATGCCGAGGTGTGGCCGGTGATCGAGACCCGATAGGGCGTGGCCTTGAGCGGTCCGGCGAGCTTCTCGATGATGCGGCGGGTGCGCTCGTACGGCTCCTTGGAGCCCTCCGGAAACATCGAGCGGCCCTCCTGATCGACGAGATCGATATTGAGCCCCTCCTTGGTCTCCTCGACCATGATGTGCTTGGACGCTTCGGCAAGCTCAGGCATGTCCTGCAGCGCCTGGCGGAGCGAGGCGGCGGCGAGCGCGAAGGCTTGGTCGTTCTTCAGATGCGCGCCGTGCTCGCGCTTGTGGTCCTGCTCATCGGAGGTCGGCGTCGCCGAGGCGTCCTCGGGATCGATGTGGGCGGCGTTCTTGAGCTTCGGCCGGGTGGGCAATCCGTCGACCTCGATGACGCCGGAATAGCGCACGTTGGTCTGCACGCCGAAGGCGTCACGCATCGAGCCGGCGACGATCTGCAGCTTCTTCTGGTCCTGGTTGGAGAACGCAACCAGCATGACGAAGAAGCTCACCAGCAGGCCCATGAGATCGGCGAAGGTAACGAACCAGCCGTGACCGCCGGCATGCGCCTGCTTACGCTTTGCCATGACCTATGCCCTGGCTTCGTTCCGGTGCGGCATCAGGCCGGCACCGGCTCCGGCTCTTGCGAGCGGTGCTTCTCCGGCAGATAGGCAACCAGCATTTCGCGCACCAGCGTCGGGCTCTTCGACTCACGGATCATCAGAACGCCATCGATGATCAAGGTGCGGTTGATCTCCTCGTCGACCAGCTTGCCGTGCAGCTTGTCGGCGATCGGCAGGCAGATGATGTTGGCGAGCACGGCGCCGTAAAGCGTAGCCAGCAGCGCCGTCGCCATGAACGGACCGAGCTTGGAGGGATCGGTCATGTTGGCGAACATCTGCACCATGCCGATCAGCGTGCCGATCACAATCGCCGACCGCGCGATAGATCTTCTGGCCTTCGTCGAGATGGGTGAGGAAGTTGTCGCGATCGCGCTCGAGATTGTCGCGGATGAACTCGGCATCGTAGCCGTCGGCGACGAAGCGAATGCCCTTGGCCAGGAAAGGGTCCTCGATCTCGACCTTCTCCAGGCCGATCGGCCCCTGTTTGCGCGCGATCTCGGCAAGGCCCAGAGCGGGAGGCCGTGAAAAATCGATGACAGCGGGAAGCGGATCAGCGTGGCGGCAAACGACCCGCCGAAAATGATGATCACGGCGTGATCGCTGATAAACATTCATATGTTTACATGGTATAGTTCAACAGCTTAAATGATAATAATGGCTTATGGGTAACGATTGGGGTAACGGAAATGTGCACTATCGAATCACCCGTCGAGGCCAAGACGCTATAGCGGAACACGCCTGACGCCTCGCCGCTTTCCGACGACGGCCGAAGAGACCGAGGCGTTCATACTGCTGTTACTGCACAGAACACCCGCGGATAATTTCTGAGGCCTCATTGACCGCCATAAAAATAAACCCCGACGCTCTCGGGGTCTCTGCAGGTTGTTGCCTCAACTTGTAGGCTCTTGTGATCCGTGCGGCGTCGGTCTGTCGGGGGATGGGGGATGCCGCCCGGAGTGGGCCTCTATCTTTACACTTACCTCGTAGGCCATAAGCCGACAGTGATCGCCGTCACGCAATCATCGGCCGACCGCATGGTTACCGCCCGGACACCGGGCGGTTAGCCCTCAAAATATGGGATTAGGCCCTCCACGACCGTCTGGCTACCACCCGAACGACGGCCGGTGCGCCGCCGACGATCGAGGCGACGATCATCAAAAGGTGAGGCGGAGCCTAGCCACGGCACCTCTCACATGAATTCCAACCGGTGACGTCAGCACGTTTGGGGTATGGCTGCTGTCCGAGCGCCTGGGGCTTTCACCCATCATCACGGTTGTGATCTACGCCATGACGTTGGCTCAAGCGGCTCCCGGGCGATTGGGCGCGCGCCTGCGCATCAGCTCCTATTCGGTGTGGGAGACTGTGGTCTTCGTCGTGAACGTGCTGGCGTTCGTGCTGATGGGATTGCAAGCCCGCCCGATCCATCGAGCGCCTGTCACCGGACCAGCGCTCGGGCTCGCTGG
>DATMQV010000025.1:0-2180 GCA_035566615.1 Xanthobacteraceae bacterium
GTCGAGGATCAAGGCTACTTCTTCGTCATCATCCAGTTGCCGGACGGTGCGTCTCTTCAGCGCACCGACGCGGTGGCCAAGCAGGTGCGCGATATCCTCAAAAGCACGCCCGGCGTCGAGATCGTGGGCTCGATCAGCGGCCTCAATTTCCTCACCCGGGCGGCTCAGTCGAACTCGGCAGTGGAGTTCGCGATCCTCAAGCCGTGGGACCAGCGCCCGCCCGAGCAGAACGCCTCGACCATCGTGGCCTCGGTGCGCCCGAAGCTGCTTCAGATCCCGGACGCCATCGCGCTGAGCTTCGATCCTCCATCGATCCCCGGCCTCGGCACGACCGGCGGCTTTGAGTTCCAGATCGAGGACCTCACCGGCCGCGGCAGCACGGCGCTCAATGAGGCGGCGCAGAGCGTGATCGCCGAAGCCCGCAAGCAACCGGAGCTCAATACGCAGCAATTGTTCACGTCCTTCAGCACGTCGACGCCGCAGTTCAACTACGATCTCGATCGCAACAAGGCGAAGCTGCTCGGGCTCAATCTGCCTGACGTGTTCAGCACGCTGCAGATCTATTTCGGCTCGCTCTACGTCAACGACTTCAATCTGTTCGGCCGAACGTTCCGGGTGACGCTCCAGGCCGACAAGGATGCCCGCGCCGCCGCGTCTGATCTGTCCCGCCTTTATGTGCGCAATGCCTCCGGCGGCATGGTGCCGCTGAGCACGCTTGGCAGCCTCAAGCCGATCGTCGGTCCCGAGACCGTGCCGCACTACAACAATTACGCCACGGCTCTGATCAATGGCGGCGCAGCACCGGGCTACAGCTCTGGCCAGGCGGTCACCGCGATGGAGCGGGCGGCGGCCACGGCGCTGCCCCTGGATTTCGGGTTCGAATGGACCGGTATCACCTTCCAGGAACTCAAGGCGGGGTCGATCGCGACGGTCGTGTTTGCGCTCGCGATCGTCTTCGTCTTCCTGATCCTGGCGGCGCAGTACGAAAGCTGGTCGATGCCCTTCATGGTCCTGCTCGCTGTGCCGCTGGCGCTGTTCGGCGCGCTTCTGGCGCTGTGGCTGCGGGGCAAGCAGATCGACGTCTATTCGCAGATCGGCTTCGTGATGCTCATCGGCCTTGCCGCCAAGAACGCGATCCTGATCGTCGAGTTCGCTAAGCGGCGACGTGAGGACGGCCTCGACATCGTCGAGGCCGCGATGGCGGCCGCGCGCCTGCGGCTGCGGCCCATCCTCATGACGGCCTTCGCCTTCATCCTTGGCGTCGTGCCGCTGATGTTCGCGACCGGGGCCGGCGCCGCGAGCCGCCAATCCATCGGTACGACCGTGTTCGGTGGCATGCTCGCCGCCACCATACTCACCCTCGCCTTCGTCCCGGTCTTCTATGCGCTCATCGAGCATCTGCGGGAGAGTGGTGGCTCCCGCGGCGAACCCGCGGCGGCGCACGAGGCCCCGGAAGGCCACGCCGTGCCGGCGGAATAAGTTGGAGTTCAGCCTCATGCGCAGTTGGAAAGTAGCATTCGCCGCAATCGCCGTCGCGGTGATCGTCATTGCCTTTCTTGTTCTTCGGCGAGGCGACGCGCTGATCGGCGGCACCGCCGGGGCGGCGACGCCCAATCCCGCGGCGATCGCCATGCCGGTCCCCGTCACCAAGATCGTCAAGAAGGCAGTCCCGATCTACCTAGACTATTCGGCGCGCACGGAGTCGATCCGCAACATCGCCCTCCAGGCCAAGGTGTCCGGCTATATCCGACAGCAGCACGTCCCGGATGGCACCGACGTCAAGGAAAGCGAACTGCTTTACACAATCGATCCGCGCGACTTCCAGGCCGCGCTGGATCAAGCGAAGGCGCAGGTGCAACGCGACGCGGCCGCTCTCGACTATGCACACTCCAATCTCGACCGCGGGTCGACGCTTGCCAAAAACGGCATCCTCGCCAAGGACACGTTCGACCAGCGCACCAGCGCCGCAGGCCAAGCCGAGGCGGCGCTCGCGATGGATCGGGCCGCCGTCCGAACGGCCGAACTCAACCTCAGCTACGCGGAAATCCGCGCGCCGTTCGCCGGACGTCTCGGTCGGAACCAGGCTCCGGTCGGCGCCCTTATCAGCGTCGCCGGCGCGCCATTGAACACGCTGGTGCAACTCGATCCGATCTACGTCACATTCAACCCGAGCGAGACGG
>DATMQV010000026.1:0-8125 GCA_035566615.1 Xanthobacteraceae bacterium
TAGATCTTGAACGCGACGCCGACGCCCAGCAGCACCGGAAGGGCGATGATGTTTGCATAGTTGAGCTGAAAATTTGCCAGCGCACATATTTCAAGCGTGATCAGGCCGGCCACCAACAACGGGATCAGCGTCACCAAGACGTCCGTGATGCGGCGCAATACGAGCCATAACAAGATAGCGATTGAAATCAGAGCCAGCACCATAGCCTCGACGAACGCCTGCACGATCGTGGCGCCCCATTCGATGCTGCCGATGGCCTCGCCCGTCGCGGTCGGTTCCACCGCCAGCACTGCCCGCGCGAAACGACTGACGGTCGCGTTGTCGCTGACATTACCCTTCGGCCAAACCTCGATGCGCATACGACCGTCCTCCGCGACCCAGTCGCGAACCAGATCAACCGGCAGGGTTGGGCGGGTTATGCGCTCAGCCGTCAGGCTTTGGCCGACGTCATCAAGATCTTGTTGTAGCGGACGAATGAAAGCATCGGTGGCCCGGGCGCGTTGCGCTTGATCCGCTTGCGATAGCTTTTGCATCGCATTGACCAAACGGCGCGCGGCCTCCGCGCCGGCGCCTTGCTGGTCGGCGATGCCTTCCAGCGCATGCACGCCCTGCTGCAGTGCCGTCACGTTCTCGGCATCGCTTGGCGGCGTGCGCAGCGTAGCGCGCAATGCCGGTTCGAGGGACTCTTTTGCCTTTCCAATGGCCTCAAGCTTTTTGTCTTGGTCGGCGGGGACGAAGCTGTCGATTGTCCAGGTCGCGGCAACCTCGGGCAACGCGCCGAGCTTGGCGACAATCGAAGCTGTCTGCTCCGGCGCGACCAGCAGTCTGGCGATTTTCAACGGCAAGTCCTTAGCCAATCTGAGGATGGATCGAAGCGCTGGAGACGATTGGTTTTCCAGAGCAAGCGGATCGAAATTGAACTGAAGCCTCGTCAAGGCCGGAAGTCCGGCGAGCACGATGAGAACGGTGATCGAGACCACCCATAATCTGTGCCGCTTGAGGAAAGCGTCTGCTGGCGCCAAGGCCGGCAATGTCAGCGGCTTCGGCTCGGGCGGAGCGTTGAAAACACGAATAAGGGCGGGGAGTAGCGTCAGGCTCAACACATACGCGACGACCATGCCGAAGCCGGCAATGATGCCGAGCTGGGCCAAGCCACGGTACGAGGTCGGGGTGAACGACAGAAATCCGGCCGCCGCGGCGCCGGCCGCAAGCGAGAGGGGAATGCCAACCCAGCCTGCCGACCCGATCAAGGCTTCATCAAGCTTTCCGAAATCGTAGCGCTCTGCCCGATAGCGGACGGTGTATTGAATGGCGAAGTCGGCGCCCAGTCCTACAAACAGAACCGCAAAGGCAAGCGATATGGGATTGAGCGCGCCGACCATGAAGATTCCGGCGGCCGCCGTCATCGCCAGGCCGGCCGCCAAAGTGACGACGACGGCCGCGACCAGCCCAATCGATCTCAGCGCGATCCCCAATATGACCAGAACGATCACACCCGTGACGACACCATTGACTGTCGCTCCTTCGTGCACGCCGGCAAACTCGTTGTCGGATATGATAACCGGTCCGGTCAGGCTGGTCTGGGCGCCGTACTTTGCTTGAAGCCCAAGTTGCGAAACGATTTCGCGAATGGCGGCCGTCGCCTTACCGCCGGGTTCAAGTGCGCTGTGGTCGAGAACCGGCCGCACTTCAACAAAACGATGCAGATCCAGCGGACGTGGATCGCCCCGTGCCAGCGTGCGCCAGGAGAATTCGACGGGATGCCCCTGCGCGACGCCCTCGAGCGCGGCGGCCGCGAGGTTTAACGGGCGCGCCATGTCGTCGAAACCGACGTAGCCCTGTTTGGCATAGTCCACGATGCCGACCAGTGCTTGCACAAGGCCGCGCAGGGTCGGATCACGCGCCAACCCGGACAGGAGCGGAGCCGCGTTGCTCAGCTGTTCGGTGACATGCGCCACCTGATCGGGCGGAAGAAACAACAAGCCGTTGCGGCGGAAGAACGAACTGTCGAGCTGATCCCGGACGGAGCGGAAAAGATCCGGCTTTTTGGCGAGCGCCTGCGCCACTTCTCTCGCAGCAGCCTTGGCGGCCTCGGGCGAATCCGCCGCGACGTCGACCAAGATGAGCTCTATCGTCTGCGGAAAGGCTCTCTGAAATGCAATTTCATTCTGCCGCCAGGGGAGCCGTTCCGAAATCAGATTGTTGATGTCAGTATCGATGGCGAAATGACGAGCCGTGTAGATCGCGGACAAGGCGGCAAGAAGAAGCGCTGCTGCGATCACCAACTTGGAATGCTGAATACAATAGACTACCGCGCGATCGATCCATTGCTGCAACATTGCCCCGCCGCCCCGTGTCCAAGGTTTAGTCGCTGAAGCCAAGTTCAGTTGTTTTTATCGTTTCCGGCGTCAAATTGCATTGCTCAATCCTCGTTTGGGAGGAACACGGGGTTCCGCAGGGAACTTGCTGCGGGGCAGGGCGCCCGGCGGCTGTTGTGAATCCGTGCGCGAAGTCGTCGCGCCAAAGGGCGTGAATCGGCTAGTCTGACGCGATGGGATTCGAAACGCGCGCCTTCCCCGCGGCCGAGGGGCTCTTTCTCGGCGTCGAAAGTTCCGCGACCGGCCGCGCCTGGCGCGACCGGCTGGACGCGCGCGGCGCGGCCCGCGCGCTTGCAATCGCGCAGCGCTACGATCTGCCCGAACTGCTGGCGCGCATTCTCGCGGGCCGCAATGTCGAGATCGACGCGGTCGAGGCCTTTCTCGATCCGACCATCAGGCGCTCGATGCCCGATCCGCATGTGCTGACGGCAATGCCGGAGGCGGCCGCGCGCATCGCCGACGCCGTCCAACGCGGCGAAACGATTGCGATCTTCGGCGACTACGATGTGGACGGTGCGACCTCTTCAGCCTTGCTCGCGCGTTTTCTGCGGCAGGCGGGCAACGAGCCGATGATCCACATTCCCGACCGCCTGTTCGAGGGGTACGGTCCAAATGTCGAGGCGGTGCGCGCGCTCGCCGGGCGCGGCGCGACGCTTTTGGTCACGGTCGATTGCGGCACCACCAGCATCGAGCCGCTGGCACAGGCACACGCGCTCGGCGTCGACGTGGTCGTCGTCGATCATCACCAGGCCGACGAGGCGCTGCCGCCCGCGGTGGCGATCGTCAATCCGAACCGGCGCGACGATCTGTCCGGGCTCGGCCATCTCGCGGCTGTCGGTCTGACGTTCATGACAGTGGTGGCGGTGAACCGCTTGTTGCGCGCGCGTGGCTTTTGGACCGCCAGCCGGCCTGAGCCCGATCTTCTGAGCTTTCTGGATGATGTCGCGCTCGGCACCGTCGCCGATGTCGTGCCGCTCGTTGGCCTCAACCGCGCCTTTGTCGCCAAGGGATTGATCGCGCTGCGCCAGCGCAACCGTGTCGGCCATACGAGCCTCATGGATGTAGCGCGGCTCGCCGGACCGCCGGAAGCCTGGCATCTCGGCTTCCTGCTCGGCCCGCGCATCAATGCCGGCGGCCGCATCGGCCGCGCCGATCTGGGCGTGCGGCTTTTGATCGAAGACGATCCGATCGAGGCGGCGCGCATCGCCACCGAACTCGACCGCCTCAATCGCGAGCGGCAGGCGATCGAAATGGAGACCGTGGCGCAGGCCGAAGCCGAGGCCATGGCCGCGCTCGGCCTCGAGGACAAGGGCGCCGTCGTCGTCACCGCCGCCGAAGGCTGGCATCCGGGAGTCGTCGGTCTTGTCGCCGCGCGGCTGAAGGAGAAATTCGGCCGGCCGGCGTTCGCGATCGCGCTTGAGCCCGGCGGCATCGGCACCGGCTCCGGCCGCTCGATCCCCGGCGTCGATATCGGGCGTGCGGTGCGCCGCGCGGTGGCGGAAGGGCTTCTGGAAAAAGGCGGCGGACACGCCATGGCCGCGGGCGTGACCTTGCGCAAATCCGCGCTCGCCCCCTTGCGCGCATTTCTGGAATCTTCGCTCGCTGCCGATGTCGAGATCGCACGCCGCGCCAATGGCCTCATGATCGATGGCGCGGTGAGCGCCGGAGCCGCCAATCTCGAACTGGCAGCAATGATCGAGCGCGCCGGGCCATTCGGTTCCGGCAATCCGAAGCCGGTAATCGCGCTGCCCGCGCACACGCTCGCCTATACCGAGGAAGCCGGCCAGTCGCATATCCGCGTGCGGCTCAAATCGGCGGACGGTGCGGGCGTCAACGCCATCGCTTTTCGCGCCGTCGGTCAAAAACTCGGCGCCGCGCTGGTGCAAAATCGCGGCCGGCAGGTGCATGCGGCCGGCTCGTTCGTGATCGACCGCTGGCAGGGCGAGGAGCGCGTGCAATTCCGGTTGAGCGATATCGCGCCGGCGGAACCGTTTGCCGGGCATTGACGGGCGCGGCGCGGAGGTGCGGTGCTGCGGTCCCTGTTCTCCCGCTCATTCCCGCGCAAGCGGGGAATCCAGGGGCGGCTGCAAACAGCCTGGGTCCCCGCCTTCGCGGGGACGAGCGGACGTAAGGCTGGCCCAGTCCAAGTCGATCGGGTTTCGGTCTAACCCAACGTCCCGGTCGGCCGAGCGTGGCGACGCTGCGACGCCTCGGCGGCGTGCGCCCGCAATCTGGCGCGCGTCTGATTGGCCAGGAAGGCCGCGAACTCTTCGGCCGGCAGCGGGACGCTGATGAGGTAGCCCTGCTCCTCGTCGCATTTTTGCTCGCGCAGGAATTCCTCCTGCTCTTTCGTCTCGACGCCTTCGGCGACGACGATGAGATCGAGCGCCCGGCCGAGTGCGATGATCGCATTAATGATCGCTTTGCCTTCCGCGTCGCGGCCGATTTCGCGGACGAACGAGCGGTCGATCTTGAGGGCGTCGATCGGCAATTCCCGGACCATCGCCATCGAGGAATAGCCGGTGCCGAAATCGTCGATCGAAAGCGTAATGCCCAGGTCCTTGATCTCATGCAGCAGACGCACCGTGCGCGCGAGGTCCTGCATCACCATGCTTTCGGTGATTTCCAGCTCCAGCAGGTTCGGCGGCATGCCGGATTCACCGAGCGCATTGCGGACGTCGTTCAGGAGGTTGGGATCGACGAATTGGCGGGGCGAAAGATTTACCGCCACGCGGATCGGCGGCAGCCCGTGCTTTTGCCACTCCATGTTCTGCGCGCAAGCGTTCTCGAGCACCCAGCGGCCGATCGGAACGATCAGCCCGGTCTCCTCGGCCAGCGGGACGAACTGGTTGGGCTGCAACAATCCGAGATCAGGATGCTGCCAGCGCAGCAAAGCCTCGACGCCGGAAATGCCGCCGCCTTTGAGGTCGCGCTTCGGCTGGTAGTGCAGCACGAATTCATTGCGCTCGAGCGCCCGGCGCAATCCGGTTTCCAGCATGAGGCGCTCGATCGATTGGGTCTTGATCTCGTCGGAGTGGAGCAGGAACGTATTGCGGCCGGCTTCCTTGGCGGCATACATCGCCGCCTCGGCGTTCTTGGTGAGCGTGACTTCATCCTTCGCGTCGGAGGGAAACAGCGAGGCGCCGATGCTGGCGGTCACGCGGCATTCTTGGCCGTTGATCGTCGCCGGCTTGACGACGGCGGCCAATATCTTGCGCGCGACATTCGAAATCTGATCGGCGTCGGCGACTTCCCGCAGCAGAAGCACGAACTCGTCGCCGCCGATGCGCGCCACCACATCGCTCTTGCTTACGCATTGCTTGATGCGGCCGGCAATTTCGATCAGCAGCGCATCTCCCGACACATGACCGAGCGTGTCGTTGATGATCTTGAAGCGGTCGAGATCGACGAACAGCACGGCGCATTGCCGGCTGTGGCGGCGGCCGTACTCGACCGCGCCATTGACCTCTTGGCCGAACACGACGCGGTTCGGCAGGCCGGTGAGGTCGTCGTGGGTTGCCAAAAACCGGGCCCGCGCTTCGAAACGGCGCTGCTCGGTGACGTCCTCGAACGTCGCCACGATACCGCCATTCGGCATGGGCCGATGCGAGATCGAGATCATGCGCCCGTCAGCCAATGTGGTGAGGATCGGCGTCGTGGAATCGGCCAGCAATCGTTGCTGTGCGGCCGCAGCGTAGGCCGGATTACTGTCAGAGACTTGCGCGAGCTCCATTACGACGCGCATCGGCGTGCCTGGCGCGAGCTTGGCGGGCGGAATGCCGAATATTTCTGAGAAACGCCGGTTGGCGATGCGTAGCCGGTGCTCGGCATCGAACATACATAGCCCCAGCGCCATGTTGTTGAGTGCGGTGTCGAAGAGCACGTTTTGCTCGGCGAGCGATCTGGCCAATCCGGCTTTTTCCCCCGTGGTCAACAACAAGCGCAGGCGGTTGGCGCCCAGATATCGCACGATCTCGATGGACGAGAAGAGATACAACAGGGCGATCACTGACAATACGGCATAAGCGAGCTGCAGGCGCAGCGCGGTGCCGACCGCGATCGGCAATAGCAGCGCGATCAGCTGAGCGACGGCGATCTGGGGGCGGCTCGAATTGCGCGCCATCGCGCCGGCCGCGTAGCCCGCTGTGTTCGCCGTAATCAGCAGAAAGCTGACCGGGTCATCAGTGAATACATAAGCGACAAAGTTCGCCAAACCGAGGAGCGCGGCAAAGACCGTCGCGCCGATAGCATAGCGCCGTTCGAAGCGGCGCAGGAGATTGACGTCGTTCCCCGAGCCCGACCGCTGCTTGCGGTATTCGGCTATGGTGAGGATGCGCGCGGCCGTGACCAAAGCGGTGCAGATAGTCAAGGCGGCGAGCCAGGGATTTTCAGTGCGCCAAGCGGCAATCGTACCGACCAGCACGGTCGTTGTCGCCCCTGCAATCAACGAAAATAGCGGCGCGTGCAAATCGTCGATCAGCGCGCCATAGACTTCCGGGGGTGGCAGCTCGGCCGGTGCGCCACCGATCAGCGGCTTTAGACGTCGAAACAGTCTCATTCCGGCGGTCCGACTGGTAGGTATCCGCCGTCATGACGCAAGACATCTAAAGATCGCCTTCAGTAATTGCAAAATTATCCTGACAAAGTTAGCGCAAATCCGCGCGCATACGTCGACGACGCGCGCGTTTGCAAGCCCGACGGGCCCGGGACGGGGATTGTTGCTCCCGTCTTGACTGTTGACATCATTGGTGAATCTCTTCTAATGTTGCCTCTTGTCGCACAGAGGTATCCCGATGTCAATCCGAAAGCGCACCTGGACAGCCGCAGGTGAAACCAAGTCCGCCTGGGTGGTCGTTTACCGTGACCAGCATGGCAAGCGTCGGCTGAAGACCTTCAATTTGAAGAAAGATGCTGAGGCGTGGGCGACCACGGCTTTGCATGAAGTGGCCCAGGGCGCTCACGCGAGCGACACCAAGACGAGCGTTGCCGATATTGTTGACGCCTGGATTAGTCACGGCATCGATGAAGGTCTGGAACGAGGTACTATCGAGCCGCGCAAGCGACATCTGAAACTGCATATCGCGCCGTTCATCGGACCGGTGAAATTGGCCGACCTGACAACGCCGCGGGTCAATGGCTTCATGGATCAACTCCGGGACGGCGGACGATCGCAGGCAATGCGGAGGAAGATTCTTACATCCCTCAGCAGCGCCGTCACCTTCGCCAAGGGAAGGGGCTTGGTGGCGCAGAACGCCTGCCAAGGGGTCAAGGTGCGTTCGGACGGACGGGGTAAGACGAAGGTCGTCATCCCCACCAAGTCTGAATTAAAGCTTCTGATCGACCGCGCGCCGGAACGCTGGCGGCCGTTTATCGTGACGGCGATCTTCACCGGGATGCGCGTGTCCGAACTCCGTGGGTTACGCTGGGCCGATGTCGATCTCGATGCCGGTATTATTCACGTCACCCAGCGTGCCGATGCCTGGGGCACGATTGGATCGCCCAAGTCAGCAGCCGGTACGCGCGACATTCCGCTGACGCCGTTGGTGGTCAACACGCTGCGGCAATGGAAGCTACAAAATAGCGGCGAGCTGGTATTCCCTAATAGCCACGGCAGACCCTTCAAGTACGCCAACTTCCACACCTTTGTCTGGAAACCGTTATTGAAGGCCTGCAATTCGAACTATGAATTTCATTCCTTAAGACACGCCGCTGCGAGCTTGTTCATTGAACTTGGCTGGCAGCCGAAG
>DATMQV010000027.1:0-32774 GCA_035566615.1 Xanthobacteraceae bacterium
CCATCGAGTCCGGGGCCGGTGTCCTCGATGAAGTAGCTGTCGCGGCCGGCAACCAGACCGTAACGGATGTTGCCGACATCGAGCGCATTGTCGCCTAGCTCTTTGAGAACGAGCCGCTGCAGCCGCCGCGCCGGAACGCCCGCCTTCTGCTGCAAGCCCTCGATGGTTCGAAACAGGGTCCAGTCGGCCCGCTCGAACATTTTCAAATCCGGCGCTTCCGACGTGGCGGCTAATCTTGCTCCGCCGCCAGGGGTGTCCGAGCCCGATTTTGAAAAACCGGCGCTCATGGTCGCCCCCCGAACAGGCGGCGAACATCGCGCGCCAATTCCGGCGCGTTACCACTGACACTTGCGGGAGACGCCCTGAGCCGCTCTGTCGCCCGCTCGATTGTTTCGGGCCGGACCTTGTTGCGTTGTGGCTCGCGCGCCAGCCGCTCGACGATGACGGCGCGGCGGCGTTCCCGTCGTCTCTGTTTGCGGGACGTCATGGCTGGCGCCGCCGCCAGGCGGTTGGACAATTTCAGAAAAACCTTTGTCGCGCCGTAGTGCACTTAGTGCCGGTTGGACAAACTAAGTGCTTGATTTCATTTGTTTGCTGCATTCCCTTCGGGACTACGGCCGAGGCGTGAGGTGCTGTCACTGGACTGGGACAGGATAGGGCGGGTAACGCCCGCCTGATTCCAAGTCCCAGGAAGCATGGCCTGGAGCTGAGCAGGGATGGGAATCCCTGCGAGAGCCGCGGTCGAAGCGCCGGAAGGCGGGCGCGCCCCGCAAGCAGATGAGTGCGCAGACTGCGTACACTTGTCTGCGTGGCGCGCAGCCGCGCCCGACGCATCGGCAGACGGCAACGTTTGTTGATGCTGCGCGGCACATGGTTGGCATGCGCCTTTCGGCGCTTCGCCTCCCTTTCATTGCCGGGGGCGAATCTATTGGCTTCGTGGTCGGCGAGGCTCGGGCACGTAAACGTGTCGCGAGAACGATTTCGTTTATCCGCCCCCGCGCGTTAGCGCGGGGGAGGGGGACCACGCGAAGCGTGGTGGAGGGGGCGGGTTCGCTCCGAGCGAGCAGCCACTTGCCCCTACCGGCGCGCTCTCGCGCGCCACCTCCCCCGCGCGCGGGGGCCGCTATGCGGGGCAGGATAACCGCGCCCCCCATGCAAAGCGGGCGGATATGGCTTATGTATAGTTTTCCGAGCGCCTTACGTGCCGGTGCGTATGGCGAAACGCCCAAAGCCAGAACACTTGAATGACAAACACTTCAAAAGACGAACACTTGGAGGACCGAATGCCCCCTGCCCCCATTTCGCTGGTCGATCGCGCCGGTCTGGACCGTCCACGGCTCGCCAAGATCATTGGGCGCGGGCTTGAAGGCGCCGACGACGGCGAGCTTTTCCTCGAATACCGGCAGGCCGAAATGCTGGTGTTCGACAACGGCCGGCTGAAACAGGCGACTTACGACACCTCCCAGGGGTTCGGGCTGCGCGCCGTCAAGGACGAGGCGGTCGGCTACGCCCACGCGTCGGACGTCTCCGAGGCGGCCATTGCGCGGGCCGCCGACGCCGTGCGCGCCGTCAAGGGCGGTTATTCGGGCCACTATGCCGGCCCGCCGCCGCGCACCAACGTCAAGCTCTATGGCGAGGACAGCCCGCTGGCGTCGCCCGCCTTCGACACCAAGCCGCGGCTTCTCGAGAACATCGACGCCTATGCGCGGGCCAAGGACCCGCGCGTTCGCCAGGTTTCCGTCAGCTTGGGCGCCACATGGCAGGCCGTGGAGGTGGTCCGCGGCGACGGCGAAACCTATCGCGATGTCCGCCCGCTGGTGCGGGTCAACGTCGCGGTCGTGGTCGGCGACGGCGACCGGCAGGAAACCGGCAGCGCCGGCTATGGCGGCCGCGAAGGCTATGAAGGCTTCATCGTCACCGACAAGTGGCAGCACGCCGTCGACGAGGCGGTGCGCCAGGCGCTGACCAACCTGGAAGCAGTGCCGGCGCCGGCCGGCGAAATGGACGTGGTGCTCGGCCCCGGCTGGCCGGGTGTCATGTTGCACGAAGCCGTGGGTCACGGGCTCGAAGGCGATTTCAACCGCAAGAAGACCTCCGCCTTCGCCGGCCTGATGGGCCAGCGCGTCGCCGCCAAAGGCATCACCGTGGTCGACGACGGCACCATGGCGTTGCGCCGCGGCTCGCTCTCCATCGACGACGAGGGCACGCCGACCAACCGCACCGTGCTGATCGAGGATGGCATCCTGGTCGGCTATATGCAGGACCGGCAGAACGCGCGCCTGATGGGCATGCAGCCGACCGGCAACGGCCGCCGCGAGAGCTTCGCGCATGTGCCGATGCCGCGCATGACCAACACCTACATGCTCGCCGGTACGCGCGATCCGAACGAGATCATCGCCTCGGTGAAGAACGGCATCTACGCCGTGCATTTCGGCGGCGGCCAGGTCGACATCACCTCGGGCAAGTACGTGTTCGAATGCACCGAGGCCTATCGCATCGACGACGGCAAGATCGGCGCGCCCATCAAGGGCGCCATGCTGATCGGCAACGGGCCGACCGACCTCAACCGCATCTCGATGATCGGCAACGATCTTGCGCTCGATGACGGCATCGGCACCTGCGGCAAGAACGGCCAAGGCGTGCCGGTCGGTGTCGGACAGCCGACATTGCGCATGGATCGCATCACCGTCGGCGGCACCGGATGATGAAATCGGCTGCCGGAATATGGTATTCATTAGAATTGCGTCCGCTCTTCTGAACCTTCCTGAATCATTGGACTGTCAACGGCTGAGGTGATGGCGATGGGTGGCTGGGCGAAACCGGTCGTCGATACGGCTGCGATCGTATTGATCGTATTGGCGGCAAAGACCGCGATCGCCGAGCCGTACTACGTTCCATCCGGATCGATGGAGCCGACGCTGCAAATCGGCGACGAGTTGTTGGCCACGAAATATCCCTACGGCTACAGCTCGGCGTCGCTGCCGCCTTTCATCAATCTGCCCGACACGCAGCGCATCCTCGCCGCGCTGCCCGAGCGCGGCGACATTGTTGTGTTTCGCTGGCCGGGGGACCGGTCGCAGATTTGGGTGAAGCGCGTCGTCGGGCTACCGGGCGACCGCATCGCCATGCGGGGCGGCCGCTTGTGGATCAACGGCCGACCGGTGGAGATCACGCCGGACGGCACCGGCGAGGTCGAAGCGGAGGACGGCTCGCTCCATGCCGCCGCGCGCTACATAGAGACGCTGCCGGGCGCTCGCAGCCACACGATTTTCAAGCACACCGCCGTCGGCGCCTTCGATGACATGGCCGAGATTGTCATTCCCTTCGACCATCTGTTCGTGATGGGCGATAATCGCGACAACTCGGCCGACAGCCGGATCGCTGTCGAAGCCGGCGGCGTCGGCTTGTTGCCGACCACCGATCTGGTCGGTCGCGTCGACGCCTTGGTCGCGTCGTGGGATCTCGCGGTCCGGCACCAGCCGATCTGGACATGGCCGGCGGGTTTGCGGCTGTCGCGTTTCTTCACGACGGTGCAGTGAGCGGCCGGGCCTGCAGTCGTAGACTTCTCAGACATCTCCGCTCGTCCCCGCGCAGGCGGGGACCCAGGCTGGATTCCCGCTTTCGCGGGAATGAGCGGAAATCTTCCGGGTCTCGCGACCTCGCCTCATCGCACGACGCCGGAGACGCAGCATGGACTGCGGCGCGGCGGCTTGATCGTGTCCTTCAGAAAGCACTGCGCGGCAGCGGTGCCGTAGCCCGGCCGCAGATACGTCCAGGCGCGGCAACGGCTGTCGGCTTTGCACGCGGCCGCGCAAGCCTTGCCGCGCGGGTCGACCGGAGTATCGAACGACCGGTAGTCGCCGCCGACGCGGTCGATCGAATATTCGGCCTCGCCGAGCGCGGGCTCGATCACGCCGGCGCCGCGCACACCGGACACGCAGCAACTCGCCTTGGCGCGCGGCACGACTTCGCGCTTGAGCCAGCACATCGCCTGCTCGCCCGAAGCAGACGGATACGAAAAGCTCCACGACCGGCAGCTCTTGTCGTGTTCGCAGCGAGCCGCGCACACGGCCGGATCGCCGCTTGGCACGGGCGCACTGGCATAATCGCCGCCGGGCCGGTCAAAGCCCAACTGCGCGCAGGCAGGCCTTGCTCCCGCCAACGCCGCCAGGACGGAAAGGAAGGCTGCAAGGCCAAAGGTGTATGTGAAAGAGCGTACCAGGGTGCGTACGCGCATGCGCAGCTCTGCATTGCCTTGCCACGTGCCCCCGTCGGACAGCAAAACGTCCTTCTCGGCGAAATGCCACAAGAATTTTGGCTTTACGCCCGCTTTCCTTTTGATTTGCGCCGAATTGCCTCAGCGCCGTTTTTTCTTTGGCACAAGCGCCCGCTCGGTTGCGGTGGCACGGGTGCATTCTTTGCCGGGCATGGTTGGCAACTTCCTAATCAGCGAAAATATCTTGCGGCCGCGCGCGCCTTTTTGTGCGACGTATCCGTAGAGCTTGGCGCACGCTCACGCGCGGAAATGTTTGGACAGTTTCAGGCCCTGCGCCTGGTAGTTCGAACCGATGCCGCTGCCGTAGAGCTGGTCCGGAGCGGCCAGCATCTTTTCGTATACCAGGCGTCCGACGATCTGCCCGTGCTCGAGGATGAAAGGCACTTCGCGCGAGCGCACCTCCAGCACGGCGCGCGCGCCCAATCCGCCGGCGCCGGCATAACCGAACCCGGGATCGAAGAAGCCGGCATAATGCACCCGGAATTCGCCGACCAGCGGATCGAACGGCACCATCTCGGCGGCATAATCAGGCGGTACTTGCACCGCTTCGGTCGACGCCAGGATGTAAAATTCGTCCGGATCGAGGATCAGGCTGCGATCGGCGCGCGCCGGGATCGGCTCCCAGAAATCGGCAACCTCATAAGCTGCGCGGCGCTCGACTTCGATCACGGCGGTGTGGCGCTTGGCGCGATAACCGACGATGCCGGCGCTGTTTGCTGTTCCGCTTCCCGAGAGATCGACGCTGACGGCGACGCCTTCGCCCATTACGGCTTCGGTGCGATCGACCAGGCGCTCGCGTGCGTGCAGCGCGCGCAAAGCCTCGCCGCCGAGCACCGCGTCGCCGTGACGGAAACGGATTTGCGACAGCCGCGATCCTTCGCGCACCAGCACTGGAAACGTCTTCGGGCTAATCTCCGCATAGAGCGGACCGCTATAACCGCCTTCGACGCGATCGAAGCCGCGTGTCTCATCGGCGATCACCCGCGTAAAGACGTCGAGCCGTCCGGTCGAGCTCTTCGGATTGGTGACGGCCGCAATCTCCGGCGGCAGATTGAGACTTTCGATCAGCGGCACAATATAGACGCACCCGGTTTCCAGGACGGCGCCGTCGGTGAGCGCGAATTCGTGCAGCTTCAAATCGGCGATGCGGCGCGCGACCGTGCTGCCCGGTCCCGGCAAGAAGCTCGCGCGCACCCGACAGGCGACGGCACCGAGCCGCAGGTCCAGGCTCGCCGGCTGGATTTGATCGGCGGCGAACTGCCGGGTGGTCGGAATCCCACCCGCCTCCGCCAGCGCCGCAATCAGGCGGTCGGGAAGAATGCCCTTGTCGGCGGGCGCGAAGGAAAGCGGCATGCGATCACCAATCGTCCCACCGCACGCCGGCGGCACTGACCATGATCCCGAAAAGTGGCAACCGGTTTTCGGACAAGATCATGCTCAAAACTAAAGAATCTAGGCCGTAAGCCTATCCAATCGGATCGCGGTCTAGTCTTCCCGATCTAAACCGATGGCCGGCTTGACGGAAAGACGCCAGCAGCGTAAGACCCACGTTATCCCGTGGTCATTTGAGCCGGCCGGCTTGCAGCCACGTAAAACAAGTTGCTAAAAGGCCGGGGACGCGTGAGCCCGGCCCGAGGATTTGTCCTCCCGGCCGGGTTTTTGTTTTTGGCCGAGGAGGGCCAGATGTCCGCGTCACAGCAAGACCGTTACCGTCCCGAAACCCGTTTGGTGCATTCCGGCACGCTGCGCTCGCAGCATGGCGAGACGTCCGAAGCGCTGTTCCTCACCCAAGGCTACGTTTACGAAAATTCGGAACAGGCCGAGCGGCGCTTCAAGAACGAAGAGCCCGGTTTTCAATATTCGCGTTTCGCGAACCCGACCGTCGCGATGTTCGAGGAGCGCATGGCGGCGTTCGAGGGCGCCGAAGCCGCGCGCGCGACCGCGACCGGCATGGCGGCGGTGACGCTCGCGCTCACCGGCCAGCTCAGAAGCGGCGATCACGTGATCGGCGCAAAGGCGCTGTTCGGCTCGTGCCGCTACATCGTCGAAGATTATCTGCCGCGGTTTGGGATTGCCTCGACCCTGGTCGACGGCATCGATCTCGACCAATGGCGCGACGCGGTGCGGCCGAATACCAAGACCTTCTTTCTGGAGACGCCGACCAATCCGACGCTCGAGATCATCGACATCACGGCGGTTGCCGATATCGCGCATGAAGCAGGCGCGACGCTCGTAGTCGACAACGTGTTCGCAACGCCGCTTTTTCAGTCGCCGCTCGCGCTCGGCGCCGATTGCGTGGTCTATTCCGCGACCAAACATATCGACGGCCAAGGCCGCTGTCTTGGCGGCATCATCCTCGCCTCGGAACAGTTCATCCAGAAACATATTCATGTCCTGCTCCGGCAAACCGGGCCGTCGCTGTCGCCGTTCAACGCCTGGGTCATGCTGAAAGGATTGGAAACGCTGCCCGTGCGTGTGCGCGGGCAAACCGACAACGCCGCGGCACTTTCGGCGGCGCTCGCCGAGCATCGCAAGGTTACGCGCCTGATCTATCCGGGCCGGCCGGATCATCCGCAGGCCAAAGTGGCGCAGAAGCAAATGCGCGGCGGCTCGACGCTGGTCGCGTTCGAGGTCCAGGGCGGCAAGAAGGGCGCGTTCCGTTTTCAGGACGCGCTCAAGCTCGTGCGCATCAGCAACAATCTCGGCGACGCCAAGAGCCTCATTACCCATCCGGCGACGACCACGCATCAGCGGCTGACGCCGGCGCAGCGCGGCGAGCTCGGCATCAGCGAAGGCCTATTGCGCCTGTCGGTCGGGCTTGAACATCCCGACGACATCATCGAGGACGTGCTGACCGCACTCGAAGCGGTATGACGGAATTCAGTGCCCGGATCGCGCGGCGGAAGCGACCGGTCGCGTGGCGGCTTCGGCGATGGCGTCGGCGAGAAGTTTGGCGACGCAACCATAGCCCCAGTCGTTCATGTGCAACTGGTCCGGAGCGGCGAAGGTCTCAAACGGAAGGTGCCGAACTTCGTACCAATTGCGCATGATCGCGAAGCGCTCGAACAGATCGATGTTTTCCTGCTTGGCGGTGATGGCGAGCTGACCTTCCATCCCGGGCGTCTCTGATTTGGCCAGCACTTTGGGCACGTATTGCATGTCCATCAGCACCACGTCGGCGCCGGCTTGCTTGAGTTGCGCGATGCCCTCGCGCAGCAAGACGCCGTGCGCGGCAAGCGAATGATCCCGCATCACCGAGTTGGTCCCGACCTGCCAGAGCACCAGATCGGGATGAGCGGCAATCACATCGGCTCCGAAGCGCGCCAGCATTTGCGCCGTCTCTTCGCCGTTGACACCGCGATTGAGCACCGTGATGTCGCGCGACGGGAAATGCTGCTTGAGCTCGACGGCGAGACGGCTCGGATAGCTCGCCGCCGGCGAGCTTGCGCCGGCGCCGTACGTCGAGGACGAGCCTACAGCGACGATCACCAACGGCGCGCCGCTCGCCAAGCGCCGCGCGGTCCGCGTCAGCGGATGGACGAGACGGGTGAGCTCCGTGGGAGCGTTGCAGGCGGGCGCTGGCGACGCGGGCCGCTCGGTTGCGCTCTGCGACGATGCAGCAGCCGGCGCCCCTGCGACTTCGGCGCGCGCAGAAGCCGCGACAGCCAGCGCGATCAGAACGGAGGCGCCATACGCGATAAAGGCCAACGGAGATTTGTTATTTGCTGACATCAACGCGTCGTCTGCATCTTTGCGGCGTCGAGATGGGCGGCATTGATAATCTGAGACGCCAGGGCCCGGCCGATGCATTCATGAACACGCCGAGCCATAGCATAACCCGTCGTTGCCGCATAGAGGTCGAAAGTTCCTTCGTCGCTCCAATAGTGCATGATGCCGAGGCGGTCGAACAACAAGACGCCGCGCTGCTCGGCCACCCAATGCATGACATCCGCGAAGGGAGCGACGCTGAGCATCGATTCGGTGCGCGGGCTGTATTGCATGTTCATCATAACGACATCTGCGCTGGCGGCGGCGATGGCGTCGAGCCCTTGGTCGAGGCTGTTGCGGAAATCCTCCGGCTCGACCCCGCGCAAGGCGTCGACAGTGCCGGCCTGCCAGACCACCAAAGCCGGATGGTCGTCGGCGAAGATTTTCGGCATTGCAGCAGCCATGTCCGCCGTGGTCTGGCGCGAGGGAACGTGCGCGGTAACCTTAACTTCAACGCCCGGCAGCCGGTCTTTGAGGGCCTGCTCCAGTTGCGCCGGGTAGGCAAAGCGGGCTCCGTCGGGGCCCGCCAAGGCCGAAGAGCCTGAGCCCACCACCGTTATGTACAGTCGGTGGCGATCTTTCACTTCGGCGCTCACATGAGCCAAGTCATTGTCCGCCGGGATGAGCCGTTCGGGCACGTCACAACTCGGTGGCTGCGACTCCGCCGCGACGGCGCCACCTGCAAGTGCGATCGCAGCCAGAACGGTCAGAACAAAAGTCATGCCTCGCCTCCCGCGAGGTCGGCGTCACGTGACTTGACGCGCGCAAGGGGGCTTCGCCCTTCTATGCCTTTGTACCACGATACCAGATATGCGGTAGCAACCATCAGGATAATGCCTAACACGCTGATGGCCGTTTGCAGCAAGGGGCCGCCTGAAGACTCCGCGATCACGAATTGGCCCGCGAACGCCAAAAATACCCCCAGGCAGAAAACCTCCAGCGAATGCTGACCGCAGACTATCGCCGGCCAGAGGATCGGCGATTTCAGGCCCGGCCAATGCCGCGGCACGAAGCGGACGGTGACGGCGGCGAGCGCCAGGAAATGCGCGAACCGAAGCACATCGAGATTGGTCTTATCGATCGGATACATCCAATCCGCCAGCCAGCCGGGCACGAAACGATCGAGCGATTCAACGTGCCAGGTCAGCGTGACCAAGAAGGCGAACACCAGATAGGCGATAGCGACGGCAAGCACCGCGTTTGAGCGTAGAACGACGCCGAGTTTTTGCGCCCCGCCGAGCGCGCACCATGCGCCGAAGACGAACAAGAGCTGCCACGCAAACGGATTGAAGAACCAGACGCCGTTTGGATAGGCCGGCAAATTCCAATCGAGCCGCCAGGCGAAAGCGTAGACCAGCGCCGAGCCGCCAAGCGCGACATTGGGGTGGCGCAGCAAGATAAACAGCATCGGCGGAAATAATAGCAACAACACGATGTAAAGCGGCAGCACGTCCATGTTGACGGGCTTGAATTTCAACAGCAGCGCCTGAAAGATCGTGATGTCCGGCTGTTTGAGAAAATCGAGGATTTTCATTTCTTCGGCATAGAGCGGATTTTCGAACGTGGCCGCGACATAGGCGATCTCCGCCATGAAGATCGTGAACAGAAAAATGTGAGCGACGTAGATTTGCCAGGCGCGGCGCAAGATGCGCGCGCTGGCCAACACGAAGCCGCGCTCACGCATCGTGCGCCCGTAGACGAAGGCCGCGGTGTACCCGGATATGAAAATGAAGATCTCGGTGGCGTCGCTAAAGCCGTAATTCCTGATCGTGATCCAATTCACGATGTTTTGCGGAATATGGTCGAGAAAAATCAGCCACAGCGCCAAGCCGCGGAATAGATCGAGCCGCAAATCGCGCTCGCTCGTGGCCGATTGGGGCGGGGACGGCATCGCCATGGAATCTGCAACCATTGCCCGGCCGCGGTGCAGCCAATTCGGATCCGCCCCCGCCAATGTAATGCACGGGTTTATTGCGTTCGCAAGCAATCGTGGCGCGCGTGCGTTCTGTCGCGATCCGATTTGAGGACAGCATTCACCTTGATATTGCAACTTGCGGCTCAACGCGATTCACTGAGGGCAGATGAACGCGGGGCTGCCAGGCCTGTGACGGTTCCACGGCGCCGATCGGATCGAACACTGGGATTTCCCATGTATCGCGCAGTCACCCGGAATATCGAGGTCGTGGTGACCCCCCGCTTTGTCGCAGACCGTTCGTCCCCTGATAACAATTATTTCTTCTGGGCCTACACGATCGCGATCACCAACAATGGCGAAGACACCGTGCAGTTGAAGACTCGCCATTGGCACATCACCGATGCGAGCGGCCGCCGTCAGGAAGTGCGTGGTGCCGGCGTGGTCGGCGAAGAGCCGGTCCTCAAAGCCGGCGAATCGTTCGAATATACCAGCGGGGTGCCGCTGCAGACGCCGTCGGGATTCATGTTCGGAACCTACGGCATGGTCAGCGCAAGCGGCGAACATTTCGACATCGAGATTCCGGCCTTCTCGCTCGATGCAACTGAAGACAAACGCACGTTAAACTGAGGCTGTGGCGCACCAGGAAAACGTCGCGCATTGACTTTGCGCGCCGCCGAGAACAAAATAAGAACTTACATTTCGCCGAGAACGTACGCCGATGCGAAGATCTGGCAGCGCTGATTTGCCGCTCCATAACGGTCATGTACCGAAATGGCTTGCAGACCGCATGACCCGGCTTGGCGCGGTCCTGACCGAGGCCATCGTTCACCACTACGGGCGCGATGAATTTCTACGCCGCGTGGCGCATCCTTTCTGGTTTCAGTCGTTTGGCGCGCTGATGGGAATGGATTGGCATTCCTCCGGCATCACCACGAGCGTGCTCGGTGCACTCAAGCGCGGCCTCAACCCCTTGAGCGGCGAACTTGGCCTGCGCGTCTGTGGCGGCCGCGGCAAGCATTCGCGTCTGACGCCGCGCGAGCTCGTGGCTCTTGGCGATCGCATAGGCTTCGACGGCGACGCGCTGGCGAAGGCCAGCAGACTGACCGCCAAGGTCGACAGCGCCGCCGTTCAAGACGGTTTCGATCTTTATTTGCACGGCTTCGTCGTCAGCGACGAAGCGCGCTGGGCCGTCGTCCAACAGGGCATGAATGGCGATCGCAAGCAGGCGCGTCGCTATCACTGGCTGTCGGAAGGGATGACGAGTTTCGTCGAGGAGCCGCACACAGCCATCGAAGGACAGAGCCAAGGCAACATCGTCAATCTCACCGATCGGCGCGCCGAGCAGTCACGCCGCAAACAGATCGAGCTGCTTGGCAGCCTTGGACCCGACCGCATCGCGCGCGAGGCTGCCGCGCTCGCACCTTCGCGTGAGACGGCCAGTCCAAAGCCATCCGACGACGAACAGCCGGCGCAAGCAACGTTGCCGTATCTTGTTTTGCCCGCGCACCACGACGTCCGGGCGAGCGACGTTCATCTTCGGCGTCTGCACGGCAATCTTGCCGCCGCAGCCGAGCGTGGACCCACCGACTTTCCCGATTTGCTGCTCACACCCGGTGTGGGCGCGCGGACTGTCCGCGCGCTCGCATTGGTGGCGGAAGTGCTGCACGGCGCACCTTGCCGCTTCAGCGATCCCGCGCGATTTTCGCTCGCTCACGGCGGCAAGGATCGGCATCCGTTCCCGGTTCCCGTCAAAGTTTACGATGAGACGATTTGCGTGCTCCGGTCCGCCGTCGATAGAGCTAAGCTCGGCCAAGACGACACACTGTTCGCTCTGCGGAAGCTCGATGCGGAATCGCGGCGCCTCGAGCGTGTCGTGAACGGGCCGGCATTCGACGACTTCATCTCCGACGAATTCCTGCGGTCACATGAATATGGCGGCCGCAGCGTTTTCGGCTGGGAGCTGCCCTTGGCGGTTCGTCGGGAGCGACCCAGCGCCGGGCGAAAGTGAAAACGCCTATTACTTCTAGCGTGGGCGGCAGCCAGCCCCCGACGCGCTAGAGCATGATCCCGAAAAGTGGAGACCGGTTTTTGGACAAATCATGCTCAAAACAAAGAATCTGGACCGTGATCCGATTCAATTGAATTGGATCACGGTCTAAGAAGCAGCCGAATCCCCCGGCGCAATTTCGGCAGGTTCAAAGACGTAGGTCGAACTGCAAAATTCGCAGGTCACGGTAATCTTCCCGTCCTCGACCATGTCGTCGCGGTCCTCTTGCGGAAAGCTCTGCAGCATATTTTCCACGCTTTGGCGCGAGCACGAGCACTGCGCTTGTACCGGCGCTGGGCGGAATACACGCACGCCGCGTTCGTGAAACAGGCGATAGGCCAACCGTTCGCTCGACAGCGCCGGGTCGATCAGCTCGATATCGTCAACCGTTTCCACCAACGAGCGGCCTTCGACCCAGGCATCGTCTTCTTCGTGTTGGACAGAAGCTTCCGCGCCGGGCGGAGCATCGCCGGGATGAAGGTCCGCTTGCCGCGCGCGCTCCGGCGACTTGGGCAAGAACTGCAGCAGGATCCCGCCGGCGCGCCAGCGACGGCGCGCACCGCCATTCTCGCCGCCGCGGAATTCCTCGGCGACCGCAAGCCGTACGCGAGTCGGGATCTGCTCGGAGCGGAGAAAATATTCGTGCGCCGCCTGCTCTAAGTCCTTGCCCTCGAGCGGCACGAGACCTTGGTAACGGCTCATATCCGGACCCTGGTCGATGGTCATGGCGAGATGGCCGCGCCCAAGCAATTGGCCCCGCTTGTCGTCGCCGGCGGCGATGGCGGCCGCGACCCGGTCGTCATCAAAGCGCGCGCAGGCGCGCACGTTGCCGGGCGAGGTGAAATCGACCACCAGCATGCTGACCGGGCCGTCGCTTTGGGTCTGCAAGATGAACCGGCCCTCAAACTTGAGGGCTGAGCCGAGCATGACCGTCAGCACGATCGCCTCACCAAGGAGCTTCGCGATCGGCAGCGGATAATCGTGGCCGCTCAAGATGGCATCGACGGCCGGCCCAAGCCGGACGACGCGGCCGCGCAGATCGAGCGCGGACACTTCGAAAGGCAGGATTGTATCGTCAACGCTGGTTTGCGCGGGCGCCCGAACGGGAATGTCCAATTGAGGATTGTTCATCGCCGACGAATATAGGCAATGAGAATGAAATTGTGAGCCCTCTGGAACCGGCCGAGGCCGGTCTTACCGTCCGCCCTCGAGGCACCATGTTAAGATGCCTTTCTGCGCGTGCAGCCGGTTCTCGGCCTCGTCGAACACGACCGAATGTGGGCCGTCCATCACTTCGTCGGTGACTTCCTCGCCGCGATGGGCGGGTAGGCAATGCATGAAAAGGGCGTCCGGCTTAGCCCGCGCCATCAGCCGCTCATTGACCTGGTAGTGTTTGAGCAGGTTATGGCGGCGGGCGCCGTCGCGGTCTCCCATCGAAACCCAGGTGTCGGTCACGATGCAATCGGCGTCCTTTACTGCTTCTTCCGGATCCGTGCCGAGGGTGATCGCGGCGCCCGAGGATTTGATCCATCCGACCAGCGGCTTTTTCGGCGCCAGTTCCGGCGGGGTTGCGATCCGCATGCGGAAGGCAAACCGCTCGGCGGCGTGCATCCACGAGGTCAAAACGTTATTGGCGTCGCCGGTCCAGGCGACCGTCCGCCCGCGGATTGGGCCGCGATGCTCTTCGAAGGTCATGACATCGGCCATCACCTGGCACGGATGGGAGCGCCGTGTCAGGCCGTTGATCACCGGCACGGTGGCGAAGCGCGCAAGTTCGGCGACCGCCTCGGGATCGAGCGCTCGGATCATGATGACGTCGACATAGCGCGACAGCACCCGCGCGGTGTCGCCGATGGTTTCGCCGCGTCCGAGTTGCATTTCGTCCGCAGTCAGCATGATCACGTCGCCGCCGAGCTGGCGCATGGCGACTTCGAACGACACCCGCGTACGGGTCGACGGCCGCTCGAAAATCATCGCCAGCGTCTTGCCGGCGAGCGGCCGCTCATTGCCCGGGCGCTTGGCTTTGATGGCGCGCGCCAGATCGATCATCCGGCGCAATTCCTCTGCCGGCACGTCGATCAGATCCAGAAAATGGCGGATCGCGGTCATTGTGCCGCCGTTTCCTTGGACGCTGCTTCCTGCGCGCGCGAAAGCCGGGCACAGGCGCGATCGAGCCGCGCGATGCCTTCGGCGATCTCCTGCTCGCTGATGATCAGTGGCGGCAGCAGCCGCACGACATTGTCGCCAGCGGCGACCGCGATCATTTTTTCGGCGCGGAGCGCGTCGACAAGTTCACCGGCCGGCACGCTGGCGCGCACGCCGACCAGCAGGCCTTCGCCGCGCACCTCGGAAATGACCGACGAATATTGATCTTTGATCTCCGCGAGCCGCTGCTTGAAGAAAAGCCCGGTCCGCCGCACACGATCGAGGAAGCCCGGCTCCAGCATGACGTCGAGCACTGCGTTGGCAGCGCTCATGGCAAGCGGATTGCCGCCGAAAGTCGAGCCATGCGTGCCGGCTGTCATTCCCTTCGCCGCCTCGCTCTTGGCGAGGCACGCTCCCACCGGAAAGCCGCCGCCCAGCGCCTTGGCGAGTGCCATGATGTCCGGTTCGATGCCGACACGCTGATGGGCGAATAGTTCTCCGGTACGACCCATACCGGTCTGCACTTCGTCGAGCAGCAGGAGCAATCCATGCTGATCGCAGAGCTCGCGCAAGGCACGCAGGAAAGAAGGCTCGACGACGCGCACGCCGCCTTCGCCCATGATCGGTTCGATGAGGATCGCGCCGGTCTCGGGGGTGATCGCGGCTTTGGTCGCTTCCAGATTGCCGAACGGCACCTGCTCGAAACCCTCCATGACGGGACCGAACCCATCGAGATATTTCGTCTGCCCGCCGGCGGCGAGTGTTGCCAGCGTGCGGCCGTGGAAGGCCCCCTCGAAGGTGATGATCCGATAGCGTTCCGGTGCGCCATTCGCCGAGTGGTATTTGCGCGCCATCTTGATGGTGCATTCCATCGCCTCGGCGCCGGAATTGCAGAAGAAGACGACGTCGGCGAAGCTTACGTCGCACAATCGCTGCGCGACGCGTTCGGCCTCAGGCACCTCATAGAGGTTGGAGACGTGCCAGAGCTTTTGCGCCTGCGCTGTCAGCGCGGCGATCATATGCGGATGAGCGTGCCCTAGCGCATTGACAGCGACGCCGGACGTGAAATCGAGGTAACGCTCGCCGTTGGTTGCAACAAGCCAAACGCCCTCGCCCCGCTCGAAAGCAAGGTGCACACGCGCATAGGTCGGTAACAAATGCGATGTCATGGTTTTGCGCCCGCGCGTTGCGCAGTTTTCAAGCTGCGCGGCCGAAATAAAATGTGCCGCCTCTCCGGGCGGCACGACCTCAGCATTTTATTTGCGCGCCGCCGACCGGTCAACTCGTTAGCACAGCGCGCAAATAGCCGGCTTGTCCACGCACTCGTCCACATTGGGCAGGAATATGTGGACGCGTATGGGCCGACTCTTGCGCCAGACTCGCGCCATATTGTAGTCTTTTGCTTGTCAAGTACGACATCTCGTGCGGCGGACAGTTCCTCGAAAGCGTTGGTTCGCGTGACGTGTTAGGCGGCGAGCACCGTCTGACCCGGAGGGGGATTCCGCCAAAGCTGCACTCGGATCTTGGAGGAGGATTGAGCATGTCGTGGACTGACGAGCGGGTCGAATTGCTGAAGAAGCTATGGTCCGACGGGCTGTCAGCCAGTCAGATAGCGGCCGAACTCGGCGGTATCACGCGCAACGCAGTCATTGGAAAGGTCCATCGGCTCGGCCTCTCCGGCCGCGCTAAAGCTGCTTCCAGTGCCGCGCCGCGGCAGCGCAAAGCGCGCTCATCCACGCATATGCTGCGGATCGGACGCGGCGCCATCCGTGGCAATACGGCGCTGGCGCATGCCTACGAGATCGAGCCCGAGGTTACCCAAGAGCTGGTCGAGAACATCATCCCGATCGGCCAGCGCCGCACCATTCTGGAATTGACCGAGCAAACCTGCCGTTGGCCGATCGGCGATCCCGGCAGCACCGAGTTCTTTTTCTGCGGCGGCAATACGATCGCGGGTTTGCCCTATTGCGCGTACCACTCGCGCGTTGCGTATCAACCGGCGGCCGATCGTCGCCGCGACCGGCGTTCGCCCGCGCGCTAGCGACTGCGCCGCTATCCCGGCACGGAGTACCACAACGATCGCGAAGCGCTCTGCCTCACGGCACAAACCGTCGCGATCAACCGACTAGAGCGCCGTCGTTTTAGTTCGACAGGCGCTCTGCTGTCTTGGCGAGTATAGTCTTTCTGAAAGCCGCTGTTCCGCCCCGAACCGGGCGCGCGCCTTTCCGGATCGCGCGCTAACTTGCTTTGCCGAAGCGATCGTCCAGCGAATAGCCGGCGCCACGCACTGTGCGGATCGGATCAATACCGTGACCGCGATTGAGCGCCTTGCGTAGGCGGCCGACATGCACGTCGACGGTGCGTTCGTCGATATAAACGTCGCTGCCCCAGACTCCGTCGAGCAGCTGCTCGCGCGAAAACACCCGGCCGGGGCGCTCCATCAGGAATTCCAGCAGGCGGAATTCGGTCGGGCCGAGATCCACGGGACGGTTTGAACGCGATACGCGCTTCTTCTCGCGGTCAAGCTCCAGATCGCCGATCATCAGCACGGTCGCCACTCGTTCGGGGCTCGCACGGCGCAGCAATGCGCGAATCCGTGCCAGCAATTCCGGCACCGAGAACGGCTTGACGAGATAATCGTCAGCGCCTGTTGCCAAGCCTCGCACACGCTCGCTCTCTTCGCCGCGTGCCGTCAGCATGATGATCGGCAGCGACTGGGTTTGCGGCCGCGCGCGAAGCCTTCGGCACAGTTCGATGCCCGAGAGGCCGGGCAGCATCCAGTCGAGCACGATGAGATCGGGCGCAGTCTCCCGCAGCCGTGTATCGGCCTCATCGCCTCGTGCAACCGCGTCGACGTCGTAACCTTCTGCCTCAAGGTTGTAGCGCAGCAGCGTCGTCAACGGCTCTTCGTCTTCAACGATCAGGATGTTGGCACCCATCCTCGTCTCCTATTCATTTTTGCAGCAGAGCTGCTCCAAAGCTCGTGGTGTCTCCCTTTGGGCGCTGGTCGGTGATCGGGCGGCCTTCAATCATGTAATAGACCGTCTCCGCGATGTTGGTCGCGTGATCGCCGATGCGCTCAATATCCTTCGCACAGAACATGAGATGCATACAGAACGTGATGTTACGCGGGTCTTCCATCATGTAGGTGAGAAGCTCACGAAACAGCGAGGTGCAAATCGCGTCGACCTCCTCGTCGCCGTTCCACACCGCAAGCGCAGCCGCGACATCGTGGCTCGCATAGGCGTCGAGAACCTGCTTGAGCAGCGCGGCGACAAGCGTCGCCATATGCTCGACCCCGCGGATCAGTTTTTGCGGGTGCAAATCCAGATCGAGCGCAACCACCCGTTTGCCGATGTGCTTGGCGTGATCGCCGATCCGCTCGAGGTCGTTGCACACGCGCATGGCGCCGACGATCTCGCGCAAGTCGATGGCCATCGGCTGGCGGCGAGCGATGGTCAGTATCGCCTTCTCCTCGATGTCGTGCTGCATGGCATCGATGGTCGGATCGGTGGCGATCACCCGCTCGGCCAGATCGGCGTCGCGATCCACCAATGCGCGCGTGGCATCCGAAATTTGCCGCTCCGCCAATCCGCCCATTTCGGCGACCTTGCGCGTGATCTCCTGTAGATCGACGTCGAAGGCTTTGGTGGTGTGGTCCACTCTGGTGGTGATATCGGTCATCGTGGTCACCCGAACCGGCCGGTGATGTAATCCTGCGTGCGCTGGTCGTGCGGCGCGGTGAACATCTTGCTGGTGGAATCGAACTCGACCAGTTCGCCCAGATACATGAAGGCGGTGAATTCCGAGACGCGCGCCGCCTGTTGCATGTTATGGGTCACGATTACGATGGTGTAATCGTCGGTCAGTTCGTCGATCAATTCCTCGATCTTCGCGGTGGAGATCGGATCGAGCGCCGAGCACGGCTCGTCGAACAGGATGACTTCCGGACGCACCGCCACGGTGCGGGCGATGCACAGCCGCTGTTGTTGCCCGCCGGAAAGGCTCTGCCCGTTGGATCCGAGCTTGTCCTTCACCTCGTCCCACAGCGCCGCCCGGCGCAACGAGGTTTCGACCCGCCCGTCGAGTTCGGATTTGGGCATCCGCTCGTAAAGCCTGATGCCGAACGCGACGTTTTCATAGATCGACATGGGAAACGGCGTCGGCTTCTGGAACACCATTCCGATGCGCGCGCGCAGCAGATTGAGATCCTGCTTCGGCGAGAGAATATTCGTGCCGTCGAAAATCACGTCGCCGGTCGCACGCTGGTTCGGATAGAGGTCGTACATCCGGTTGAGCACGCGCAGCAAAGTCGACTTGCCGCACCCCGACGGACCGATAAAGGCCGTCACCTTGTGCTCGTAAAGCGGCAGGCTGATCGATTTCAACGCTCGGCTCTCGCCGTAGAAGAAATTCAGGTCGCGGATCGTGACCTTCTCGACAAGTCCAGAGCGGTCGCTGGGAGCGACCGAGACCGACGGAACGGCAACGGACGTTACACTCATGACTGCCTACCTGATGAGACGAGACTGCGTGCGGTAATGCTGAGCGCCAGAACCGCGAGCGTGATGATGAGGGCGCCGGTCCACGCGAGCGACTGCCAGTCCTTGTATGGACTAAGCGCGAACTGGAAAATCACGACCGGCAGGCTCGCTATTGGCGCGTTGAGGTTTGTGCTCCAGAATTGATTGTTCAAGGCCGTGAACAAGAGCGGCGCGGTCTCGCCGCTGATGCGCGCCACCGCGAGCAGAACGCCGGTGACCATGCCGGCGCGCGCGGCCCGGTAGCAGATGCGCGTTATCGACATCGAACGCGGCAGGCCGATCGAGGTCGCCGCTTCACGCAGCGAGTTGGGGACGAGCGTCAGCATGTCCTCGGTCGTACGCACCACGACCGGAATGACAATGACGGCGAGCGCGACGCCGCCGGCCAGACCTGAGAAATGGCCCATCGGCGCGACCATGACTTCGTAGATGAACAGGCCGACCACAATGGACGGCGCGCTCAGGAGAATGTCGTTGATGAATCGCACCACGCTAGAGAGACGATCGTGGCGGCCGTATTCGGCCATGTAAGTGCCGGCCAAGATCCCGATGGGCGTGCCGATCGCAACCGCCAGAATCGTCAGAATGAGGCTGCCGATAATCGGATTGAGGAGCCCGCCGCTCGCCCCCGGCGGCGGCGTCATCTGCGTGAAGACCGTGGGCGACAATCCGCTGAAGCCCTTCCACAGCAGCGCCCCCAGAACCAGCACCAGCCAGCCGAGACCGAAGGCCGTCGCGGCCAGCGCCAAGCCCATCGCTGCTGCATTGCTTCGGCGGCGCGCGTTGTAGCGAGCAACATCCATGGCGATCATCCGACTCGGCGCTCGATGCGCATCAGCATGTAGCGCGCGGCCGCCAACACGATAAAGGTGATGACAAAGAGAATAAGGCCAAGCGCGATCAGAGAGGACGTGTAGAGGTCGCCGAGTGCTTCGGTGAACTCGTTGGCGATGGTGGCGGAAATGGTGGTCGCGGGAGCGAGCAGAGACGCGGAAATCCTATGGGCGTTGCCGATCACGAAGGTCACGGCCATGGTTTCGCCAAGCGCCCGGCCGAGCCCGAGCATCACGCCGCCGATCACGCCCACCCGCGCGTAAGGCAGCACGATGTTGCGCCCGACCTCCCATGTCGTGCAACCGATGCCATAGGCCGCCTCCTTGAGAACCGGGGGAACGGCCTCGAACACATCGCGCGAGATCGACGTCACGAACGGCAACACCATGATGGCCAGGATCAACCCCGCCGTCAGCATCCCGATGCCGTAGGGCGGCCCGGTAAAAAGCGGCGCGATGCCCGGCACTTCGCCGAGCGTTCTGATCAAGAATGGCTGCAACGTGTCCTGCAAAAACGGAGCGAAAATGAAAAGACCCCAAATGCCGTAGATGATGCTGGGAATGCCGGCGAGCAGTTCGATGGCGATGCCGATCGGCCGCCGCAGCCATTGCGGGCAAAGTTCGGTCAGAAAGAAAGCGATCATCAGCCCGACCGGCACTGCGATCAGCATGGCGATAAACGAAGTGACCAGCGTGCCGTAGATCGGCGCGAGAGCACCGAATTTCTCGGTAACCGGATTCCATCGGTCGCTGGTGAGGAACCCAAAGCCGAAAGCTTGCAGCGCCGGCAGCGATCCCTGAATGAGCGAAACGATTACGCCGCTCAGCAGCAAGAGAACGCCGATGGCGGCAGCGCGCGTTATTTGGCGGAAGGCAATGTCGCCTAGTCGAAGCCGGTCGAGCACCCTCGCTCGCGTTCCCGCCTCGACGGCTACCATCGCCCCCTCCTGCAGCGCCATGTCTACCACGGATCGCCTCCGCGCCAGGGTTCTTTGCCATGCACCCCGTCGGGAGATCCGGAGTGCTTAGTCAAACAATCCACCGGCCGCCGCACAAGCCCAGCGTGCGGCGAACCGGTTATGCATAAGCAACACGCCGGGCAATTGCTCGACCGCGGCGCGTTGCATCGCACTAGTGAGCCATCGAATCTTCAGTGTAGAGGGCCTTGCCACCGGAGTCCTTTATCTGGCTCGCCCACATCTTCTCGATTTCCCCAACGACCTTCTTGGGCATCGGGACGTAATCGAGTTCTTCCGCCATCTTGTCGCCCTTGGTGTAAGCCCAGGCGAAAAATTTGAGCGCCGCAGCTGCAGCCGCCGCATCGTCGGGCTGCTTATGAATAAGGATGAAAGTTGCCGCGGTCATCGGCCAAGACTCGGCACCGGCCTGGTTTGCCAAGATCACGCCGTAGCCGGGGACCGAGTTCCAGTCCGCGTTGGCGGCGGCAGCCTGGAACGCCGCACTGGTCGGCGCGACCGCCTTGCCTTCCTTGTTGACCATCTTGGTGTAAACGAGCTTGTTTTGCAGGGCGTAGGCATACTCGACGTAGCCAATTGAACCCTTGGTCTGGCTCACGTTGTTGGAAACGCCTTCATTGCCCTTGGCGCCAATCCCAACAGGCCATTCGACCGAGGTTGCGGAACCGACTTTCGATTTCCAGTCGGCGCTCGCCTCAGCCAGATAATAGGTGAAGTTGAACGTCGTGCCGGAACCGTCCGAACGGTGCACCACCGCAATCGCTTGCGAGGGCAGCTTCGCATTCGGGTTCAGCTTCTTGATCGCCGGGTCATCCCAGGTCTTGATGGTGCCGAGAAAGATACCGGCGAGCGTCGGACCGTCGATCACCAGCTCTCCCGGCGAGACGCCGTCGATATTCACGACCGGCACGATGCCGCCCATCACCATCGGAAACTGGACCAAGCCGAACTTTTCGAGTTCAGGCCCTTTGAGCGGAGCGTCGGTCGCGCCGAAGGTCACCGTCTTGGCTTCGATCTGCTTAATTCCGCCACCCGAACCGATCGACTGATAGTTCAGCCCGACCCCGGTATCCTTTTTGTACGTGTCCGCCCACTTGGCATAGACCGGATAGGGGAAGGTGGCGCCGGCGCCCGAGATCTCGACGGCGGCAGCGGGAAGGATGGTCGCGGCCAGAAAGCCGGCGACGGCTAGACTTCTCAGCTGTTTCACTGGATGCTCCTGTCAGCGGAATATGTGGCGACGCGGACCTTGACCACGCCTGCTGGGTCCCGTTCGGGACCTCACTTTTGTTCGACGCCCAATTGTTTGACGCCCGATAAGCAACGCGCTGCGGCGAGGTTCGGTCGTGAGGCCCACAGCGGTAAGATGCTTATTTTCGGCACGTCACCGTTCTATGAGGCGAGCATGACAGTTAGATGACAGTGTACTATATTGATTCTACGCAGTTTTCTCTGTTGTGACGCCAGCGGCCAGGGGAAGGTAAATTGTGAATGTAGCGCCCGCCCCCGGCATGCTCTCGATCAAGAGTCGGCCGTGGTGCCGGTTAAGGATGTGTTTGACCAAAGCTAGTCCGAGCCCGGTTCCACCCTGTGCACGGCTCTCGCGCACATCCACCCGATAGAAGCGCTCGGTCAGTCGCGGAACATGCTCGGGCGCGATGCCCGGCCCGTAGTCCCGGACGCTAATGCGGGCTTCCTGCTCGCCTTCCGGGGATTCTCCCTCGCTGAACCCGATGTCGACCCGTTTGCCGGCGGCGCCGTATTTGAGGGCGTTTTCCACCAGGTTCTCGAACACGCGGACAAGCTCGTCGCGGTCGCCCGGGACGCGCAAAGCATTGGCCGCGTCGATATTGACCGTCACGCCCCGATCGCGCGCCAGGGTTTGCAGTCCGTCCGCAACTTGGCGGACAATCGGAACGAGATCGACCGGCGTGTCGGGGCGGCGATGCGCATTGAGCTCGATGCGCGAGAGCGACAACAAGTCGTCGATCAACCGCGCCATGCGCCGCGCCTGTTCCTGCATGATGGGAAGGAAGCGCTCGCGGGCTTTGGCGTCCTCGCGGGCAGATCCCTGCAAGGTTTCGATGAAGCCCGAAAGGGCCGCGAGCGGTGTACGCAGCTCGTGGCTGGCATTGGCGACGAAGTCGGCGCGCATCTCCTCCACGCGCCGCAGCGGCGTGAGATCGTGAAACGTCATTAGCACAAGATCGGGCATGCGCAGTTTGGGGTCGCGCCGCACCGGTTTGACGATCACCTCGAACCAGCGGTCGATCGGCACGCGCTCGGAATATTCCACACGCTGTTCGTCGCCGGTGGCGTAGGCGCGGCCGATCGCCTCGATCAGCTCGGGCATGCGAAGCGCAAGCGACACCGGTTCGCCCAGACGCAAGGCCGGTGCTAGCGAACGCGCGCTTTCGTTTACTGTCAGCACGCGGCCGTTGCGGTCGAGCGCGATAACAGGATCAGGCACCCCGGCGATGACGGCTTCAAGCGGCTCGCCCGCGCGTTCGGCGACGGCTACCGGCCGCACCAGCCGGCCGGCTTCCTCGGTTGCCCGGCTCGCCAGCAGGGCCGCCAACGCCAGAATGACGAACCCCAAAAGCCCGTAACCGGACGATATCGCGCCAAGCGCGACGAAGCCCCCGAACACAATCGCCGCGGCGACAGTGACGATCCGGATACCGCGCCACCTGCTGTTCGCCGGCGCGCGGCCAGCTTCATTCAAACTCATCGACGTGCCTTTCGGGCAAGCTCTCGATGTCTATCCTCGCCCGTTCCGCCGACGGATCAAGCCATGTCGGATTTTTCTCGCACCAAGCCGCTCATCTGAGTCAGGGGTCTTGCGAGCGGGCGCGCAACGCGTCGCGCTGCTCGGCCATGTAACACCTCGCGTATTCCGAGGATCAACAGCGAAAGCGCGAACGGGATGATGTAGTAGAGCAACCGAAACAGCAACAGACCTGCCAGCAGGTCTTCTTTGTCGAATTGCCAAAGCGCGACCATCATCGTGGCATCGAACACGCCGAGGCCGCCTGGCGCATGGCTCGCGAAGCCCAAAAGCGTCGCGGTGACGAAGATGACCGCCACCGGGATGAAGCCGAGATGCGGCTCATCCGGCACGAGCATGTACATGGCGGCGGCACAGAACGCGAGATCGAGAATGCCGATCAGGATCTGAACGAGCGTCAGTGGCCCGCCCGGTAGCGATACTTTCCAGCCGTCGCGACCGATCACCCGTGGCTTTACCCACACCCACGCGATATAGGCCGCCAGTACCATCAAGATCACAATCGCAAGGATGCGGTTGAGACCGACCGGCAGCCGGTCGATGTCGCTCGCCTGTTGTGGCGCATACAGAATCCCGAGGCCGAGCATGGCGGCATTGCCCAGCCAGAAGGTTAGTCCGGCGACAAAGCAGATCTTCGTGACCTCGACGACGCTCAAACCCCAGGCGGAGTAGATTCGATAGCGCACGGCGCCGCCGGAAAAAACACTGGCGCCGACATTGTGCCCGACCGCATAACTCGTGAAGCTGCCCAGGACGGCCGCCCAATAAGGGACCTCGCCGCGGCCGATCGTTCGCAGCGCGAACAGATCGTAGAAGGTCAGGGTCATGTAGCCGGCCGCAACAAAAAGCCCGGCAATGACCAGCGTCCGCCAGTCGGTCGCCTCCAACGCGTCGATAACCGCGTCGAGGTCCATATCGCGCAGAATATGATAGAGGACGAAGGCGGCGATGACGATGATAGTGACGCTGAGCGCCACGCCCAATCGACTGAAGCCGATCTTCTGGTTGAACAAATGCGCGATGGTGCGCAATCCGTTCAGCATGCGGCGCTCCCAACCACCATCATGGGCTCGTTGACCGCCCCGCGCAGCCCGCGATCGATCTGCCGGCCCCATCCGGGCACGACCGCTTCAGATCGAGTCGACGGCAGCTAACGTTTTGATGACGCATGATCTTTTCGGAAAACCGGTTCCATTTTCCGGATTCTGCTCTAGCAGATGTGGCGCGAGCGCGCGAGGGTGGTGCAGACGCCAGCATAAACCGCGCTCTTTGGCCACAGCCAGCGGATGGGTCCGGGCTTATGGGACAAGCCCATTTCGGACGGGCACGTTTGCGGTTGACGAAAGCTGCGGCTGACGCTTGTTACCTCTCGAAATTCTCAGGAGCTTTTGCCAATGACCAGGACCAAACCGCCCTTCCGCGCCGACGTGGTCGGGAGCCTGTTGCGTACTGCCCCTCTGAAGGAAGCGCGGGCCAAACGGGAAAAAGGCGAAATCAGCGCGGCAGCACTCAAGGAGGTCGAGGACCGCGAGATCGAGAAGATCATCAAGAAGCAAGAAGACGTCGGCCTGAAGGTCGCGACCGACGGCGAGTTTCGCCGATCCTGGTGGCATTTCGATTTCTTCGGGATGCTCGACGGTGTGGAGATCACCGAAGTCGATCACGGCATTCAGTTCCATGGGGTGCAGACCAAACACCGCACGCCGCGGATCACCGGCAAGCTCGGCTTTTCGAGCCATCCCATGCTGAATCATTTCAAGTTCCTCAAAGCGCACACGCATGTCACGCCGAAGATGACCATACCGAGTCCGGCCATTCTGCACTTTCGGCTCGAGCCGGCCGCCACCGCGACCAAGGAATATGCCAATCGCGACGCCATTTTCGACGATCTGGCCAATACCTATAAGCAGGCCATTCGGGCTTTCTATGACGCCGGCTGCCGTTACCTCCAATTCGACGACACCGCCTGGGCCTATCTCTGCTCGCAAGCGGAACTGAAAAAGGCGCGCGAGCGCGGACTGAACGCGGAGCGTCTCGCCCAAGACTACGCCGGCATCATCAACAAAGCGTTGGAGGGCAAGCCCGCCGACATGGTGGTCACCACTCACATCTGCCGCGGCAATTTCCGTTCGACCTGGATCTCCGAGGGCGGCTACGAGCCGGTGGCCGAAGTGTTGCTTGGACAGCTGAACTACGACGGCTATTTCCTCGAATACGACACCGAACGCGCCGGCGGATTCGAGCCGCTGCGCTTTCTGCCGAAAGGCAACAAGATCGTCGTGCTCGGGCTGATCACCACCAAATCCGGACAGCTCGAGAAAAAAGACGACGTCAAGCGCCGGATCGAGGAAGCGACCAAGTATGCCGCGCTGGATCAACTGTCGCTGTCACCACAGTGCGGTTTTGCCTCGACCGAAGAAGGCAACGTGCTGGCGGAGGAGGAGCAATGGGCAAAGCTCCGAATGGCGGTCGAGCTTGCCGACGCGGTTTGGGGCTGAGGCGCAGCTCGATCGCGATCTGATCGACAACTTTCCGCAGCGGACGTGCCGCGATACATCCCCATCAAGCGGCTGTGCGCGCGAGCGCCGCGCGCCGGCCGAGCCGTTTGTGCACGTGCACCATCAGGCTCATGGCGAATAGTGGCGTCGCCAGATTGACGATCGGGATTGAGACGAAGGCCGCGATCAACAGGCCACCGACGAACACCGTGCCGGCGTAGTGCTTGCGGAAGGCTTTCGCCTCGTCCGGCGGCCGGAAGCGCATGGCGGCGAGGTCGAAATATTCGCGGCCGAGCAGCCAGGCCGTCGCCAAAAAGAAAATCACGACGCCAAAGCCGGCGAACAGCAGAAACGGCAACGCGCAAAGATAGACCAGGACCGCCAACAGCGCGGTCTTGCCGCCCTCGATAACGGCGAACCAAAGAGGAAGCGACACCCCGGGTGGATCGGCCGGGTAATGCTCGCGCTCGACCTCGTCGGCGATCTCGTCAGCGAAGAAACTTGCCACGAAGGCGGTAACGGCCGGCATCAACATCACGCTGCCGACGACGATCCCCAATCCGGCGGCGATCGACAGCACCCAGCCGAGCACGGTCGCGGGCATGTGCGCCTGCGGCCCCAAACCGCTCTCGACGGCGGCGCTTCCGGCGCCCAGCAGCCAGGCGATTAGGCGATTGAGGACGATCGCGACCACGACAATGAGCGCGAGCGCCAATCCGATCGCTTTCCACAGCACCGCGCGCAACGGCGGCGAAAGCATCTGACTGATGGCCCTGGCGGCGTCTTCGAGCATGGAACCCTCCGCTGGACCGCAGAGGTAAAGATGGGAGAGCGCAAGAACAAGTGGCGATCAGGCCGCAATCGTGCCGTCGCGTCCGCCCGCAGGCATGGCCTCGGGAACCAGCGGAACAGGCGCGGTCGCGAGCGACGGCGCCTCGGCCCAATGCAAAGCCTTATAGTCGAAGCCTCGGGCGATGGTGGGCTTCACCACGTTGAAAAAAGGGGAGATGTCGAAGTCGCGCGGGCAGTAGAGCGACGAATGGCGAATCTCGAGGATTTGCTCGATCGCCTGCCGGCTGCGCGTCAGCGTGATCTTGGGCAGGATGGGACAGTGAACGGCACGGAACGCCTCCGCAATCAGTGCCGAACAAATCAACCGCGATGGGTCGCCGGAGCCGAGCGCAATCAACCGCCGACGCCAGCGCTGAGGCACCGGCAGCGGAAAGAGATAGCGCATGAGATCGATGATATTCTTGAGATCGTAGGCGAAGCCGATCCGCTCGATCGCGTAGGTACACACACTCGCGCAATCAGCCTCGGTCAGACCGACCGGCCGGCAGATCCGGGTATGAAAGCAGACATATTTGGAGAGCGGCGCCGTTACCACGCCCTCACCGACATTAGCCTCGACCAGCACGTGCGGCTCGCCGTCCTCGGTGACGCAGCCGAGGACAGGCCCAACATAGAGCGCCGAGTGCGACCAGGTCGATTGGGTTAGATACTTGATGACGCCGGAAATGTTGTTGTTGCCTTCAACCAGGAGCACGTCTCCCGGCTCGAGCGATTGCCGCAAAGCGTCCGGATCGCTCGGCGTGAACGGCTCATAGCCGTGCACCGGCTTCTGCAGATAGCGAGCGATAAGCCGGCCAATGCCATCAAGCAATCTGCTCACGCGGGCCTCCCGACGATGCGCGCGATGTTTTCATCGCGTCTTCTTTTGCCGGGAGTTTAATCAAAGGCCGTTGCGATTTGGTTCACGCGCAGTCCCGACATACCGCAAGATGCTCGATCTTGAGAATTCATCAACCGTAACGTTTGCGCGGCGCGCTTGCTTGGTGCAATCTGCACGCGCCATCAAGCATCCGGAAACCATGACGCGACTGAGCCGCCGCTCGTTTCTGACCGCCTCGGCCGCGCTTGCGACCGGGCCTGCCTTCGCCGCCGGCACGGCGGCGACCCCGCCTGTAGACGTCGTTATTATCGGTGCCGGCGCGGCCGGCATCGCAGCCGCGCGCCGGATTGCCGCCGCAGGCCGAAAATTGGTGGTGATCGAAGCCGCCGATCACGTCGGCGGGCGCTGCGTGACCGATACACGCACCTTCGGAGTGCCGTACGACCGCGGCGCGCATTGGATACACGCGCCCGATTTCAATCCGCTGATGAGGCTCACGGTCCACCGTGGACTTGAAGTCTATCCAGCGCCGGCCAGCCAGAGGATTCGGATCGGCCGGCGGTATGCCCGCGAAGGCGAACAGGAGGATTTCCTGGCGCTGCAAGTGCGCGCCAATCGCGGCATCGCTGATGCCGCGCGCAAGGGCGACATTGCCTGCGCGCAGGCGCTGCCGAACGATCTCGGCGACTGGCGGCCGGCGATCGATTTCGTGCTCGGCCCTTTTGGCTGCGGGAAAGATCTCACGCAGGTCTCGACGGTGGATTTCGCCAAATCGCTCGAGCGCAATACCGATTCATTTTGCCGGCAGGGGCTCGGCACGCTGATCGCTTCTTTGGCCGAAGGTGTTCCGGTCAGACTGTCGACGCCGGCAACCGCGATCGATATGCGGCGGGGCGTGATGGTCGAGACGCCGAGCGGCCCGATTTCGGCACACACCGTGATCGTCACGGTATCAACCAACGTTCTTGCATCCGGCGCCATCAAGTTCACGCCCGAGCTTCCCAAGCGACAGGCCGACGCGCTCGGCAAACTCTCGCTCGGCAGTTACGACCATATTGCGCTTGAACTCGCCGGCAATCCACTCGGCTTCGAGAGTGACGAATTGGTGTTCGAGAAATCGACCAATGCGCGCACAGCGGCCATTCTGGCCAATGTCTCGGGCACGCACCTTTGCCTGATCGAAGTCGGCGGCAGTTTTGGCCGCGAGCTCTCCGCCAATGGCGAGGCGGCCATGGTCAACTTCGCCGCGGATTGGCTGGCTGAGCTCTACGGCAACGATGTGAAAAAGGCGATCAAGCGCTCCCAAGCCACGCGCTGGAATCACGAGCCGCGTACGCTGGGCGCTTTTTCGGCGGCGGCGCCCGGCGGCCAGGGCGCGCGCCGCGTCCTGATGGAGCCGCTGCAGAACACAGTGTGGTTTGCCGGCGAAGCCGCCCACGAAACCTTGTGGGGTACGGTTGGCGGCGCGTGGGAGTCCGGCGAGCGCGCGGCCGACGCGGTCTTGCGCCGGCTTGGCGGCGGCAAGGAGGCGCCCTCAGCCGAAACAACCGGAACGCCTGCGCGCCCACCGCAACGCATCCGCGTCGCACCGCGCTATCAACGATAATCCGCGGCTCTACGCGGCCGGACATCGCGGCAGCAGCGAACAACAATCGCCGCCGCGGCTGGCGGGCAGACTCCTACGCGCGCAGCACGCCGCCCGTTCGCTTGCCGACCTCGCCCACGATCTTGGCGGCAAGGGCTTCGATCTCGTCGTCGGTCATCGTGCGCTCGCGCGGCTGAATGGTGACGGCAATCGCGATCGACTTTTTGCCGGGCTCGATGCCCGTGCCCTCGTAGACGTCGAAGACCGTCACGCCGGCGATCAATTTGCGATCAACGGACTGCGCCGCGCGCACGATGTCGGCGGTTTTTACGTTTCGCTCGACCACAAAGGCGAAATCGCGCTCGACCGGCTGGAACGGCGACAATTCGAGCGCAGGCTTGGCCCGCGTGGGTTTCGCCTTCGGCTCCGGGATGCGCTCCAAGACAACCTCGAAGGCGACCAAGGGGCCTTCGGCGTCCAGCGCCTCGAGCGCGCTCGGATGCAATTCGCCGAAATGGCCGAGCACGTTCTGCGGCCCGATCTGGATCGTGCCCGAACGGCCGGGATGAAACCATGCCGGGCCGCCCGGCATGACTTGCAGCGCCTGCGACGCCGCGCCGGCCGCGACCAGAACGCTGATCGCGTCGGCCTTGGCATCGAACCCATCGACTTCGCGGTCACGCTTGGACCAATGGCGCCCGAGGCCGGAAGGCTTCGCTAAGGCACGCCGGATTCCAGCAGCGGCAGTGAGCTGATCCTGCGGCTGATCGCCGCGAAAAACCTGACCGACTTCGAACAAGCCCACGTCAGGGAAGCCTCGATCGGCATTTCTTTGCGCGGCGGAAACGAGGCCGGGAATGAGACTAGGCCGCATATCGGACAGCTCGGCGGCGATCGGATTGGCGAGCGCGAGCTCCGGCTTGCCGCCGCCGAACAATTCCGCCTGGGGTTTGGCGATGAAAGACCAGGTGACCGCCTCGACCAAATTGCGCGCGGCAAGCGCGCGCTTGGCCTTCCGGGCGCGTGCCTGGATCGCGGTGAGAATCGGCTTGCGCGGATTGTCGCCGCGCGGAAACGGCGTCAGGGGCACGCGATCGACGCCGACGATGCGCACGACCTCTTCGACGATGTCGGCTTTGTTGCGGACGTCGGCGCGCCATGACGGGACCGCGATCTTGACGCGTTCACCTTGGCCTGCGACAAAAAATCCGAGGCGCTCCAGCACGCCGCGCATCTCCGGGAGCGGCACCGTCAGGCCAGCCAGGCGCTTGAGCTCGGATAACGGAAAATCGACGACGATCTCGGGCGCTTCGGCCGCGCCCGCGACGGTGATCTCCGATGGCGTGCCGCCGCATAGATCGAGCACCATCTTGGTCGCCAGCTCCAGCCCGGGCAGCATGAAGGCCGGATCGACACCGCGCTCAAAACGATAGCGGGCATCTGAATTGATGCCGAGCTTGCGCCCGGTCTGGGCGATGTTGATTTCGTTCCACAGCGCCGACTCGATGAGCACATCGGTCGTTGCTTCCGAGCAACCTGTCTTTTCGCCGCCCATGATGCCGGCGAGCGATTCCACACCGTCCGTATCGGCGATGACGCAAACGCTGTCATCGAGCGCGTAGGTCTTGCCGTCGAGCGCGAGCAGCGTCTCGCCGGCGCGACCGCGGCGCACTGTGAGATTACCGCGCACCTTGGCGGCATCGAACACATGCAACGGCCGGGCGCGGTCGTAGGTCATGAAATTCGTAATGTCGACGAGCGCATTGATAGGCCGCAGGCCGATCGCCATCAGCCGTTTCTGCAGCCATTCCGGCGACGAGCCGTTCTTCACGCCGCGAACGAGCCGAAGTGCAAAGGCCGGGCACAAATCCGGCGCCTCGATTTTTACCGCGACAGGGCATGGAAATTCGCCTTTGACGGCCTTGATGGTCGGATCCTTGAATTTCCCCATGTCGGCGGCGCCGAGGTCGCGCGCGATGCCGTGCACGCCCGCGCAGTCGGCGCGATTGGGCGTCAGATTGATTTCGATCACGGGGTCATCGAGCCCTGCCCATTGCCCGTAGTTCGCGCCGACCGGCGCCTCCTCGGGCAGATCGATGATCCCTTCGTGGTCGTCGGAGATTTGCAGTTCGAATGCCGAGACCAGCATGCCGCGGCTCTCAACGTCGCGGATCTTGCCGACGCCGAGCGTGACGTTCTTGCCGGGAATGAAGGCGCCGGGCGGCGCGAACACGCCTTTCATTCCGGTGCGCGCGTTCGGAGCGCCGCAGACCACCTGGATGGGATCGCCCTTGCCGATATCGACCATGCAGACGCGCAGCCGGTCGGCGTTCGGATGCTGTTTCGCTTCGACCACGCGCGCGATGACAAATGGCGCAAATAGCTTCGCCTTGTCCTCGATGCGCTCGACTTCGAGCCCGATCATGGTGAGCTTGCCCGCAAGCTCGGCCAGCGGACGATCGGTTTCGAGGTGTTCCTTCAGCCAATCGAGCGTGAATTTCATCGAATCAACTCGGCAACGAATGCGCTCACGAGCCCGCTCCCTTCCCGGGAACGTACAGATAGAGCAGCGGCAGGCTCAGGAGAACCAGGAGCGTGAGCATGATGGCGGCGCGATTGCACAGCCTGAAAATCTTGTGGCGCAGGATAAGCTCGTCGCGCGCGGCCTCCTTGGCGGGCTTTTCCAGATCGTCCTGGAACATGGAAAGACAGCGCAGGCAGCCAAGCGCGACCATCAGGTAAAACATGATCTCCACGACGATCACGCCCTGCTCGAAATAGTCGTTGGCGACGACCGGCGCCGAAATGCCCAGCGCAACGATCATCATCGAGGTATGGGTGAGAAGCCCGCTCGCCTTGCTGTCGATGATCTGGAAGCCACGGCCGATCACATTCGGCACGCTGGTCTCGTCGTGATCCACTGCCAGATGCTTGACGTAGCGTTCGACATGGTCGTCGCGCAAATCGCGCGTGACGGCATGATAAAGAAAACGATCGACCGTCTTGAGCAGCGACATGTCGGTCACACGGGGCGTGCGCGGCGGAGTGTCATGCGCTCAGCCCCGCGGCCAGTGTCGGCAGATCGAGCGGGCGGAAGCCGTAGTGCGAAAGCCAGCGCACATCGGCTTCGAAGAAGGGGCGGAGATCCGGCATGCCGTATTTGAGCATGGCGATACGGTCGATCCCCATGCCCCAGGCGAACCCCTGGAACTCATCCGGATCGAGCCCGCAATTCTTCAACACATTCGGGTGCACCATGCCGCAGCCGAGAATTTCCATCCAATCGTTACCTTCGCCGAAGCGGACTTCGCCTTTGTCGCGCCGGCACTGGATGTCGACCTCGAGCGAGGGCTCGGTGAACGGAAAGAACGAGGGACGAAAGCGCATGCCGACGCGATCGACTTCGAAGAAGGCCTTGCAGAACTCCTCCAAGATCCACTTCAGATGACCGAGATGCGAGCCGCGGTCGATGACCAAGCCTTCGACCTGGTGGAACATCGGCGTGTGAGTCTGGTCGCTGTCGCTACGGTAGGTGCGGCCGGGGATGATAACCCGGATCGGCGGCTTTTGGCTCAACATCGTGCGCACCTGCACGGGCGAGGTGTGCGTACGCAGCAAGAGGCGCGTGCCGTCCTCCTTCGGATTGAAGAAGAATGTATCGTGCATGTCGCGCGCCGGATGTTCGTCGGGGAAATTGAGCTTGGTGAAGTTGTAGTCTTCCGTCTC
>DATMQV010000028.1:0-4845 GCA_035566615.1 Xanthobacteraceae bacterium
CAGTATAAGTCAACGACAGCAAAACGCGCGGGGCGGTGGACCAGTGCCACCGTCAATCCGTTAAGGAAAACTTAAGCCCCCATTTCGGGTCTTCGGTATTTTTGAGGGGACTCTTTCGCGCCACCCATCAGCCTCCCGGACTGTCCAGCATGGGGGTGGAGTCAAAGGGCCCTGGGGAGCCGAAGACCGCTGCGGAGCCATCCCGAACGTGCGAACAACTTCTGTGCTGAAGAGATCAATCGGTGGCAGCGAGGATGGCGTCAGAGCTACAATAACGCGCGATGCTGTCAGGGAACGAAAACTGAACGCGCTGCTACCGTTTTTGCTACCCAACTTGGCAGCAAAGCATGACACCCGACACCACCGGATGGACGGTCAGAGCGAAATTATCAAAGAAAACAGGACCGTGTTGAACAGGTCATGACGGGCTGATACGGCCGCGACCGAATTACGAATGCGTTGCTCTACCAGCTGAGCTACCGCGGCACGCCAGACCGCGATCTATTCAATTGAATCGCAGTCTAGATTTTTCGTTTGAGCATGATCTTGTCCGAAAACCGGTTTCCACTTTTCGGGATCATGCTCTCAGGCAGCGTCCTAGTAATACCCCGAAAGTGTAAACGCAAGGCGTGAGCCGCTGGCGCCGACGGGCGCCGCCCCCGGGAAATCAGCGGTTTTGCGGCGTCTCCGGGTCTCCCCGACCCGGGCCGCCCGGAACGGCGGATCAGTGCGCGGGCGCCTCCGCCCGCAGCTTGAAACGCTGGATCTTGCCGGTGGCGGTCTTCGGCAGCTCAGTGCGGAATTCGAGCCAGCGCGGGTATTTGAACGCCGCGAGCTTTTCGCGGCAATGGTCCTGCAGGGCGAGCTTGAGCGCCTCGCCGGCCTTGTCCGGCGATTTCAGCACCACGAATGCCTTCGGCTTGATGAGTGCGTCGGCGTCGGGCCAGCCGACCACGGCGGCCTCCAGCACGTCGGGATGGCTTTGCAGCGCCGCCTCGACCTCGAACGGCGAGACATAGATGCCGCCGACCTTGAGCATGTCGTCGCGCCGGCCGCAGTAAACGAAATAGCCCTGCTCGTCCTTGAGGTATTTGTCGCCGGAGCGCGTCCATTCGCCAAGGAAGGTCGAGCGCGATTGCTCGCGGTTGTTCCAGTACATGACGGCGCTGGTCGGCCCGCGCACTTGCAATTCGCCCATTTCGCCCTGCGCTTCGACCACGTTGCCGTCGTCGTCGACGAGCCGCACATCGTAGCCCGGCACCGGTTTGCCGGTGGTGCCGTATTTCACGTCGCCGGCACGGTTGGAGATGAAGATGTGCAGCATCTCGGTCGAGCCGATGCCGTCGAGAATGTCGACGCCGTAACGCTCGCTGAAGCGGCGGCCGACATCGGACGGCAGCGCTTCGCCGGCCGAGACGCAGCGGCGCAGCTTGACCTCGCCGGATGCCGGCGCGGCCGCGCTCGCCAGCAAGGCGGCGTAAAATGTCGGTACGGCATAGAACACGGTCACGCCGTGTCTCTTGAGAATGTCGGCGACCGACTCCGGCGTCGGCCGCTGCGCCGACAGCACCGTGGTCGCACCCGCCGACATCGGGAAGGTGAGCGCATTGCCGAGCCCGTAGGCGAAAAAGAGCTTCGCCACCGAGAAGCAAATGTCGTTCTCGCCGATGCCGAGATAAGGCTTGCCGTAGAGGTCGTCGGTGAGTTTCAGATCGGCGTGGGTATGCACGGCGGCTTTGGGCTTGCCGGTCGAGCCCGAGGTGTAGAGCCAGAAGCAGATGTCGTCGCAAACCGTCGGCGCGGTCACCGGATCGCGCGCGGCGCCGGCAAGCAGCGCTTCGAATTGCGCATGGCCATGCGTGTCGGCGCCGGAGACGATCACATGCGGCGGCTCGGCCGATGCGGCGAGCGCCTTAGCGAATTTGGGATAGAGCTCCTCGGACACGACCAGAAGCCGGGCGCGGCTATCCTCAAGCATGAAGCGGTAATCGTCTTCGGTCAGAAGCGTATTGACTGGCACTGGCACCATGCCGGCCTTGATGGCGCCGAGAAAAGCGGTGGGCCAGTCGATGGTGTCGAGGAGACACAGGAGCACGCGCTCCTCGCGGCGAAGCCCGAGCGCGCGAAGCACGTGACCAAAGCGTTCGGCGCGGTCGGCGAGGTCGGCATAGCTCCAACCTCGATGTGTTGAACCTTGGCGGTGATCGATGAAAGCGAGCTTGTCGGCGCGGCCGGCATCGAGATTGCGCTTGAGAATATCGGCGGCGAAATTGTATTCGCGCGGGACCGCTTCGAGAGGCGCGCGCACAAGCGGGCTCGGCTGAGCAACATTCATCGAGCATTTCCTCCGCTAGCGCCGGATGACTTTTCTTCGAATCGCAATTCCGCTCTAGCATTTTGTTTGAGCATGATCTTTTCGGAAAACCGCCTTCCCGCCCCGGGTCAAGTCCGGGGCAGGCTTTTTCCGGATCATGCTCTAGGGGGCCGGGCGCTGCCCACCGCTGGCCCACGCAACGCATTATGCCGTCAACGGAATTCGGTCGCAACTGGGCTGCAAACATGCTGCCAAGAGGGCGGTATTGCGCTATGAAACGCGCGAACTGTCTCCCGGAGTCCCATCATGATCCTCAGCCGTGACCGCATTCTTACGACCCATGTCGGCAGCCTGCCGCGCAACGAAGGCTTAAGCGAGCTTCTGGTGCAGCGCGAAGCGGGCGAAGCTTACGACAAGGTGCTGTTCGACGCGGAAATGGAAAAGGCGATCCGGCACGTGGTCGCCAAACAAAAAGCGGCCGGCATCGATAGCGGCAATGACGGCGAGCAGCAGCGCGTCGGTTTTCAGACCTACATACCGCAACGCATGTCCGGCTTCGGCGGCGAATCGAAGCGGCGGCGCGGCCGCGAATTCGAGGAATTTCCGGAGCTTGTGAGCTATCTCACCCGCCGCTTTCCGAATGTGAGCCGCCAGCAGAACGCGCCGCAGGCGCAGGGCGAAATTCACTATCACGATACGTCGGCCGTCGAGCGCGAGATTGCGCTCTACAAGCGCATCGCCGGCGAAGGCAAGCCGTTTGCGGAGTCGTTCATGACCGCGCCCTCGCCCGGCATCATCGCCTCCACCATGCTCAACGCCTTCTACGATACCAACGAAGCTTATCTCGCCGCGATCGCGCGCGAGATGCGCCACGAATATCATGCGATCCATAAGGCCGGGCTGGTGCTGCAGATCGATGCGCCAGATCTCGCCATGGACCGCACCATGTTCTATCGCGACGGCTCCGACGCCGACTTCGTCAAGGCGTGCGAGCTGCATGTGACGATGATCAACAAAGGCATCGAGGGCATTCCGCCCGACCGCGTGCGGCTGCATGTCTGCTACGGCAATTGGGAAGGGCCGCACATCCACGACATCGCGCTCGAAAAGATCCTGCCGGCGCTCTATCAGGCCAAGGTCGGCGCGCTGTCGATCGAGTTCTCCAATCCGCGGCATGCGCATGAATACACGGCACTGCAGCGCGTGCCGTTTCCTTCGGACATGATCCTCGTCCCCGGCGTGGTGGAGTCGACCAGCAATTTCGTCGAGCATCCGGACGTGGTGGCGCGGCGGATCGAAGAGGCGGTAGCGGCGGTCGGCGACCGCGAACGCGTCGTCGCCTCGACCGATTGCGGCTTTGGCACCTTCACGCGCCGCGAATGGGTGATCGAGCCGGCGGTCTGGCTCAAGCTCAAGTCGATCCGCGAGGGTGCCGATATTGCCTCGCAGCGGCTGTGGGGGCGAGCGAGCGCGGCATAAATACGCTGACGTTCCCAGCGCGAAGCGGTGCGCGCATAGCAGGGGTCACGCCATGCGCGGCTGCTGGGAAATTCGGAGTTTGGTACAATCGCAACTGCGATTGCCCCCTGAGGCACCAAGGAGCCCGCCATGGACGAGATCACCCGCGAGCCGACCGTCATCCACGCCGAGGACATCAACCCGCGCTACAATTGGGGGCGGGCGTTGCCGGCATTTGGCACCATGGGGGTCGATTTCGAGGAGCGCGTCGACTACCGGCGACTGCATCGCTATCGGCTCGAGCGGATCAAAGCGGCGCTGGAGAAGTCCGAGCTCGGCGCGCTCCTGGTCTTCGACGTCAACAACATCCGCTACATCACCTCGACCAAGATCGGCGAATGGGAGCGCGACAAGCTCTGCCGTTTCGCGCTCCTCACCCGCACCAGCAACGATCCGATCCTCTGGGACTTCGGCTCGGCGGCGGTACATCACAAGCTTTACGCGCCCTGGCTCAAGCCGGAGAATTGCAAGGCCGGGCTCATCGGCATGCGCGGCACCGTGGCGCCGGCTTTCGGCCTGATGGAGCGGCACGCCAAGGAAATCGCTTCGCTCATTCGCGAGGCCGGCGTCGGCAACATGCCGGTGGGCATCGATCTGATCGAGCCGCCGATGATGTTCGAATTGCAAAAAGCGGGCCTGAAAGTCGCCGACGGGCAGCAGGTGATGCTGGAGGCGCGCGAGGTCAAGAACATCGACGAGATCGCGCTGCTCAATCGCGCCGCCGCGATGGTGGACGGTGCCTATCATCTGATCAACGAAGAGCTCAAGCCGGGCGTGCGCGAGAACGATATCGTCGCCAAAGTGAATGAGTTTCTCTACCGGCACGGGTCCGACGACGTGGAAGCGGTGAACGCCATTTCGGGCGAGCGCTGCAACCCGCATCCGCACAATTTCACCGATCGGATGGTTCGGCCGGGCGATCAGGCCTTCTTCGACATCCTGCATTCCTTCGTCGGCTACCGGACCTGCTACTACCGGACCTTCAATGTCGGCCGCGCGACTCCGGTCCAGCA
>DATMQV010000029.1:0-5125 GCA_035566615.1 Xanthobacteraceae bacterium
TCATCGAGGTTACGCAGGGTGGCGGTTTTAGGGCAGGGAAGGGCATTTTGCTGCAGCTTAATGCCTCTGGCCTGCACCTGCTTCGAGGACTATCTCTCATTGCGAGGACGCCCGCGCCTTTGGGTGTTGACGCGGAAACCTGAACGGCATGGGGCGTATGCAGTTTGTAAAAGACTTTCGCCGGCGGCTTGAGCAACTCGGTCCCTATCCGTCGCTCTTGGTGCTGGCTATTCCACTGGTGATTGTTGAGCCTTTCAAATTGGTCGCCGTGCTCGTGGCAGGCGACGGGCATTTCCTCACGGGCTTGCTTTTTCTGATCTGCGCCTATGTGGTCAGCTTGGTGGTCACGGAGCGGCTGTTCGTCATTCTCAAGCCCAAGCTCTTGATGCTGCCGTGGTTCGCAAAGTCGTGGCGGTGGTTTATTGCGCTGCGACGGCGCGGGCTTCGCTGGTTGCGTAGCTTGTGGACCCCGGCGGGCAAGTTCTTATTTGGCCGCTGACGCCTCGGGCGCCCCGCTCGCCGGACGTGCCGCACATCTTGCTGCGAGATTGAGCTTCTTAGATCGCCGAGCCTGCGGGCGCGTCACCCGCGCCCGGACTTTCGCGCCATCGTCTCGACCAAGTCGACCAGCGACGACCGCAACTCCTTGTCGGAGATTTTGGTGAAAGCTTCCGCGATCCGGAACGCCTGCGGGTCGAACGCGATCGATTTCGTGGCGAACGACGATCGGCTCGTCTCAGACGCGCCGGCGAAGAATTCGGAGATCGGCACGTCGAGCGCAGTGGCGACCAAATGCAGCCGGCTGGCGCCTACGCGATTTTTGCCGTTCTCGTATTTCTGAATTTGCTGGAAAGTCACGCCGAGCGCCTTGCCGAGCTCGGCCTGGCTCATCTTGCGCCGCTTGCGCAAAAGCCGGATGCGCGAACCAACCAGCACGTCGACAGGATTGGGCCCTTTGGACCGCATGCCGCCCTCTGTGTAAATGACGCACAATAGCTGTTTTTGGTACGGCTGCAATCATTTGGTCATGTAGGCAAACTTGAGGCAGCGGTACTGGATTGCCCTTCGCAAGCGACATTTTGATCACTTTGGCCGCCTTTGGCGGCCAAAGATCGCTGTTTCGAACCGTCGATCAAGACCGAGACGGATTTGAGGTCTTCGTTGGTCAACCAAAAGGCCTGCGTCGCCTCGCGACGTGCGCGCGAATTGTCAGGAACGCTCGCACAAAATTCGATGTTTCGGGGACTTGCGCGCGGTAACACCGCTCACTGCCCAGGAAGGATCTACGGCTTGAAGACAAGCGTCCGCGGACATCAGCCTGTTGAAATTGCCTTTGTTTGTTCGTCCCGTCGTCGTTCACCCATTGTCCTGTGCCTTCCTTTCAAGATCGCCGTTGGCGTGGCGTCCGCGTAGCGCTGCGACCTACTCTGGCTTGTGTTTGCTGCATTATTCGCGCGTTTGCCAGAGAGAGCGGCTTCCTGGCAACGCGTTCGTACCGATTGCCGAGCGAGCGTCGATTCTCGTCAGAAGCCCGACGACTACTTTCGCATGGGATCATGCTCGAATACGCAACTTGGATCGCATTCGGAGACGATTAAATAGGATAACAATCTAAGGTTTTGCTGCCGAATTGCGGCGCTTATTCCTTTGGCGCGCAGCGCCGATCAATCCAGCTTCGACGTCCTTTGAACAAGCAGTGTGTTCTCGATTTCGGACGACGCTCGCATCGCTTCGCGCGCACCGCTACCGCAACGATGTGGCGCGATTGATCGCGATCTTGAGCAAGGCTCCGCTCCGGCGGTCGCCGCTCAATTGCCCTGGATGCACTCGAACGCGAACTGGCTGCCGTCATGCGGCGCCCTTCGAATCCGGCACCCGATGTTAACCAAGGAAGACTTCACTTCTCCGATTGCGCGTCGCGAAGTGAAGTCAGCCGTCCGCGCGGCGTTTCGACAGGCTTTATCGCCCGGCCTGAAAACGTCTGATTCAATCAATGGAATCTTGACCGTGTCCGCAATCAACCGAAGCCGCTTTACGTATATCTAAGCGCACTCGGCAAGAGTTATCCGCGAAAACCGGCTTCGAAGTCTTCGACGCATTTTGGGGCAAGTAGATCAATGCCGATGATCCGTGCAAACGGCACTGCGCTTTATTATGAAGATACCGGCGGCTCCGGCGCGCCGGTCGTTTTCAGCCATGGCTTGTTGTGGAACAGCGCGTTGTTTGCGCCGCAAATCGCGGTGCTGAAAGATCGATACCGCTGCGTTGCTTACGATCATCGCGGGCAGGGCAGGAGCGCCGACGATATCGGCCGCGCAATCAGTATAGAGACGGTGACCGAAGATGCGGTCGCGCTGATTGAGAAACTTGGCCTCGGTCCGGTCCATTTTTGCGGATTGAGCTTGGGCGGTATCGTCGGCATGCGCCTTGCCGTTGGCCGGCCTGATCTCATCCGCTCGCTCGTTCTCCTCGACACCACGGCCGACGAGGAGCCGTACAAGTTGAAGTACAAGGCGATGACCGCCGTGGCCCGGCTTTTTGGCGTCCGCTTCGTCGCTCGGGCGGTCATGCCGGCGCTTTACGGCAAGACCGCGCTCAACGATCCGGCGCGCGCCGACGAGCGTGCGGAATGGATGCAGCAATTGGTCATGAACCGCAGCTCGATCTGGCGCGCCGCCAACGGCGTCCTCGAGCGCAAGAGCATCTACGGCGAGCTTGGCAAGATCGTAGCGCCGACCCTTGTCATGGTCGGCGATGAGGATGTGAGCACGCCGAAAGCTTTGGCCGACCGCATTGTGGGTGCCATTCCGCGCGCGAAGCTCATGGTCATTCCCGGCGCCGGTCACGGCTCGACATTGGAGCAACCGGCGATCGTTACGGCGGCGATCGGCGCATTCCTCGATGCGCAAAGCGAGCGGGTGGCGGCACCGCACAGCGCGGCGGCGGCCTGATCTTCGTTATCTGAAACCGGCACCTATGGCTTGAACGTCGCGGCTTCGCCGCAGATCGATCGCATCGGCATGTTCAAGTCTTGCGTTAGAGCATGATCCCGAAAAGTGGAGACCGGTTTTCGGACAAGATTATGCTCAACGAAGAATCTAGACCGTGATCCGATTCAATTGAATTGGATCAGGGTCTAGACACTGATTAAGCGTCGCCGTGCCGTCTTTCAGCCCGCCAATTATGCAATCTCATTAAGCAGCACCGACGGGTGTGCCCCGCGGCCTGGCCGCGGCTCCGCGCCTCTGGAATCATCCGGTGAACGCTTGACTTTGAATGGCCCCCAGGTGGTGGTCGCACCCAGACGTCTTTCCGAAACCATACTCGCAGGTTGCTCAAGGAATAGTCTTGTTACCATTGGTTGCGCCGGTAATGTTTCCGCGCCCCTACAGGATTACCATCTCCTGCCTATCCAGGATTACCAGCAATGTCCGACCAGTCTCTGCCCTACGTGATCCACAGCGACGAGGAATGCGAACGATTGGAGCTGCAGGCGCGGCTCGCCAACATCGAAAAACATTTGCGGCATCTGCCGATCGCCGGCGCGCATCGCGTCCTTGACGTCGGTTGCGGCTCCGGATCGATGTCGCGGCTGATCGCCCGCTCGTTCCCGGGAGTGGAAGTCGTCGGCGTCGATGTGCGTGAACAATATCTGGACTACGCTCGCGCCCGCGCCCGGGAAGAAGGCCTCCACAATCTCACATTCGAACGCGGCGACGTGTTTGCTCTTCCATTTCCGGATGCAAGCTTTGATCTGGTGTGGAGCAAATATCTCTTGCAATGGCTGAGGGAGCCGAAGACCGCGCTGGCCGAGTTCAAGCGGCTCGTCAAGCCCGGCGGGCATGTCGTGTCGTGCGACTATGTCGGCTGCGTGGTCGAGCACTTCCCGATCGATCCCGAGCTTGAGCGAAAGATCCGCGAAATCATGGCGCTATTGGTCGACGTCAATATCGGCCGCAAGGTGCCAGCCTATATGATCGCGCTCGGCTTTCGGCATGTCCAGGTCGACATCGAGACGGACACGTTGTTCACGGTGATAGGCCGGATCGATGCGGACCGGCGGCAGAATTTGGAGATCCAATTCCAGGCCATGCGGCCGCATCTGATCAAGATCTTGGGATCGGAAGCGAACGTTACTCAGCTCGTCGATCGTTTCCTCGCCCACTACGACGATCCGGCGACGTGCAGCTTTACCAGCTTGCATTTCACCCGCGGCCTCGTGTGAGGTGTCGGCCGTCGCCACGGCGCTGAGGTTCAAACTCCATTGCGGCCAGCTGTAAAGGCGCATTGTGCTTCGTGCGCCGCAGTGATGTAATAGGTAGCGAGGGTAACCCTCGTCGGGGCGCGACAAGGACGTCGCTCCTTCCCTTGGCATTGACGCCGGACCGCCACGGACGAGCGGGCGACGTCGCTCATTCCGGTGGCGACTTGCGCAGGAATGGGCCATGCAGCTCGAAGCTTATCGCATCCAGTCGGAACCCTATTACTTGCCGGTCGGCGCCGAAGTCGCGCTGTTTGAGGCCGCGTATGCGAGCCGGTTGCCGGTCATGCTGAAAGGGCCGACCGGCTCCGGCAAAACCCGCTTCGTCGAATACATGGCCTGGAAGCTGAAGCGGCCGCTGATCACCGTCGCGGCGCACGAGGACATGACCGCGGCCGACCTTGCCGGCCGTTTCCTTCTGGCGCCGGAAGGAACGGTCTGGCACGACGGCCCGCTGACGCTGGCGGTACGCTACGGCGCGATCTGCTACCTCGATGAAATCGTCGAAGCCCGGCAGGACACGACCGTGGTGATCCATCCGCTGACCGACGCGCGGCGCATCCTGCCGCTGGAAAAGAAAAACGAGCTCGTCACCGCTCATCCCGATTTCCAGCTCGTGATCTCCTACAATCCCGGCTACCAGAGCGCGGTCAAGGATCTGAAGGAGTCGACCAAGCAGCGTTTCGTCGCGATCGATTTCGACTATCCGGCGCCCGACATGGAAGCCGAGATCGTCTGCCGGGAATCGGGCGCCGACCGCAAGACCGCGCGGCGCCTGGTCGATATCGCGCTGCGGTCGCGGAATTTGCGCGGTCAGGGCTTGGAGGAGGGCGCCTCCACCCGCATGCTGATCCATGCCGGGCG
>DATMQV010000030.1:0-15309 GCA_035566615.1 Xanthobacteraceae bacterium
GTGAGCCTGCTCAACCAGGGCTATCAATATCTCACCGAGTCGCGCTTCGATCAGATCGACAGCGCGTTGGAGCCGATCCGGCGCGGCGTCGAGGCGCTCGGCATGCCGCTCCGTTCGCTGGAAGTCGAGCTCGGGCCGAGCCAGTGCGAATTCACGTTCCGCCCGCAGCCCGCCATGGCTGCCGCCGACACAATGATTTTGTTCCGCGCCGCCGCCAAGCAGGTCGCACGCCGGCACGGCCTGCTCGTTAGCTTCATGTGCCGGCCGGCATTGCCTAATCTGTTTTCCTCGGGTTGGCATCTGCACCAGTCGCTGATGGCGCGCAAAGGCGGCCGCAACGCCTTCGCGGGCGATGAACGCGAGGGACTGTCGGCGACCGGTCTGCATTATCTCGGCGGGCTTTTGGCGCATGCGCGCGCGGCGGCCGTGTTCACCACGCCGACGGTCAACGGCTATAAGCGCTACCGGCCCTATGCGCTGGCGCCCGATCGGGCCATCTGGGCGCGCGATAATCGCGGCGTCATGGTGCGGGTGTTCGGCCGACCCGGCGATCCTTCGACGCATCTGGAAAATCGCGTCGGCGAGCCTGTCGCCAATCCGTATCTCTACATCGCCTCGCAGATCTATGCCGGCCTCGACGGCATGGCACACCGCCGCGATCCCGGTCCCTCGGCCGATACGCCTTACGAGACCAAGGCGCCGGCGCTGCCGAAAAATCTCGGCGAAGCGGTCAGCGCGTTGCGGCGAAGCGCCGTGTTCCGCAAAGGCTTCGGCGACGCCTTTGTCGATTATTTCGCGCACATCAAAGAGGCGGAATTCGCGCGCTTCACCGCGGAGACAGGCGGTGAGGCGGACGTCACCGCCTGGGAGCACAACGAGTATTTCGATTTGTTTTGAACGAACGACGGACCTTCTCCGCTCATTCCCGCGCAAGCGGGAATCCAGCAGGCGAGCATTGAGCCGAGGCTAAAAGACTGGGTCCCCGCTTTCGTGGGGACGAGCGGATTAAATTGCTCGCTTCGCGCCCCACACGTCCACGCCCCGCCGCGAGCGCGCGTTCACTTCTTCGCCGCGAAATGCGGGATCACGTGGTGCGCGAACATCTCTTGCGTCTTGATCGTCTTCCAGTGCTCGACGCCGCCCGGATTCACCGTGATCGCGATCTCGGTCAGTCCCTCGCACAATTTCTGCACCGCTTCGATGCGTTCGATGATATCCGCCGGCGTGCCGACCCAGACGATGTCGTTCTTGATCATCTCGTCGTAGGGCATGTCGGAGAAATTCTCCATGATGCCCGACGCGTAGAAGCCGTAACCGGATTTCTCCAGCACCTCCTTCGAGGGCATCTCGTCTTTGTTCTCCAGCAGCACCGACGCGTTGCCCTTGAGGAATCCGCGCATCATCTTCTCGGCCTCGCGCTTGGCGGTGTCGCGGTCGTGGTCGAGATGGCAGGCGTGAATCCACACGATGTCGGGTTTGTTGCCGTGCTTGGCGCACGATGCGCGATAGATGTCGAGCTGCGCCCGCAGCGCCTCGTAGGGCAGCAGCGGCGGCACCACCATCGCATAGCCGCGCTCGCCGGCGAACTCATAGGTCGAGTCGCTGGTGCCGCCGAGGAAAATGCGGAATTTCCGCCCCGGCGTCGGCCGCGGCACGATGTGCGAGTCCTTGATCTTGTAATATTTGCCGTCATGCGAGAAGCGCTCGTGATCGAGCGCCGCGATGACGATCTCCAGCGCCTCCTCGTAACGCTCGCGCGATTCTTCGACCGGCACGCCGCCTTTCAGTGGTATCCAAGCGTGACCGCGTCCGAGGCCGAACTCGTAGCGGCCGTCGACCAGCATGTCGAACTGCGCGATCTGCGAGGCGAGCACCGCCGGGTTGTGATAGGGCAGCACGTGCAGCAGCGTGCGGAATTTGATGTTGCGCGCGCGCTCCGAGGCCTTGGCGAAGAACGCGAACGGGTTCGGCGAGGCGCCGAATTTCGGAAAGAAAAAATGTTCGATGATCGAGTAGGTCGAATAGCCGAGCCGGTCGGCATTCACCACCTGCTCAAGCGCCTCGGCGTAAACCTGTTGCTGCGTTTTGCCGGGCCAGGTCTGAAGCTCGGAATAAATGGAGAATTGCATGATGGCGGTCCCTCCCCCCGGAAACCGCCGATTTTATCTCGCGGCGCTGCGACGCTGTCAAAGCAAAGCGCAAGCTTGCAGGCCGTCGGCGGCCTGCTGGGCGAAGATAATTTTCCTACAGCGTGTTGAATTGAGCTTGGGGGGCGGCCGAGAACCGTCATTCCGGATTGCCAACGGGTCCGGCCCGAAGTGGCCGGCCTGATGACAAGCTCCGCGCAAGTCCGGAATCTATATTCGCTGACGGTGGCTGTAGATTCCGGGCTCCTCGCTTCGCCCGGCCCCGGAATGACGATGATTACAGGTCCACGCTCGCGGACAGCGCGTGCTCCTCGATGAACACGCGGCGCGGCTCGACCTTGTCGCCCATCAATTCGTCGAAGATCGTGTTGGCGTCGTCGATCTCCTTGACGCTGACTTGCAGCAGCGAACGGGCATTGGTGTCGAGCGTGGTCTCCCAGAGCTGGTTGGGATTCATCTCGCCCAGCCCCTTGTAGCGCTGCAGCGACACGCCTTTGCGGCCGGCGGCGATCACCGCCTCGAACAGGCCGACCGGGCCATGGATCGCCGTCTCTTCGTCCTTGCGGCGGAGCATCGCCGGCGGCGTCGGCCGCGGATAGATCGCCTGCAGCGACGGCGCAAACTCGTCGAGCTTGCGCGCGTCGGCTGAGCCAAGCAGCGCCTGGTCGATCACCGCGACTTCCTTCACGCCGCGCAACGTGCGCTCGAACACAAAGCCCTGCTGCTCGTCGAAGATGCCGCCCCAGCCTCGCTCGGTCTCGTCGGCCAAAGCGTCGAGGCGCTTGGCGATATAGTCTGCCGCCGCATTGGCATGGGCCGGATCGCTTGTGACCTGCGAACGCAGCACGCCGGCAATGGCGGCCTGCTCGATCACCTTGCGGTTATAGCGGCTGTGCAGGCCGTTGAGCACGTTGCGGATGGTGCGCGCTTCTTCCACAAGATTGCGCAGATCGTTGCCGGCGCGCACCTCGCCCGACGACAGGCGCAGCGACGCGTCCTCGAGCCCGGTGTCGATCAGATAATCTTCGAGCGCGCGCTCGTCCTTGAGATACTGCTCGGATTTACCGCGCGTGATCTTGTAGAGCGGCGGTTGCGCGATGAACAAATGGCCGCGATCGATGATTTCGCGCATCTGCCGGTAGAAGAAGGTCAACAGCAGCGTGCGGATATGGGCGCCGTCCACGTCGGCGTCCGTCATGATGATGATCTTGTGGTAGCGCAGCTTGTCGACCGCGAACTCGTCGGTGCCGATGCCGGTGCCGAGCGCGGTGATCAGCGTGCCGATCTGCTCGGACGACAGCATCTTGTCCATGCGCGCCCGCTCGACATTGAGGATCTTGCCGCGCAGCGGCAAGACGGCCTGGAATGCCCGGTTGCGGCCTTGCTTGGCGCTGCCGCCGGCGGAATCGCCCTCGACGATGAACAATTCGGACTTCGCCGGATCGCGCTCCTGGCAATCGGCAAGCTTGCCGGGGAGCGACGTGACGCCGATGGCGCTCTTGCGCGTCATCTCGCGCGCCTTGCGCGCCGCTTCGCGGGCGGCCGCTGCCTGGATCACCTTGCCGACGATGGTCTTGGCCTCGCCCGGATGCTCCTCGAGCCAGGACTTGAGCATGTCGTTGACGATACCCTCGACCGCCGGCCGCACCTCGGACGAGACGAGCTTATCCTTGGTCTGCGAGGAGAATTTCGGGTCGGCCACTTTCACCGAGAGCACGGCGGTCAAGCCTTCGCGGCAATCGTCGCCGGTCAGCGCCACCTTCTCCTTGCGGGCCACGCCACCCGAGTCCGCGTACGCGGTGATCTGACGCGTGAGCGCGCCGCGGAAGCCGGCCAGATGAGTGCCACCGTCGCGCTGCGGGATGTTGTTGGTGAAGCAGAGCACGGACTCGTGGTAGCCGTCGTTCCACCACAGCGCGCAATCGACCATCACCCCCTCGCGCTCGGCCCGGATCATGATCGGCTGCGGAATGAGCGCAGTCTTGTTGCGGTCGAGATATTTGACGAACGCCTCGACGCCGCCCTCGTAGCGCAACTCTTCGCGCTTCTCGACGGCGTGGCGGTTGTCGGAGAGCACGATCCGCACACCGGAATTGAGGAACGCGAGCTCGCGCAGCCGGTGTTCCAGCGTCGCGAAGTCGAACTCCGTCATGGTGAAGGTGGCCGTCGACGGCAGGAACGTCACCTCGGTGCCGCGCTTGTCGTAGGCGGCGCCCACCATGGCGAGTGGGGCGACCGCCTCGCCGTCGCGGAACTCCATGGAATGCTCGTGGCCGTCGCGCCAGATGGTGAGCTTCAGCCAGGTCGACAGCGCATTGACGACGGAGACGCCGACGCCGTGCAGCCCGCCGGACACCTTGTAGGCGTTCTGGTCGAATTTCCCGCCGGCATGCAGCTGCGTCATGATGACTTCGGCCGCCGACACGCCTTCGCCTTTGTGGATGTCGACCGGGATGCCGCGGCCGTCGTCGCGCACGGTGCAGGAACCGTCCGGATTGAGCTGAACCAGCACCTCCTTGGCGAAGCCGGCCAGCGCCTCGTCGATGGCGTTGTCGACGACTTCGTAGACCATGTGATGCAGGCCCGAGCCGTCATCGGTATCGCCGATATACATGCCCGGCCGCTTGCGCACGGCATCGAGGCCCTTGAGGACCTTGATCGATTCGGCGTCATAGTCTGAGGGTGCGACGGGTGGTCTGCGGGCGGCTTCGGCCATTAAGAGAGCTTTCGAATCGCTTCCGAAAAGAAGCGTGACTCGCCGTTTGACTTGTACACGAAAACAGCGGTTCGTACAGGGCTAATTGGTTACCGATAAGATATTGTCGGAACGTGACTTTTCAAGGTTTTCGGCGTCACAAAAACTGCCTGATTCGTACGCCTTTAAAGGACCGATTCTCTGGCTCAAAGAAAGGCGCCGCGGTCCATCGAAATAGCTGCGAAAAGCGCCGTGTTTTTGGGTGCAAAAGCGATGCAACGGCTGCGTCACACGAATTGGCGCGAAACCAGGTTTCGGTTTCGCTTTCGATGACACGCGCATGGTTTCTTCGCGATCAGGACGAACGCGCTGCCGGCTTGCGCGGCGGCAACAGATGATCGCAACTCGGCTCGTATTGCGGAGCCGCCTCTTGAAAACAGGCCAACGCAGCCGTCCACACTTCAATGCGCTCGAGATCGGCATGGATCCGATTGAGCGCTTCGATCAGATTGCGGACGACGAGATCTTCCGCTGTGTCGGGTACCGCTATGATGGCTAGCTCGCGTGTCATGTGCTGCCGTTCGTGAGCACAAGAGCCAGCGCGCGCCATTGTTCCGCGCATTTTCGGAGAGGCGAAATCCCAAAATCGCATGCCGGCTGGAACAGCTTTTGAGAGCGAATGTCAGCTCAGCGGCGCGCCCATTCTACGTGCCCGGCGCGGATTTCGAGCATGGTCGCGCGCTCGGCGATTTCGGCGAACAGCGCCGGGTCTGCGCCGGTCAGCCACGCCTGCGCACTGAGTTCGGCAAGTTCGCCGTGCAGCGCGCTGCGCCGCCCCGGATCGAGATGCGCGACAATTTCGTCCAACAAAAGCACCGGTGTTGAACCGGTCATCTCCGTGATCAAGCGGGCATGCGCCAGCACAAGCCCGATCAGCAACGCCTTCTGCTCGCCGGTCGAGGCGGCGCTGGCGGCGATATTCTTGCGCACATATACGACAGCCAAGTCGGTGACATGCGGGCCGTCGAGCGTGCGGCCGGCGGCGGCGTCGCGGGCGCGGCTCTCGCGCAGCACGGCGCGATAGCGCTCCTCGACATCGACCGCCGGATGAGTCGGTAACAGCTGCTCCATCCAGCCTTCGAGGGAAAGCTCGGCCGGCGGAAAATCGGAATCGCGCCGGCTGTCGAGCACGCGCTGCAGCCGGCTGACGGTTTCGACACGCAGGCTTGCGACCGCGACTGCAAGTTCGGCCGTTTCGTGTTCCACCGCGTCGAGCCAATGCTGGTCCGGTTGCGGCTCGGTCAACAGCCGGTTGCGCGAACGCAGGGCGCGCTCGAGCGCATTCACCCGGCTGCCATGCTCGGCATCGACCGCGAGCGCCAGCCGATCGAGAAACCGCCGCCGCTCCGACGGCGCTCCGACGAAGAGCGAATCCATCGCCGGCGTCAGCCAGACCACACTCACATGATCAGCGAACGCGGCCGCGGAGCCCACCGGCTCGCGATCGATCCGGCATTTGCGCTGAGCGTTGGCGCCATCGTCGGCCGCGCGCTCGACGCCGGTGCCGAGCGTTGCGAGCCCGAGCGCGCCCTCGACCTCGGCGGCCACCGCCCACGAGCCGTCGCCTTCCTGGAAGGCGACTTCGTCCAGCGTCGCGCGGCGCAGCCCGCGTCCGGGCGCAAGAAAGGAAATCGCCTCGATCAGGTTGGTTTTGCCCGCGCCGTTCGGTCCGCACAGCACGATCGTCCTGGCGTCGCCGGCCTCAACCGACACACTCCGGTAATTGCGGAAATTGCTTAGCGTCAGGCGGCGGATAAGGGCCATCGCTAGCTTTTAGTCGCGATAGCCGGGCTTGTCCCAGCCCTCACGACGCCTGCCGTTAGACAGGCAGCTCACACCCGCATCGGCATCAACACGTAAAGCGCGCCGTGCGGTTCCTTGTCCTGAATAAGCGTGGGCGAGCCCGGATCGGCGAGTTTCAGTACGGCCGCTTCGCTCTCGATCTGGGTTGCGATGTCGAGCAGGTAGCGCGAGTTAAAGCCGATATCGATCGCCTCGGCTTCGTATTCGACTTCCAGTTCCTCGGTGGCGCTGCCGGAATCCGGATTGGTCACGGACAACAAAAGCTTTCCGGAATTCAGCGACAGTTTCACCGCGCGCCCGCGCTCGCTGGACACCGTCGAGACACGGTCGACCGCCGCCTCGAACTCCTTCTTGTCGACGATCAGCTCCTTGTCGTTGCCGACCGGAATGACGCGCGCATAGTCGGGAAACGTGCCGTCGATCAGTTTCGACGTCAGGATCACCGCGCCGACGGTGAAGCGGATTTTGCCCAGCGACAATTCGACCGTGATCTGGGCATCGGGATCTTCCAGCAGGCGCTGAACCTCGCCGACTGTTTTGCGGGGAATGATAATCCCCGGCATGCCGGCGGCGCCGTCCGGCAGCGGCAATTCCATTTGCGCCAGGCGATGACCGTCGGTCGCCACCGCGCGCAATGTCTGCGTCTGCCCGGCGCCCGCGATGTGCAGATAGATGCCGTTGAGATAGTAGCGCGTCTCTTCCGTCGAGATCGCGAATTGCGTCTTGTCGATCAGGCGCTTGAGGTCGGAGCCCTTGAGCGTGAATTTGTGCGTCATGTCGCCGGGCGCGAGATCGGGAAAGTCGCTCTCCGGCAGCGTCTGCAGGGTGAAGCGCGAACGGCCGGCGCGTATCGCCAGCGCTGCCCGGTCGCCGGACGATTCCAGCACGATCTGCGCGCCCTCCGGCAGCTTGCGCACGATGTCGTAGAACATATGGGCGGGTACCGTGGTCGATCCGCCCGGCGCGGCCTCGGCCGCGATCGCATCGGTCACTTCAAGATCGAGGTCGGTCGCCTTCAGGCTCAGTGTCGCGCGATCGGCGCGCAGGAGCACATTGGCCAGAATCGGAATGGTGTTGCGCCGCTCGACCGCGCGATGCACATGCCCGAGCGATCGCAACAATTCGGAACGCTCAACGGTAACTTTCATCGCGACATCCGTTCACGCGGTTGGGCGTGATCTTTCCGAAACGGCCTAAAGCCCTTCGGGATCACGCGCTTGGGGGTAGCAAAAGTGGCGCGCCGCAGCGCTTTCGGCAAGGGCGGAAGCTCGCCCGCCGACGCTTTTCCCCGTCGTTTCACCGACCTGTCACAGGCAGAACAGCGGCGGAACCGCCCTTTTCTGCATCCTGCAACCTTCGTCATTGCGGGGCCGAGCGTTAGCGAGGAACCCGGAATTCAGAGCCACTATTCTTGCAGAAGGTGCCCTGTGCCAATACCGGCTTGAGCTGCGGCCATGGATTCCGGGCTCGGCCCTTTGGGCCGCCCCGGAATGACGGTCAGTCCCGAAGCGTCAGTCTTGCAGCAATCGCTTGAGCGTCTCGATCTCGTCGGCAAGGGCGCTGTCGTTGCCGGCCAGCGTCTCGATCTTGCGCACCGCGTGCAGCACGGTGGTGTGGTCGCGGCCTCCGAAGCGACGGCCGATTTCCGGCAGCGAGCGCAGCGTCAGGATTTTGGCGAGATACATCGCCACCTGCCGCGGCCGCACCACATTGGCGGTGCGGCGCGAAGACAGAAGGTCAGCGCGGCTGACATTGTATTGGCGCGCCACCACGCGTTGGATGTCTTCGATCCGCACGCGTTTCGGCTCGGCCGGGCGGATCAGGTCGCGCATCTCGCGCTCGGCCATTTCCAGCGTCACCGGCTGACCGGTGAGCTTGTTGTGGGCGAGGAGACGATTGACGGCGCCTTCCAGGTCGCGGCCGTTATGGGTGACCGACTTGGCGATGAAAGCCAGAACCAATGTCGGCACTTCGAAGCCCGGATGATGGATGCAGGCGGCGGCAATCCGGCTCTTGAGGATTTCGAGCCGCAATTCTTCGCCGAGCGAACCGATCTCGACCACGAGGCCGCCGGCGAGCCGAGAGCGCACGCGATCGTCGAGGCTTTCGAGGTCGGCCGGGGGCCGGTCGCTCGCTATCACCACCTGCCGGCCCGCATCGATCAGCGCATTGAGCGTGTGGCAGAACTCGGCCTGGGTGGAGCGGCCCTGCAGGAATTGCAGATCGTCGATGATCAACACATCGATGGCGCGCACCGCCTCCTTGAAGGCGAGCGTGGTCTGGCTGCGCAACGCCGAAACGAACCCGTACATGAAGCGCTCGGCGGTGAGATAGAGCACCTTGCGGTCGCTGCCATTGCCGGTCCAGGTGATCGCCTGCAGCAGATGCGTTTTGCCGAGACCGACGCCGGCATGAATGTAGAGCGGATTGAACATGAGCTGATCGCCGCGGCGGCTCGCGGCAACTTGTCGGGCGGCCGCGTGCGCCAGCGTGTTCGAGCGCCCGACAATGAAGCTGTCGAATGACAGGCGCGGATCGAGCGGCGAGCCGCCGAGCGCTTCATGCACCGACATGAAAGGCACGCCGCCGTTGGCGCGCGCGTCGGCGCCATTGAGTAGCGCTTCGTGCGGCTCGCGCGCGGGCACAGCGGTCTCCGCCGCGCGCGGCTTGATGGCGACCGGCCGCATGGTGGCCGAGCGCACGCTCAATTCCAGGCGTGTGATCGACGAATCCTCCGCCTGCCAGTTGCTCAGCACCTTTTCGCTGTAGTGCGACTGGATCCAGTTGCGCAGGAAGCGCGTCGGCACCGACAAGCGCACTGCGCCTTTCTCGACGCCGTCGAGCTCCATGCGCGCAAACCAGCTGGTAAAGACGTCTTCGCCGAGCTCGCTGCGCAGCCGATTTTTGACCCGCTGCCAGCGCTCCTGATCCGTGCTTGCCATGTCGTTTTGCTTCTTTGCCGGAAAGGGATTCGACACGAGAATCTGGGGCGAGCTTTCACTCACCATGGCTCCACCTCGGGAAACATTAGGAACGTTTGAACTGATGATGTTGCGCGGCGTGCGAACGCAAACGCCAGCGCCGATCGATAGGCGGTTGCTTAGCCGCTGGAAGCGATGATCGATCGACGATAATGGCACGACGCCGAGTGCCGGACAGACGCAATAAACCGACGAACGGAGGACGCACTGAACTTCGCGCGTGCGCGTAGGCTGCTTTTCATTGTTCTCATGCCCCCACTCCCTCGCTCCCAATTCGATGGGCAAATCTTCATCGGCGGCCCGCAAAGGCCGGTCGTGATCGATACCTTCGATGGCTCTGAAACCCGCGACGCTACGCTTACGAAATCAAGACGCGCTTCACAGTGACGCCGGACACAATGCTCCCGCACCCACACTCGATGAGTTTGGCCGTTACGTTTTTTGAAGGCCCGTCGGAAATCCGACAGGAGCTGAAAGTTACCACGCCCTTTCCGGCCCGCAACACAAAAAAACCTGCCGATAGCGGAGTTTCAGATTCGTCAGCGGCGCCGCCGCTTCAGCGCGCGCACGCAAGACTTTGACTCAATGAGCGATTCACAAATCCGTGACGGAACAGTCGCACACGCGAACGGGTGCGATCACGTCCTCGAACAAATAAAACGAGTCATGGCGGATTCGGCGTGGACTCCAAGCCCCTCGCCGCGCATGAGGGATAACCCTTTCAGGGCGCGTCGCTAATTTTGGTCACCAAGACAGGGTAGCCCCTCGGGGCCCTGCGCGGACCAAATAAAACTTGGAGGACTGATCGTGCAAACCACGCCAAAGTACGACAGCAGACACGTTTGCAGATCGACGTGACAATTCTGCAACAGATTAATGGCAATTCACTGCAATCGTTGAAAAGCATTGCCGCGCCGCACACGGGGCGACCGCAGCTGCAATCCATTCAAGAGCGATCGAGAGAGAGAATCTTTGTTCGATCGCGCGATTGCGCAAGATGCGCTGCGGGGACTTACTTGCCCAGAGCAGCGATGCGGTGCGTGAGCCGCGACACTTTCCGCTGCGCCGCGTTGCGGTGCACGATGTTCTTTTGCGCCGAACGAATGATCACCGGCTCGGCTTCAGCCATAGCGGCGAGCGCGAGTGTGCGATCGCCGGCGGTGATCGCCTCTTCAACTTTGCGCACCGCGGTCCGCAGGCGCGAACGCCGCGCCTTGTTGACGACAGTGCGGCGCACGGCTTGGCGCGCGGCCTTTTTGGCAGACTTCGTATTGGCCATGATCGCTATCAGGTCTTTGTGAAGCGGCGCTTATAGGGGATGCCGGGCGCCCCCGTCAACGTTTCTCGCATTCACAGCCGTGCGGGGAGCCGAAAGGCCGTTCACCGCCGGGCGGCAAAGCAAATGGCCGTCATAGCCGTATAGTAAAGCGAAGAGGCGTTTACGGCCGTATAGTAGAGAGTAGTTGGGCGTAAATTCCTGAGGCAACGGCTATCCCAAGGCCAGGCCAAAGTCTAAAATCACGCGGCTTTGAACGGGCTTGGAACAACAGGGTGGCGGTGAATCATGCGGGGCAAGTGTCTTTATCGTCGGGGCGCCGGTATTACGTTCTTCTTGGCGGCGGTTGCGTGTAGTCTTTTCGTATCCTCCGCCGCATGGTCAGCCGACACGCCGGTCCCGGCGGATAGCCGCCTGAAGACCATCGCGGCCAAGAAGGTGATCCGCATTGCCTACCGCGCCGACGCGCGGCCGTTTGCCTTCCTCAACGACAACAAAGAGCCGCTCGGCTACACCATCGATCTTTGCCAGCAGGTGGTGAAATCGATCCAGGAGCAGTTCAAGTTGCCGGAGCTCAAGATCGAGTGGGTTCCGGTGACGGTCGAGACGCGCTTTTCAGCCGTCGCGACCGGCAAGGCCGACATGGAATGCGGCTCCTCTACGGTCACGCTCAGCCGCATGAAGGAGATCGACTTCTCCAATCTCGTCTTTGTCGAGTCGACCGGCGTCCTGGTGGCGAGCAACTCGGACATTCATTCCTTTGCCGACTTGGCCGGCAAGAAGATCGCGGTCGTGTCCGGGACGACCAATGAAAAGGTCGTCAAGGAACATCTCAAGCTGCGCAATCTCAATGCCACGGTGGTCACGGTGAAGGACCGCGACGAAGCGGTTGCCGCGCTGGAAGCCGGCAAGGTGGACGGCTTTGCCAGCGACAAGCTTCTTTTGGCCGGCGCCCAGGTCAAGCATCCGGAAGCGCTGGCGATGCTGCCCGACGATCTCTCAATCGAGCAATACGCGATCGTGCTGCCGCGCGGCGATTGGGCGTTCCGGCTCGCGGTCAATACCGGGCTCGCGCAGTTCTTTCGCGCCGGCAAGACCAACGATCTGTTCGAACGCTGGTTCTTCGGCTCGCGGCCCGGCCTGCTGCTCGAGGCGCTTTACGCGCTCGGGCGGATCTCGGACTGACGGTTCGCACGCGCTCCAAATATCAACGCGTTTCCAGGACGTGGCGCAACGCCGGCGTTGCGCCACAGATCCGGGATCGTCGCACACTCCGCGTCTGAAAAGGTCCTGGGTCTGCGGCGCACCATTTTCATGCTGCGCCGCGACCGGGGCACCAATTGCCGCGCTAGTTCCAATCTAGAGATACCCGCGCAACTGGACGGCCGCCGCTTCCGGTGTCTGCTTGAGATTGAAGGGCGCGACGAAGCGGCCGTCCTTGTCCATGAGATAAACGACGGCTGTGTGGTCCATGGTGTAGTCGCCGTCGGTGAGCGGGACCTTCTTGGCGTAGACCCGATAAGCCTTGAGCGCGGCGGCGACCGCTGCCGGGTCGCCGGTGAGGCCGCGCAAGTGCGGATCGAAATTCGACAAATACTCCTGCAGCACCGCCGGCGTGTCGCGTTCCGGATCGACGGTGATGAACAGCGCGCCGGCGCGGTCGGCATCCTTGCCGAGCGCTTTGAAGACTTCGGAGATCTCGAACAAGCTCGTCGGGCAAACATCGGGGCAATGGGTGTAGCCGAAGAACACCAGATAGGGCCGCCCCTTTAGGTCCTGGTCGGTCACCGGCTTGCCGGATTGGTCTTCGAGATGGAAGGAGCCGCCGATCGTGCCGATCGGCGCGGGCGAACGGTTCGACAGGTAGCTCGAGGCGGCGAGCACGCCGGCCAGGACGAGGACCAGGCCGGCAATGAAGGCGGCGATCACCGGCGCGCGGCTGGGCACGGATGTTTGTTCGCTCACGCCGGGTCCCCGTCAGCCGAAACACGCGGCGAAGCCGGCGCGGATGGTCTCGAAAAACACCGTTGCGCCGTAATGGGCCCACAGCCAACCGGCGACGCCGGCAGCGGCAATAGCGGCCGCGCCCGCCAGCAAGACCGGCCGGGAGATCGATGTCGGACGCGGTGCATAGCTTTCGCGCACGGAAGGCTCGCGCATCGGCATTGGTCTGGTTCGCAGTAGATAGGGCCGAATGCAGCGGCCGACAACGTGACCCGACCGCGCGGGGCTCAGTGCTGCTGCTTCAAGGCAGGCCGGCTAGTTGCCGACGTGCTCTTCCGGGCAGGTGTCGTAGAGCGCCGAGAGCTCTTTGCCGCGCAAAGCCATGATCTGCGCCTTCAGGCCGCCATGGCGCTCGATCCAGTCGCGGATTTCCGGCGGGTAGAGACGCATGATCACCTGTGTGCCCTGACGGGTCGGTACCAGCGTATGGCGGGCATCGTCGAAATAGGAGGCGGCATGGAAGCCGAGCACGGCGCGACGGGTCACGCAGACATGATCGTGCGGGATGATGCCGGTAAACAGCGTGCACGCGGAAAGGCAGGGGCCGTCGATGACAAGATGCTCGCCCGCCTTGCGCAGCTCATGGAATTTCTGGACGTACTCGCTGACTTCGCCGCCCGGATCGTTAACGATATGAACCTCTGCGAACGCCGCAGTGGTGATGAAGGCCGACGCCACCGCGCCGACCAGGGCTAGCCACCTCATGCTTAAAGCCTCTCCCCGTTCGCCCGCGACCATTGTCAGCTATTGTGGCGAGAGTTCGAAAAGCAGTCCAGTCAATCATGGACAGACTGGACACTTTCCGGGGCAGAGGAACCGTTAACCACGACATAAGTATTAACGGCGTCAGACATTTAGCTGACAGGCCTTAAGCACGGCCGGTGCGTGCGGGCGAATGCCGCGGTTTGCCTGCTGTGCGGCGAACCGGAGGCGATGTCGCGGCGCGATGCTATAGTGCGGGCGTTTTAACCAGAACACGATCGGCGGGATTCCATGGACACGGCGGTAGGGCGGAACACCAATGTCGGCAATTTCTCCAGCGCGTATTACCTGCTCGAGGGCCTAAGCGAGATCGGCATCGAGTATTTGTTCTGCAATCTCGGCACCGATCACGCGCCGATCATCGAAGAGATGGCACACCGGCGGAAGCGCGGCGAGGCGCTGCCGAAAATCGTCCGCTGCCCGCACGAGAACACCGCCGCCCACATGGCCGGCGGCTATGCGCTCGTTACCGGCCGCGGCCAGGGCGTGCTGGTGCATGTCGATGTCGGCACCGCCAATGCCGCCAACGCCATGCACAATCTCTACCGCAGCCGGCTACCGGTGCTGCTCATGGCCGGCAAGGCGCCCTACACCTCGCATGATGAGCTTGTCGGCACCCGCGACACGCATGTGCATTTCGTGCAGGAGCCGTTCGATCAAGGCAGCCTGGTGCGGCCTTATGTCAAATGGGAGTGGACGCTGCCGTCCGGCGTGGTCGTCAAGGAGGCGCTGCAGCGCGCCTATTCGATCATGCAAAGCGGGCCGCGCGGGCCGGTTTATCTGATGATGCAGCGGGAAACGCTGACCGAGCATTGGAGCATCGATGACATTCGCCGTTTCCCCAGTGATCGCTTCGGCGCGCTCGCGGGCGCCGGCGCCGATCCCGACCTCATCACGGCGCTCGCGGATCGCGTCCTCGCGGCGCAGAACCCGATCCTAATTACCGGCTACGGCGGCCTCGATGCGCTCGGCGCGCAGAAGATGGATGAGCTCGCGCAGTTCGCCGGCATTCCGATCTACGAGGCCAATTCCAAGAGCAACGTCTCCTACGCGAGCCCCTGCTTTGCCGGCTTCTCGCCCGACAAGGCGCTGCCGGACGTCGATGTGGGTCTCTTGGTCGATGTGGAGGTACCCTGGTTCCCGGCCGATGTGGAGCCGAACGAGAACGCGTTCTGGGCGCATATCGATGTCGACGTTCTCAAGCTCGGCTCGCCGATGTGGACCTTCCCGGGCCATTTGCGCCTGCAAGGCCACAGCGGCCGCATCCTCGAGCAGTTGCTTGCGGCGCTGAAAGCAAAGGCGACGCCCGCGTTCACGGCGGCGGCCGCGGCGCGCCGCAAGCGCATCGCCGCGATGCGCGAAGCGCGGCTCGCCCAGGCCGCGAAACTCGCCGCCGACCACGGCCAGGTCGGCGCGATCAATCCGCACTATTTCATGGCCGAGCTCGGCAAGGTGCTCGACGACGAGGACATCATCTTCAACGAAGCGGTCACCAACGGGCCGGCGGTGCTGATGCAGATTCCGCGCCGCGTGCCGAATACGGCTTTCAACACCAATGGTGCGGGGCTCGGCTGGTCCGGC
>DATMQV010000031.1:0-3626 GCA_035566615.1 Xanthobacteraceae bacterium
CGGGCAAAAAGAAGCCCCGGGGCTGGGTCCGGGGCTTCAATTTCCGGGAGGGTGCCATCGGGCGTACGGGGGGGTTTGGTGGGTGGCACGCCTCCGTCGTTCGCTCGCTTACAGCACTTCAACGCACACTGCCTTACCCCGTTCGGTAACATGGGCGTGACAGTGCGGAGCGGTGTCGATTGCGGGCGGGCCGATCAGCGCGACTGAATCGAGCGGACTAGGGCGGCGAGCTTGGTTTTCAAACGATAGTTTGAGAAATATCGTGCCTTACCCTCCGTTGCCTTCCTTTGACCACTAAGTCGTGGGTAAGTGCCTGAAATGGCTTGCTTCCATACAGTAGCGCAGTATCTACAAAACGATGTCAGGTTTAGGTTGGTATTTGTAAACCATTGGGGGGGTAAGCCTTTAGCCGGGGAGAACGGCAAGGATCGTCAAGCGGGCGTTATCAAGCGCGGCTTGAATGGCTGAAGCGGCTCCTCACGGAGCCGAGCGGGGCGGCCTGAGGTCTAAGAGGGTTCCGAGTGGGGACGAGGGTGACGAGTAATCGACGCATCGCTGGCGTTGCATGTGCAGGCTTGGCCGTGGCTACGGCCGCGGTGCTGCTGTCCGGCTGTTCTTCCGACAGCGCTTTTCCCGCAGTGCATGATATGCCGGCCGCACGGACCGAAATGAAGCTGACGCCGGATCAGGTCAAGCAGGCCACGGACGATCTGATCACCGACCGCGATCGGACCGAGGCTAAAGCAGGCGCCGCGCAGCCGGTTGCCGCGACCAATGCGCCGGCCACCACCGGATCGATCCCGCAGAAGAAATCGGCCGCGTCGGCGCCACCGGCGGCTCAGCAATCCTCCTCCGGTATCAGCGCTTACGCCAAGCAGTGATATAGAAGTAGGGGTTCATCCCTCTACGTTCTGGTGCGCACACCCATGGAAGAGTTTTATCGCATCCGCCGGCTGCCGCCGTATGTGTTCGAAGAGGTCAACCGCGCGAAGGCCGGCGCTCGCAACGGCGGTGCCGACATCATCGACCTCGGCATGGGCAATCCCGATCTGCCGGCGCCGGCCCATGTGGTCGAGAAAATCAAGGAGACGATCGGTAAGGCGCGCACGGACCGCTACTCGGCGTCCAAAGGGATTCCGGGGCTGCGCCGCGCGCAGGCCGCTTATTATGCCCGCCGCTTCGGCGTGAAGCTCAATCCCGACACGCAGATCGTCACCACGCTCGGCTCGAAGGAAGGCTTCGCCAATGTCGCCCAGGCGCTCACCGCGCCGGGCGACGTAATTATCGTGCCCAATCCGACTTATCCGATTCACGTCTTCGGCTTCCTGATGGCGGGCGGCGCCATCCGTTCGGTGCCGGTCGAGGCCAACGCCGCGTTTTTCGGCGCGCTCGAACGCGCCATCAAGCACACCATCCCCAAGCCGATCGCGGTCGTGACCTGTTATCCGTCGAATCCGACCGCCTGCGTCGCCGATCTCGATTTCTATCGGGACCTGGTGGCGTTCGCGAAACGGCACGGCGTCCTCCTCTTGTCGGATCTCGCCTACGCCGAGGTCTATTTTGACGAACCGCCGCCGTCGGTGCTGCAGGTGCCCGGCGCGATGGATGTCGCGGCCGAATTCACCTCGATGTCGAAGACCTATTCGATGCCGGGCTGGCGCATCGGATTCGCGGTCGGCAACGAGCGCATCATCGCGGCGCTGGCGCGCGTAAAATCCTACCTCGATTACGGCGCGTTCACGCCCATCCAGGTGGCGGCCACCGCCGCGCTCAAGGGCCCGGACGACTGCATCCACGAAATGCGCGCAACCTACAAAAAGCGGCGCGATGCGCTGGTCGAATCCTTCGGCCGCGCCGGCTGGCAAGTGCCGGCGCCGCGTGCCTCGATGTTCGCCTGGGCGCCGATACCCGAGCCGTTCCGGACCTTGGGCAGCGTCGAATTCTCGACGCTTCTGGTGGAAAAGGCGAGCGTCGCCGTCTCTCCCGGCGCCGGCTTTGGCGAGCATGGCGAAGGCCATGTCCGCATCGCGCTGGTCGAGAACGAACAGCGTATCCGGCAGGCCGCCCGCAATATCCGGCGCTTTCTTGAAACAGGGCCGGAAATGCTGCACAACGTCGTACCCCTGGCGACGCGACGTTAGTCGGCCGCCGCTCCATCCCTCGTTAGCGACGCATTTTGGCGGCGTTCCAGGTTAGCGACGTTTATGGCTGAGCCGTTGAAAGTCGGTCTTGCCGGACTGGGTACTGTCGGCACGGCTGTGATCCAGCTTCTAGAGCGCGAGCGCGACAAGCTCGTCACGCGCTGCGGGCGCTCGATCGAGGTCGTCGCGGTGAGCGCGCGCTCGCGCGGCAAGAAGCGCGCGGTCGATCTGAAAAAGGTGCGCTGGGCCGCCGATCCGGTGGAGCTTGCCGGCGATCCCGGCATCGACGTTCTTGTGGAAGTGATCGGCGGGGCAGGGGACCCGGCCAAGGGCGCGGTGGAGACCGCACTTGCCGCCGGCAAGCCGGTCGTGACCGCCAACAAGGCGCTGCTCGCAGCTCACGGCCACAAGCTTGCGACGCTCGCCGAGCGCCAGCGCGTGGCGCTCAATTTCGAGGCGTCGGTCGCCGGCGGCATCCCGATCGTCAAGACGCTACGCGAAGGGCTCAATGGCAATTCGTTCACGCGCATCTACGGCATTCTCAACGGCACCTGCAATTACATCCTCTCGCGCATGGAGGAGGAGCGGATCTCGTTCCAGGATTGCCTGCGCGAGGCGCAGCAACTAGGCTATGCGGAGGCCGATCCGTCCTTCGACGTCGAGGGCCACGACGCCGCGCAGAAGCTGTCGATTCTGGCAAGCCTTGCCTTCGGCACCAAAGTCGATCAGGCGGCGGTTTATGTGGAAGGCATCTCGTCGATCACACTCGCCGATATCGATGCGGCGGCCGAGCTCGGCTACCGCGTGAAGCTTCTGGGTGTCGCGGTGCGCACCGACACCGGCATCGAACAGCGCGTGCATCCGACCATGGTGCCTAGGGACTCTGCCATCGCACAGGTGATGGGCGTGACCAACGCGGTGACGGTCGACGCTAATGGTCTTTCGCCGATCACGCTGGTGGGGCCGGGCGCCGGCGGCATGGCGACCGCGTCCGCCGTTGTCTCCGATCTGGCCGATATTGCGCGCGGCGTGCGCACCCCGCCCTTCGGGCAGCCGGCCGCGCGCATGACCGCGGTCCGCAAGGCGCCTATGCAGCGCCACGAAGGCGGCTATTACATCCGGCTGATGGCGCGCGACCGTCCGGGCAGCGCCGCGACCATCGCGCGCAGGCTGGCGCAGCGGCAAATCTCGCTGGAATCGATTGTGCAGCGCCACGAAAGCCGCGCGCATGACGCTGGGAAATCCGGCGATCCGGTTCCGGTCATCCTGATAACTTACGCAACCACTGAGGACGCCGTCCACAAGGCGCTCGCCGCGGTGCGCCGCGACCGTGTAATCTCCGGACGGCCGCAGGTCATCCGGATCGAAAAGAATTAGATATTACGCTGGAGCATGATCTTTTCCGAAAACCGGTTTCCACTTTTTGGGATCATGCTCTTTGAATACACGCCGGGTCAAATACGCCCATGTCAATTATGTAACTAA
>DATMQV010000032.1:0-6693 GCA_035566615.1 Xanthobacteraceae bacterium
GAGCTCCACCGTGTTCACGTGATCGGTGACGATCTTGGTTCCCACATGGGTCGCCTGCTGCTGCATTTGCTCCATGAGCCAAGGGCCCTGGATGACGTCGGCGAAGCCCGGGTAGTTCTCCACGTCGGTCGTGATGGTGAGTTGTCCGCCTGGCTGCACGCCCTGGATCAGGATCGGATCGAGCATGGCGCGGGCGGCGTAAATCGCCGCCGTGTAGCCGGCCGGTCCTGAGCCGACAATCACAAGCTTGGCGTGGGTCGTATTGCTCACCGGCTCATCCGTCGTTGGGAGGCAAGCCGGCAAGCCTTGCCCCGGGAGCCCCTCTGGTTTGGCTGGTTGGCCTCTGACTCGCGCATGCCCAAGGCTCGTTTCGAGCCCTCTTTCACGAGTCAGTGTCGCCCTAGCCAAGAATATGTAGGTATTCCGGCGAGCTATGCAACCGGCGCAATGCGCCTAGGCGAGATCATCCACATCGTAGAGGGCCGCGCGCCGTTTTGGCGTGGAAAAAGGCCCCCGCGGCGGTTCCCGCGAGGGCCTGCATATCATCCGGGCTAGGCCAATGGCCGACTTCTACCCGAGCGACTGCTTCACCCGTTCCGGCGTCATTGGCAGATGCCGGAGCCGTTTGCCGGTCAGTTGCGCCACCGCGTTGGCGATTGCCGGCCCGACCGCTGGGACGCCTGCCTCGCCGATGCCGGTCGGCGGGTCTTCGGTCGAGACCACCGCCACGTCCATGGGCGGAACTTCCGACATGCGCAGCACCGGGTAGCCGTCGAAATTCGACGCCTGCATCACGCCGCCCTTGATCGCGATCTGCTCCTTCAGCGCGGCGCCAAGCCCGAAGGTCATCGCGCTTCTCATCTGCGCGGCGATGTTCTTCGGCTGTACCGCCGTGCCGGCATCGACCGCGGCCCACAGATGATGGACCGTGATCTCGCCGGTCTTGGTGTCGACCGAGACTTCGGCCGCCACCGCCGTGTGGCTGCGCAGCGCGTCCGAATAGGCGATGCCGACGGCGCGGCCGTCGCGCTTCTTGCTATAGCCTGCCATGTCGGCGACGTGTTGCAGCACGTTCGCGGCGCGCGGTGCGCCTTTGAGCATCTCCAGCCGATAGGCGAGCGGGTCCGTCTTCTTGAGCGCGGCGATCTCGTCCATCATCGTCTCGATGGCGAACTTGGTGTAGCCGGCCGCAATCCCGCGCCAGGCGCCGACATCGACGCCGCGCGCGGAGCGCACCCATTCCACCCGGTGATTGGCGACCGTGTAGCTCATTTCGCCGCCGCCGCCGGAGACGACGTCCTGCTTGATCTTGGCGAACAGATCGGGCGGCAGGATGCGGGCGAAATAGGACTCGTTCACGATCCGCTGCCGCCAGCCGACGATGTTGTTGTCGGCATCGAGGCCGATCTCGATCCGCTGGGCGGTCAACGGCCGCAGCTTGTCGTTGCGGATGTCGTCCTCGCGGTTCCAGATCATCTTCACCGGCTTGCCCGGCACGTTCAGCGCCAGGATGAGCGCCATCACCATGTCGTCGCCGTCCGAGCGCCGGCCGAAGCCGCCGCCGAGGAGCTGGGTGTGGACATGGACTTTGTCGGGCGTGGTCTGGCCGACGATCATGCCGAGGATTTTCATCGTGCTCGGCGACTGGTTGCCGGACCAGACGTCGATCACCCCGTTCTCGGCTTTCACCGTCACGTTCATCGGCTCCATGCACATATGGGCGACGTGATCGGAGAAATAATCGGCAGCGAGCACGGTCGACGCGCCCTTGATGGCCTCGTCGGCATCGCCGGTCTTGACCATCTCGACGCCCGGCTGGCTCCAATCGGCGGCGATCGCGCGATAGTCCTGCAGCACGCGGTCGTCGTCATAGCCTTGCGCCGGCGTCGATTTCGACCAGGTGACCTTGAGCAGGCCCTTGGCCTTCATCGCCGCTTCGATGGTCTCGGCGATCACGCCGACGCCGGACGGCAGCGGCACGATCTTGACCACGCCTTTGACGGCTTTCGCCGCGGCATCGTCGATCTGCTCGGCCTTCTCGTCCTGCACCTGCGGGAACAGCACGCTTGCATACAGCATGCCGGGAAGCTGTACGTCGATGCCGTATTGCGCGGTGCCGTTGACCTTCGACGGCACGTCGATGCGGCCGGCGTCGCGCCCGATCAGGCGGAATTGCGACGACGGTTTCAGATCCGCCTTCGTCACTTCCGGCAGCGGGTTCGGCACCGTCGCGGTCTTGGCGATGTCGCCGTAGCTGATCTTGCGGTTCGACGTCGCGTGCACGACCATGCCGGGCTCGGTCGTGAGCTCGCTGGCTGGCACGTTCCAGGCGGTCGCCGCGTTTGCGATCAGGATCTTGCGCGCCTGCGCGCCGGCGAGCCGCAGCTTCTCGTAGTAGCCGGTGACCGAGAAGCTTCCGACCGTCGTGAGCTGGTTGTTGAAGATCGGATTGCCGTAGACCTGGTCATTGTCCGGCGTCGCCGAGATGCGCACCCGGCTCCAGTCGGCGTCGAGGTCTTCGGCCAGAATGAGCGGCAGCGACGTGCGCACGCCCTGGCCCATTTCCACCATCGGCGCGACGATGGTGACGATGTTGTCCTCGCCGATCGTCACCCAGGCGTTCGGATTGAACGGCGCGGCGGCGGTTGCCGTGTCGAGACGCGTGCCGAAGGCGACCGCGATGCTGAAAGCGCCGGTGCTGACCAGAAACGAACGGCGCGAGAGCGCCAGTGCATTGGTATCCTGCAACATGATGCCCTCCCTCTCTACGCGATGCTCTGAATGGCGGTGATGATCTCGCTATAGGTGCCGCAGCGGCAGATATTGCCGTCCATATGCGCGACGATCTGTTCGCGCGTCGGCTTCGGATTCTTCGCCAGCAATTCGGCGGCCTGCATGATCTGCCCGGACTGGCAGTAGCCGCATTGCGGCACCTGCATCGCGACCCAGGCCTTCTGCAGCGGATGGCTCGAATCGGGCGAAAGCCCCTCGATGGTCGTCACTTTCTTGTTGGCGACTTCCGAGAGCTGCGTCTGGCACGAGCGCACTGCCTTGCCGTCGATGTGCACGGTGCAGGCGCCGCACAATCCGGCGCCGCAGCCGAATTTCGTGCCGGTGAGTTTGAGATGTTCGCGGACAATCCAGAGCAGTGGCGTTTCGGCGTCTGCCTCGACGCTCGCGGGTTTGCCATTGATCGTAAAGGCAACCGTCGTCATGAGTACACCTCCCCTTCGTTCGGTGCTCGCGCGGATATGGCTTGCGAATTGTTTGCTCCGCGCTCCTTGAAAGCGGCGCGGTTTTCTGACGTCCGCATATCGGACGTATTGCCATTATTCGTAGGGGAATTTTAGAAGCGTTACAAGCTTGGGCGGCAATGCGCCGGCGCGGCGTTTTTGCCCAACGCGGCGCTGACTGAGCGTGGACGCTGCCCACCGTGCGCAGTCGCAATTGGATTGAGCATGACCGCTTGAAGTTGGATACAAGCGGGTGACGGACAACGAAAAAGCGGATCGACGCGCGACGTCACAAAACGCGAATGGCCGGACCAGGTCCGGCCATCGTTGCGTCGAACGATCAGCGGCGGAGCGGTTACTTCCACTCCACCTTCATTACTTCGTAGGCCTTGGCGCCACCCGGCGTCACCACTTCGACCGAGGCGCCCTTTTTCTTGCCGACAAGCGCGCGGGCGAGCGGCGAGGTAATGGAAATCTTGCCCTTCTTGGCGTCGGCTTCCGGCTCGCCGACGAGTTGCCACACCGCCTTCTTTTCGGTGTCCTCGTCGATCAGGGTCACGGTCGCGCCGAAGGTGATGGTGTCACCGGACAGCTTGGAGACGTCGATGATCTCGGCGCGCGCAAGCTTGTCCTCGAGCTCGGCAATGCGGCCCTCGTTGAGCGACTGCGATTCCTTGGCGGCGTGATACTCGGCATTTTCCGAGAGGTCGCCGTGGGTGCGGGCGTCGGTAATCTGCTGGATGATGCGGGGCCGTTCGACCTGCTGGCAGTGCTTGAGCTCTTTCTCAAGCGCAGCATAACCCTCCGCGGTCATCGGAATCTTGTCCATTGCTCTCAATCTCCATCATCGCAGAGACAAAATTCAAGTCGCGGGCCGAAGCATTGTTCAGCCCCGCGGCTAAAACCCTGTCTCTACACGGTCCGTCGCGCTGCCTGGTCCGGTCCTGGATCAGTGGCGGCCGCAAAATAATTTTGCAGGGCACATACCTCGAGGTCACCCCCGAGATAGGCCTTGATACCCTGTGCTGCGGCGACGGCCCCTGAGAGAGTGGTGTAGTACGGGACTTTATGCAAGAGGGCTGCGCGCCGCAGAGACCGGCTATCGGCCAGGGCCGTCGCCCCCTCCGTGGTATTGAAAACAAGCTGGACGCCGCCGTTCTTGATGGCATCGACGATGTGCGGGCGGCCCTCGGCCACCTTGTTGATCTTGATGGCGGGAACACCCTCTGCCGAGAGGTATCGCTGGGTTCCTGAGGTCGCCAGAACCCGGAAACCGAGACCGGCAAGCAGCCGCACCGTATCGAGAATGCGCGGCTTGTCGGCATCTCGCACCGACACGAACACCGTGCCCTCTTTCGGCAGCCGCGTTCCGCCGCCGAGCTGGCTCTTGGCGAACGCGATATTGTAGTCGCGGTCGATGCCCATGACTTCGCCCGTCGATTTCATCTCCGGGCCGAGCACGGTGTCGACCTTGTCGCCGAAGCGGGCGAACGGGAACACCGCCTCCTTCACGCCGATATGGCGGGCTGTGGCGAATTCGAAATTCTGCGGCTTCAAGTCAAAGCTCGCGAGCGATTCGCCGGCCATGATTCGCGCCGCGATCTTGGCGGCCGGCACGCCGGTCACCTTGGCGACAAACGGCACCGTGCGGGATGCGCGCGGGTTAACCTCGAGCACGTAGATCACGCCGTCCTTGATCGCGTATTGCACGTTCATCAGGCCGCCGACTTTCAGCGCCAGTGCCAGCGCACGGGTTTGCCGGTCGAGTTCGGCGATCAGGTCGGCCGAGAGATTGTGCGGCGGCAGCGAGCAGGCGGAGTCGCCGGAATGAATGCCGGCCTCCTCGATATGTTCCATGATGCCCGCGATATAGGTGTCCTTGCCGTCGGCGAGGCAGTCGACATCGACTTCGATGGCGTCGGTCAGATAACGGTCGATCAGGAGCGGCCGGCGATCGGAAACCGCAAGCTCCGAAGGCCGGTCGAGATCGGCGGTCAGCCGCTTCAGGTAGCGGTCGATCTGGCTTGAGTCATGCACGATCTCCATGGCGCGGCCGCCGAGCACATAAGACGGGCGGATCACGATCGGATAGCCGATCTCGTCGGCGATGGCGCGGGCTTTCTCCGGCGAAGTGGCGATGCCGCTCTTCGGTTGGCGCAGCTTGAGGCGGTCGAGCAGTTCGCGGAACCGGTCGCGGTCTTCGGCGAGATCGATGGCGTCGGGCGAGGTGCCGAGGATCGGCACTTTGGCTTCTTCCAAGGCCTCGGCGAGCTTGAGCGGCGTCTGCCCGCCGAACTGCACGATCACGCCGTGCAGCGTGCCGTTCTTGCGCTCCGTGTCGATGATCTCCATCACGTCCTCGGCGGTGAGCGGCTCGAAATAGAGCCGGTCGGACGTGTCGTAATCGGTCGACACCGTCTCCGGATTGCAGTTGACCATGATGGTCTCGTAGCCGACTTCCTTCAGCGCGAAGGCGGCATGACAGCAACAATAGTCGAACTCGATGCCTTGCCCGATCCGGTTCGGGCCGCCACCGAGAATGACGACCTTCTTTTTGTTTGACGGCGCCGCCTCGTCGGCGGTCCGGCCGGCGAACGGCGTCTCGTAGGTCGAGTACATGTAGGCGGTCGGCGACGCGAATTCGGCGGCGCAGGTGTCGATGCGTTTGAACACCGGGCGCACGCCAAGGCTGCGGCGCTGCGCGGCGACCTGATCGGCGGTGAGTCCGACGAGCCGGCCGAGCCGGGCGTCGGAAAATCCCATCGCCTTGAGGCGCCGTAACGCGCCGGCCGTCGTGGGCAGTCCCCGGCTTCGTATCTGCTCCTCGGTTTCGATGATGTCGCGGATCTGCGCCAGGAACCAAGGATCGATCCGGCAGGCGGTGTGAATGTCGTCGTCGCTCGTGCCGAGCCGCATCGCCTGCGCGACTTTGAGGATGCCGTCGGGCGAGGGCGTGCCGAGCGCCGCGCGGATGGCGTTCTTGTCGTCGCCCGCGCCGAGCCCGGGTATGGCGATTTCGTCGAGGCCGGTCAGCCCGGTCTCGAGCGAGCGCAGCGCTTTTTGCAAGCTCTCCTGAAAGGTGCGCCCGATCGCCATCGCTTCGCCGACCGATTTCATCGAGGTGGTCAGCACCGGCTCCGCGCCGGGAAATTTCTCGAACGCAAAGCGCGGGATTTTCGTCACCACATAATCGATGGTCGGCTCGAACGATGCCGGCGTCGCCCCGCCGGTGATGTCGTTCTGGATCTCGTCGAGCGTGTAGCCGACCGCGAGCTTGGCGGCGACCTTGGCGATCGGAAAGCCGGTCGCCTTCGAGGCGAGCGCCGACGAGCGCGACACGCGCGGATTCATCTCGATCACCACGAGCCGCCCGTCGGCCGGATTGACCGCGAACTGCACGTTCGAGCCGCCGGTCTCCACCCCGATCTCGCGCAGCACCGCGATCGAGGCGTCGCGCATG
>DATMQV010000033.1:0-4949 GCA_035566615.1 Xanthobacteraceae bacterium
GATGATCGAAGGCCCCGGCCACGTGCCGCTGCACAAGATCAAGATCAATGTCGACAAGCAGCTCAAGGAATGCGGCGAGGCGCCGTTCTACACCTTGGGCCCGCTCGTCACCGACATCGCGCCGGCCTACGACCACATCACGTCGGCCATCGGCGCCGCCATGATCGGCTGGTTCGGCACCGCCATGCTCTGCTACGTCACCCCCAAGGAGCATCTCGGCCTGCCCGACCGCAATGACGTCAAGGACGGCGTCATCGCCTACAAGATCGCCGCCCACGCCGCCGATCTCGCCAAGGGCCATCCGGCCGCGCAGGTCCGCGACGACGCGCTCTCACGCGCGCGCTTCGAATTCCGCTGGCTCGACCAGTTCAACCTCTCGCTCGATCCCGACACCGCGCGCGAATATCACGACGAGACGCTGCCCAAGGAAGCCCACAAGGTGGCGCACTTCTGCTCCATGTGCGGCCCGAAATTCTGCTCGATGAAAATCACCCAGGACGTGCGCGATTACGCGGCGACGTTGAACGATAAAGAGCAGGGCATGGCGCAGATGAGCCGGAAGTTTTTGGACCTCGGCGCGAATGTGTATGTGGATGCGGAGAAGGTGAAGGAGAGTAACAAGGCATTGTGATATATTTGCGCGTCCGGACGAATCACCATGAGACCCGCCAAAGAGCCATTCAAGAGTATAGTTGAAGCCGTACTCACGGTCACAGAACCTGCAGCTGTGATACTGTTTGGATCGCATGCGCGTGGCGATGCATGTCAAGAGTCTGACATTGACCTGCTTGTAATTCGCAAAAACGACTTCAAGCCAGGCGAGAGTCGTCGCAAGGAGCTGGCTCACTGTACAGGGCAATTACTGAAACGTGTGAGGCTCCGAAAGATGTCCTGCTCTTTACTAAGAGCGAGTTCTTAAACTGGAAGGATACGACCAATCATATGATCTCGGTAGCCTCGAAAGAGGGGCGCGTTCTGTATGGCCAAATCTAACAAAGATCATGCGGACCAGATGCTTAAGATGGCCAAAAAGGACCATCTCGCGTTATCGCACATGCTCGATCCTGCCGATTTTTCCGAGCCTGGCGCTGCAGGGTCAGGGCCGTGATCGGATTGGCGACTAATCGAAACGTGAACGGCCCATTTCCCCCCGACAAGCTGCAACGGCATTGAGGAAGAGCTTGCGCCAGGCGAGCGTGAGGAAATCGTCCGTCAGCACGACGCGCAGCTCGGTGCCGGCGAACAGTTGGGCGAACGCAGCGCCGGCTTCATCGTCGGCCGCGAGCAGATCGTGCGCGCCGGCGTGGCGCAGCCGCACGCGATCGGGCGCGAGCCGCTCGCCGTTATAATAGACCAGCACCGGCACGACGGCGGCGCCGCCGGCGAGCGGCGCGACGCGCGCGATATGATCGATGCCGTTCTGCAGAACGGCGACGCGGGTCGAGGCCCCGCACAGGCGTGTGAGCCAGGGCGCCGCGGCCTGCGTGTGATGCGCCTTGGTGCAAAGAAGCACCCAGTCGGCCGGCGCGGCCTCCGCCGGGTCGTTAAGCGTGCGCAGCGGCAGATCGACGGCGCCCGCCGGCGCTTCCGGCGTCAGCCGCGCGATCGGCTGCCGCACGCAGGCGACCACCTCATGCCGGCCGGCGCCGGCGAGGCAGCCGGCGGCGACGCCGCCGATGCTGCCCAGGCCGACGACCGCCACCGTCTTGCGTGGCTGCTCAGGGGAGGATGCGGACATCGCCGACACCGTCGCCGCCATAGTTGACTACGTCAAGTATTGCGCCGGCAGGTGCGCCATGCGGAAAGGACGTATCGCGCGGCCCGGCAGATGTAGCCACCGACACCCTGATCGGTTTCGCTTCGCTCTGCCGTTTCCGCACGCTACGATCCGGCCCCTGCGGAGGAGCCGGGGGAAGCGGGCATGATCAGCAAGACAATTTGGATCGGCGCGGTGCGCCACCTCGCCCTTGCCATTGTGGCCGGCTGCATGACCATCGCCGCTCTTTCTACCGCCGCCGCACAGACGCCCGACAAGTCCAAGCACATGATCGAGGGCGTGCGCGATGCGCGCTATTGCGAGCTCATCCCGGTGGTGCGCCGCGGCATTCAGCTCGTCGCCACCGTCTACAACACGCTCGGCCTCAACGATTGCCCGCCGGAGCTCTGGGACAAGATCACCGAGGCGACCATGAAGAAGCGCTTCGGCGCGCTCAAGGTGATGCTCAACGGCCCGCGCCATTTCGTCATGGATGCGATCGCGGCCGCGGGCGACACCGCTGCCGGCAAGACCGTCGATGCCGAGGGCCTGGCGCTGACCGCGCGGGCGACCATCAAGGTCGATCTCTCGGGGCTGCGCGCAAAACCCTATCGCGAGCGCACGATCGAGCGCGAGACCCGCTATGTGTTCAGGGCCGGCAAGCCGGTGTTCCTGCTGGTGCGGCCGGACGGCGTGCGTTACGCCATGCAGTCCTACGCGCAGATCATCGACAAGTCGCTGTCCTATGACGACCTGTCGGCGCTGGCCAGCCGGCTCAAACTGCCGGCTGGCTGGCGCTACGAAGTGATGAAGCCCGACACCGATCTGATGCTCGGCGCGTAGGGCAAGGCGACCGTCGTGCAGGACGATCTCGACGACACCTATCAGAAGCTCGATTGAGCGGGGACAGCCGTAGCTGATAACATCGGCTGAGCCCTTATCGAAGGAGACACGCGATGGTCGCGCCGCCGCCATTTCGGTTCGTCGCGGCAACGCTGACGGGCTTGTGTCTTTCGACCACGGCATGGGCCGACGCCGCCGGAGATGCCGCTGTCGCCGCCATGGACGCGGCCGTGAATCGGGCCGTGACGCTCGTGTTCGACTATCAGGTCGACAATCAGGAGCCGGACAAGCCGTTGCGCGTTCTGGCGGTGAAGCTGCAAACGAACGGCGCAAGCAAACTGTACGAGTTCACCGCGCCGCCCGATATAAAAGGCACCAAAGTGCTCACCCTCTCGCCGACGCAGATGTACGTCTACCTTCCCGCGTTCGGGAAGGTGCGGCGGATCGCCAGCCATACCCACGATCAAGGTTTCCTCGGGCTCGCCTTCAGCCAGGGCGATCTCGCGACCACATCATACGGCGTACAGTATGCCGGCCAGATCGCCTCGCAGACTCCGGCTCAATATGTGCTCGTGCTGACGGCCAAAGACGTGCCGAACGCAACTTACGCCAAGATCGAGATTACGGTCGCCAGGGACCACATGGTTCCGCTTCAACTCAAATACTTCAACGCCGAGGGCGCTAACATCAAGACCGAAACCCGTTCGAACTATAGCTGTGCAGGCGCTGTCTGCACGCCGGGCGAAATGAAAATGGTGGATAACGTCAAAAGCAATTGGACGCGCTTCGTTCGCAAGAGCTGGCAGCAAAATGTCGCGATTCCCGAGGACGTGTTCTCCGTTCCCAATCTGGGGCCGCGATGAACTGCCCCCTCGCTTTTTGACGCACTTACGACCGGGCAGCACACACCTCAAGACGATGGGAGCCTTCATTCGTCATGCCCGGCAGCCGGATTCGGCTCTTGGCCGGCGGTTCTGAAATAGTCTCTTGTGCCGGACGCGCGCGTCTTTATGCTGAGCGCCCAACAACAAGACGTCGATGGCTGGGACAAACCCGGCCGCCCGATACGGACGTCGCAGAAAATTTCCGCCGGGCTTGAGGTGTGGGGGGACGGAAATGCCAGCATGGGCAAGACGTGCGGCCTTCGTGGCCGCCGGACTGTTTGCAATGGTCGCTTTGGTCTCATCGACCGGCGCGGTCGCGCCGCCCGCGAGGTTGCACGGGCTTCCGGCGGCCGAACTGCTTTCCAAGGCGAGGGTGATCTGTGAGACCAGGCAGGAAGGCAAGAATGTTCGAACATTCTTTTGCAACGATGGGCAAACCTGCGTCAACGCGGCCGGCACATGGAAATGCCGCTCGCCGGCGCCCGCCGGAATGAGTTGCGCCACCTGCCTCGCCAATCAGAAGCGCGATTCGGACTCGTGCACCAGGTCCGGCGATCTGATGCAGCAGAGCGCCTGCGTCAATCGCGTCAACGCCGAATATCTCAAATGTATTCCCGGTTGCCATTAGGCTGATCCTGCCGCCGGGCTTTCGCGCCCGGACCCGTTGGCTCCTCGCAACGGCGAACCAGTCGTCTATCGGCTGCCGCCTGTGCTAGGACCGCGCCTAGAGCATGATCCGGAAAAGTGGAATCCGGTTTTCCGAAAAGATCGTGCTCAAACAAAAAGCTAGAGCGGGATGCCGATCGAACCACAACTCATCCCGCTCTAGCCTTCGGAGTCCCCACATGCCTGATGCCCTCGAACTTCTGAAAACCCGGCGCTCGTTCAAGGCGGTCGAGCTATCGGGTCCCGGCCCATCGGCGGCCGAGATCGATACGTTGCTCACCGTCGCGTCGCGCGTGCCGGATCACGGCAAGCTCGCGCCATGGCGCTTCATCGTGTTTGAGGGCGAGGCGCGGCGGGCCGCGGGCGAAGCCATCGCCTCAGCTTTCCGCGCCAAATATCCGGACGCCAAGCGGGAGCACATCGCGGCCGAGCGTGAGCGGCTGACGCGCGCGCCGCTGGTGATCGCCGTAGTCAGCCGCGCGGCGCCGCATGGGAAGATTCCCGAATGGGAACAGGTATTGTCGGCCGGCGCCGCGGCCATGAACCTCGTCACCGCCGCGCACGCGCTCGGCTACGCAGCCAACTGGATCACGGAATGGTACGCCTATGACCGCGCCGTGCTCGATGCGCTCGGGCTTTTGCCGCACGAGCGCATCGCAGGCTTCATCCACATCGGGCGGCCGCCCGGTCCGCCCGAAGATCGCCCGCGCCCGCCGCTCGCCGAGATCGCGACGCGCTTTCGGGCCAATGGAGCGTAGCCGCAGGATGGGTTGAATCCTTGCGAAACCCATCCTTGATCG
>DATMQV010000034.1:0-8833 GCA_035566615.1 Xanthobacteraceae bacterium
ATTCGTGCGGACTTTAGGTCAGATTGGCCGGCAATTGCGACAGCCGGCCTTTGCGCTTTTTTGCGCGCTCGTGTTGGGCTGCGCAGCGATTCCCACAGGATGGAATGCCTTCGAGCGGGCGCGACAATTTGCTGCCGATGATCCGGTGAAGGTCGCGGACCGGGCGCTCGACGATGTCCTTAGCCGCGCCGTTGCGGAACGCGAAATCGGCGCGGCGCTCGCTGCCGGCGATATCGACTTGGCGCAAAGCTTTCTCGACCTTTCGGCTGAGCGCGGGCTCGCAGTCGATTCCGCACTCGCCGACAAGGTGAAAAAGGCGCAGACGGATGCGGCGTCGGCGACGCACACCGCCGGCCGCTTTGTGAAAGGATTTTGGAGCGGCGAGCCCACCGATCTGGCGAGCCTCGCCGGCACGGCGGTCGGCGACCTCGTTGTCTTCGGCGATCTCCGCGATGCGGCGCGCGAGGGTACGCACTACCTGCTTGGCCAGCCGGCCGATCCGTGGATTCTTGGTCTTGCCGGCGTCGGCATTGCCGTCACCGCCGGTACCTACGTCTCGGTCGGTCTTGGCGCGCCAGAGCGGATCGGCCTGACGCTCGCCAAGGTCGCGCGGCGCACTGGCCGGCTTAATCCGGTTCTCGCCGTGCGGGTCGCGCGCGACGCCGTCAAGGTCGAGAAAGCCGGCGGCCTGGTCGATCTGGTCGGCGATGTCGGGCGGATCGAAACCAAGGCCGGCACGCAAGCCGCGCTCGACAGCCTTAAGATCGCGGAGGGACCGCGCGATGTGTCACGCCTGGCGCGGCTGTCGGCCGCCAAAGGCGGCAAGACGCGCGCCATCATCAAGCTCCTTGGCCGCGGCGCCATCATGCTTGCGGTCGGCGCATTCGACGTCGCCACCTGGATGCTATGGGCCGCGCTGATGCTTCTCGGCTTCGTCTCCTCGCTCAAAACGGCCAGCGAGCGCATGACGCTCCGTTACCTGCGCTGGCGCAAGGCGCGCCGCGTGCGCGCTGCGGAGTTACGGGTTGCTTAGTCGTTGTTGCGAATAGCGGAGCGACGAAGCAATCCAGGAATGAGCGCTATTGTCTGCTTTGCTCGCTACGTCGGAAACACGAACCGTCCAGCACGCGCGATTGGTCGGAAGGGGATCGTCGGGATATTCCGCCGACAGATGTTTTGAGATCGAAACTGGCGACATGCGCGGGCAGGGCAGGGCTTTCAGTGTCCAGCCCTGCCTACTCCATCTTTGACACCTGTCCCACGTCAGCGCGTTTGCAGGAGGAGCCGCCAGCGGCGGCGATCACTGTTTGACCAGCGGACAAGCCGGATTGGGCGGCCCGAACGCCTGCTCGCCCGGAATATGCGTGAGGATCTGGTAATAGTCCCACGGATATTTCGAGTCTTCCGGCTTTTTCACTTGGACGAGGATGAGGTCGTGCACCATCAGCCCGTCCTCGCGCAGCTTGCCATTGCGAGCGAAGAAATCATTGATCGGGCTTTCGCGCATTTTCGCCGTGACCTTCAGCGGGTCGTCGGTGCCAGAAGCCTTCACGGCGTTCAGATAACTCATGACCGACGAATAGACGCCGGCCTGCCACATCGACGGCATCTGGTTCATTTTGGCGAAGTAGCGTTTCGACCAGGCGCGGGTCTCATCGTCCATGTCCCAATAGAACGATGTGGTGAGGACGAGCCCCTGCGCGGCTTTGAGCCCGAGCGCATGGATGTCGGTGATCAGCACCAAAAGGCCGGCCATTTGCTGGCCTCCCTGGAAAATGCCGAACTCACCGCCGAGCTTGATCGCATTGATGTTGTCGGGCGGGCCGGAGGCGATGCCGATGATTTTCGCTTTCGAGGCCTGCGCTTGCAAAATGAACGACGAGAGATCGGGCGTGGCGAAAGGATGCCGCACCGAGCCCACCATGGTGCCGCCGTTCTGCACGATTACCGCCGAAGCGTCGCGCTCGAGTGCGTGCCCGAAGGCATAGTCGGCGGTGAGAAAGAACCAAGTCTTGCCGCCGCGCTTGGTCACTTCCTGCGCGGTGCCGACCGCAAGCGCGCGCGTGTCGAACACCCACTGCAAGGCGTATGGGTTACAGAATTTGCCGTGGAAATCGGCCGTGCCGGTCGAATGAACGATCAGCAAGCGCTTGCGCTCGTTGGCGACGTTCTGCACCGCAAGGCCTACGGCCGAGACCGGCACGTCGACAATCAGGTCGACTTGATCGCGGTCGTACCATTGCCGCGCGATGCCGGCGGCAATGTCCGGCTTGATCTGATGATCGGCGGAAATGATTTGGATCGGCTTGCCCAAAACCGTGCCGCCGAAATCGTCGACTGCCATCTGCGCGGCAGCCACCGAACCCGGACCGTCCGCGGCCGACGAGGGGCCGGACATGTCGGTGAGCACGCCGATCTTCACGACGTTGTCGGAAACCTGCGCCTTGGCAGGTTCAGTTGCGGCGACCGACAATGCGGCAAGCGCAACGAGCCACAAGCGTTGCATATGATCCTCCCTGCGCGGCGCTTTTTCTGCGCCGGTTTTTTTGTTGCCGACCTTACGGTCGGAAAGCGCGGAAGCGGCGTCGCCGCTTCCGGGTCGTTCTCTTCGGCACGAAAGTTCCGCTAGAGGTTGCCGTTCCACCAAACCGGCAGAAAGGCGTAGCCAGTTCCGGCTTTCACCACATGGCCTACACCGGGGAATCCAATATGCATGCCGGCGATTGTCACTCGGTCGGTCGATACCATGTCCATAACTTTTTTACGTGTCGCGATGGCTTGTGGCGGATCGAGATCATAGGCGATTGATCGTTCCGGCTCGGGGAATTGCAGGGCGGTGCTGTGAACAATGTCGGTCCAGATCAATAGTTGGTCGTTGCCGCTGGTGACGCGCATCATGGTGTGGCCGACGGTGTGGCCGGGTGCAGTCACGGCCGTCACGCCGGGAGCGATCTCGGCGCCGTCCTTGAAGGTCTGCACCCGCTTGCCGTCGATGTATGGTTTGAAGACGGCGCGGCCGCCCTCAAACAGTTCTTTGAAAAACGGCTTCCCTTCGGGGACTTTCACGTCGCCTTCCATCCACCAAGCGAATTCGTCGCCATTAATGTTCACGGTCGCGTTCGGATACGCGATCTGCTTGTCGGTTGTCAGCAAGCCATTGCAATGATCCGGATGAACGTGTGTGACGACCACGGCATCAATATCGGCGGGGTTCACGCCGGCTGTGGCTAGAGCCTTCGGCAGATGCCCCGCAACCGGCCCGATGCCGTTAGAATAGCCGGTGTCCACCAGAACAAGCTTGTCACCCGTGTTGATCAGCCAGGCATTGAAGCTTGTGGGAGCCATCTCCTTCGATGGCGCAAAGGCGTTTTCCAGCAATTTGGCCGCTCCGGCGGGGTCGCCGGAATAGTACTTCGTGGGTAGAGCCGCCGTGCCATCGTTGAGGATCGTGACCTCATACGAGCCCACCTTCATACGATAGATGCCGGGCACTTGGGTGCCCGCGGGCGCTTCTTTGGCGGCTGCCGGTAACACTGGCAGAAGTGCGGCGCCGGCGGTGGCAAGTCCGAAGGAGCGTCGAGTGATTTCCATTTAGGCCTCCTTGAAAAAGTACCACGCTCGCCCTAGCGGGTTTGTAAGAACCCCTTATGTCATGCGATATTTTTGGGGGCGCGTGCTCTTTGATGACGCTACGCAACCTCCGCGTTATGGTCAAGGCGAGGGAGCTTGGCCTTAGGTCGAACAGCGCACGGGCGACTCTCCCGTCAAAATCCCGCTCGTCGCGCAGGATCGGTGGGCCGGTTTTTTCAGAATTGGATCTTGTCCGGCTTCTTGGCCCACAGCTCATAGACGGCGCGGGCCTGCTCTCTGAGCTCGGGCTCCTGGATCATCGGAACGATCTGGCGCTGATCGAGTGGCCGGGCGAGCTCTTCGTAAAAAGGCTCGTCGCCGAGACCGATGGCGCGGGAGTCGTCCATCGACAGGACATAATAGGCGCGATCGACGCGGGCCCAAAGCATGCTCGACATACACATGCAGCACGGAGCGCCGTTGGTATAAAGCTCGCAGCCGCTCAGGTTGAACGTCTTGAGCTTGGCGCTTGCGCGCCGCACCGCCAGCAATTCGGCGTGCGCCGTCGGGTCGTTACTCGACAACACTTCATTGTGCGCTTCGCCGACGATGATCCCGTCCTTGACGACCACGCAGCCGAACGGGCCGCCATGGCCGGTCTGCATGCCCTGCTGCGACAATTCGAGGACGCGCTTCATGAATTTGGTTTCATACATTGTCTGCTCCTGCCGACATTAGTCGCCGAGATAAGCCCTTCTGATCTCTTCCGTGTCGCGTAAAGCGGAGGTGGCGCCTGAAAGAACCACTTTGCCGATTTCAAGAACGTAAGCGCGCTCGCAATAAGTCAGGGCCTTTCTGACATTCTGCTCGGCGAGCAGCACGGCCGTGCCGTCTTGAATGATGACCCGCACCGCGGCCAAAACCTCGTCCGCGAGCTTTGGCGAAAGGCCGAGCGAGGGTTCATCGAGCAGCAGCAAACGCGGCCGTCCCATGAGCGCGCGGCCGATGGCAAGCATCTGCTGCTGACCGCCGGACAATTGCCACGCTAATTGAGCGTGGCGCTCGGCGAGTTGCGGAAACAGCGCGAAGGCGCGCTGCAGCCTTTGCTCGCGTTCGGCTTTGCCCGCGAAAACCGCGACCTCAAGATTTTCGCGCACCGTCATTCCCGGAAACACGCGGCGTCCCTCGGGCGCATAGCCAAGGCCGAGGCGTGCGCGCCGCTCGGGGCTGACGCCGCTCATGTCCTTTCCGAGAAAATGCAAGTGGCCGCTCCTTGGCCGCAGGAAGCCGACGATCGACTCAAACAGTGTCGACTTGCCGGCGCCGTTGGCGCCGACGAGCGCGACCGCTTCACCAGGGTTCACCGAGATCGACACATCGCGGAGCGCGGACACCTGCCCGTAGGAGACAGATAAGCCGTCAATGTTCAACAGCGCGCTCATGAGGGAGCCGCCAGCGAGAGTTCGGCGACATCGGCTTCGAGCCCTAGATAGGCCTCGATCACGGCCGGCTCTCGGCGCACCGCTTCCGGCAATCCGGCGGCGATCACTTTGCCGCGATCAAGACAGATCAGGCGTTCTGCCAGCGCGGCGAGAAACACAAGATTGTGCTCGACGACCAGAACCGTGATGCCTTCGGCAGCGAAGGAGCGAATACGGCCCGCCAGATCTTTTTGCTCCTGTTCGTTGAGGCCGGCGGCCGGCTCGTCGAGGAGCAAGAGGCGCGGTGCAGTCGCGAGCGCGCGCGCCACCTCGACCCGCCGTCGCGTGCCGTAAGGAAGCCGGCCGCACGGCTCCATCGCGACATTGGCAATGCCCAGACGCTCCGCGGCTGCCAGCGCGAATCCGCGCGCGTCTTGCAGCCGGCGGTCGCGGCCGACCGTGCCGATCGCTTGCAACAATCCGCCGCCGTCGCTGCCGGCGCGGGCTACCGCGATATTGTCGAGCACGGAAAGATTGTCGACCAGATGGATATGCTGAAACGTGCGCGAAATCCCGAGCCGGGCGATCGCATAGGTCGGCGCTTTGGTAATGTCGCGGCCAAGAAACGTCACGCTTCCGTGCTGGCAGGAAGCAAGGCCGGAAATCACATTCAATAAAGTCGTCTTGCCGGAGCCGTTCGGGCCGATGAGGCCGATGATTTCGCCATGCATGCACGAAAGTCCGACGCCGTCGAGCGCTCTGACGCCGCCGAACGCGAGTGCAATGCCGTCGACGGTGAGGATCGGCTCTGCGCTTCGCTGCGCGGCAACAGGTCTGCCGCTTTGGATCAGGGGCAGGCCCGCGGGCGGGGCGGCGATGCGGCTCACACCAAACAGCAGAACACGTAAGCGCTCAAGCGCGCCGACCAGTCCATAGGGGGCCATGATCAAGACGGCGAGCGCCGCCGTTCCGTAGGCGATCATGTAGTAATTTTCGAGCACGCGAAACCATTCGCGCAAATACACGATCAGCGTTGCGCCGAGGATCGCGCCGGCGATGCGGGTGCGCCCGCCGATGACTGTCATTGTCAGGCAAGTGACCATCAGCGCGAGATCGAGATTTTCCGGCGATACCACATGGATCACATGCGCCATCAGCGCGCCGGCGGCGCCGCCATAGGCCGCGCTTAAGACGAAGGCGCCGAACCGCAACTCGGCGATGTTCAAGCCGAGGGATGACGCGGCTTCCAGATTCTCCCGCATCAGATGATAGGCCTGTCCATGCAAGCCGCGCGTCACCTGATAAGCAATGAGGCAGCCGATGGCGACAATCGCCCACACAAACCACAGCACCGACCGCCGATCCGCAATGGTCAGGCCCGGAAGCTCGATCGCCGGAATGCCGGCAAGCCCGTTGGTGCCGCCGGTTACGTCGCTCCATTGAATGGCGAGCAGCAGTACGACAAGCCCGATGCCAAGCGTCGCCAGCGAGAAATAATGCTCCTCGAGCTTGAGAACCGGCACCGCGATGATGACGGCCAAGAGCGCGGGGCCGGCGATCGATAACGGAAATGTCGCCAAAAACGGAAAGCCGAACCGCGTCGCCAGGATACCGGTGATATAGCCGCCGATGCCGAAGAAGGTCGCTTGCGCCAGCGACACCGCGCCGGCATGGCCGAACACGAACTGAAAGCCGAGCACCAGAAGCGCGTAGATGCCGCAGATCGTCAGCATGCGCAGGTCATAGGGGCTGGCAAAGAACAGCGCGTAAGCGATCAGCGCCGCCGCGCCCAAAACCAGCGGAAGCCGGATCCCATTGGAGAGCCAAGATGCCAAGCCCGCGGTCTCCCTGCCTCAGTCAGACCCGGCGCCGAACAAGCTCGCCGAAAATGCCTTGCGGGCGGAAGAAGAAAACGAGGAGGAGTGCCACGTACAATAGCCCGGTTGCGACCGCATACGAAACGTAAGCCGAAACGACGACCTGAAAGAGCGAAATCATCATCGCGCCGATCACGGCGCCGGCAATGCTTCCCCAGCCTCCAATGACGACGGCGATATAGGCATAAACGCTGAGCGGGATGCCGCCAGTCGGATAGACGAAGAACTGGTTCGCCAAGAGCACGCCGGCGATGCCGGCGAGTGCCGTGCCGAAGCCGAAGGTGGCCGCGATCACGGCATGTACGCGAATGCCGATCGCTTGCGCCATCTGCCGGTCCTGCGCGGTCGCGCGTAGTCGCCGCCCGATCTGGGTGTGTGCGAAGACGAGGTATTGCAAAGCGATCAGCGCTCCCGCCACCACGAGCGTGCCGAGTGCTTGAATACTGATCTCGATCGGGCCGGCATGCAGGATGCCGCTCTGAATAAGCGGCGGCGCCGCATGCGCTTGCGGCCCGAATAGTACGAGGAACACGTTCTGCAGCACGATGCCGATCAGCAGCGTCGAGATGAACACGGTGGAGGGCGGCCGGTTGATCAGCGGAAAATACGCCACCAGCGACACCGCCACCCCGAGCACAAACATGATCGCCGCCACCAGCGGCAGCAGAATGATCATCGGCAGCGGTGCCATGGCGCCAAGGCCGACCGCGACGTAGCCGCCGGCCATGACGAGATCGCCATGTGCAAAATTGACCGCCCCGGTCGCGTTGACGATGAAGACGAAACCCAGCGCGATCAACGCATAGGCGGCACCGAGCGCGACGCCGTTGATCGCGAGCTGCAGAAGAGTCATCGGCGCCGCGCGTCCTTGCCGCTTGCCTGGCGGTTATTTCAAGACGAGTTGGTCCCCCGCATAATGGGCGACGATTTTCGGAATCCGGCTGGTGCCGTCCCAGCAGACGATTTCGGCGTCATGCGCCAGATCGCCGTGACCGTTCGATTTGTAGGTCATGGCGACGCCCTGGTAGCTCTCCTTTTGCAGCGCCGCGCGCAAATCTTCCGCGGTTTTCGCGCCCTTCGACATGAGCGTAAGCGCCATCATCACGCCGTCATACTGTCCGAGCGCAAGTCCGTCGGGCTCGATGCCGAAGCGCTTCAGATAGGCGTCCGCCCAAGCCTTGATGGCGGGGGTGGTTCGTGCTTCTGGTGCCGACGGCGTTTCCGCGCAGACGCCGGTGAGTTCGGCCGGCTCGAACAGCGCCGTTGCGGTGGGCTCGACGATCGAGGAGCTGTTGACGATCGGGATGTTCAGCCCGGTCGACTTGATCTGTTTGGTGATCAGCGTCATCGGGGTCGACACCGCATGGAGCACGATGACATCGGCGCCGGAGGCTTTGACCTTCGCCAGCAGCGGGCTCATGTCCTTGGTGTCGGGCGCGATCGAATTATCCTCGAACACCGGCTTGGTGCCGAGCTTGGCGAAGTCTTCCTGCAGCAGCGCGAAGCCGCCTTGGCCGTAGGCGGTGGTGTCGCTGATCAGCGCGATCTTGGTCTTTTTCATCACCTCGACGACATAGCGCGCGTGCGCGACCTTGATCTCGCGATCGTTGGGAAGGAAGCGGAAGATGTAGGGATTGCTGCTCTCGGTGATCTTGGCGAGCCCCGAGCCGAACACGGTCACCGCAGCGGCGGTCGCCTTCTGGCTGCTCAACGCTTTGTCGAGCGCGGTGGCGGCGCCGGTCGCCGACGTTCCGGTATCGAAGATCGGGAAATCGACTTGCAGTCCGCCCGGTGCTTGTTCGAGCGCCATCACGGCGCCGTTGCGCTGACTGCCGCCTTCGACCGAAAGGAAGCCAGTGATCGGCATCACGATCGGCAGATAGGCGTCAGCGGCGCGGGCAATTCCGCCGGCAATCCCAGCCAGGCCCAGTCCGATCACGAGCGGCGCAAGAGCGTTGCGCAGTG